>JALWTA010000035.1 GCA_027082955.1 Sulfurovum sp. | reverse complement strand
TCTTTTTTGTATGGTTTGAACCGCATTTTGGGCATTTTTTTACAGCGCATTGTAAATAATCCCTTTTTAAGCACCATGCTACCGGGCTTTGCTTAGGTTTTTAGCAACCCGTTTTTTCCATTAAGTCCCAAGTTTAAAATGTATTTAAATATATTCAGATATAATATCGCCCTAAAAGTTGTCTCAGCAAAGACTGTTGCAATGACCCTATCGTAAGATATGGAAGGATCCAACATGATGTTCGGATCAGAACAGGTTAGTTGCCTGTCAACAAAATAACTATAAAAGGTCTCACAATGAGAAAAGGTATTCATCCTGAATATATGGAATGTAAAGTGAAGTGTGCTTGTGGTAATGAGTTTGAAGTAAGATCAAACAAGCCAGAGCTTTCAATCGATATTTGTAATGAGTGTCACCCGTTCTTTACAGGTTCTGAAAAGATCGTTGATGCTGCAGGTAGAGTTGAGAAGTTTAAAAACAAATATAAACTCAGCTAATCTTTTCCCCGACTTACTCGGGGAGTCATTCTTTTTTTAGGCAAAAATGCTTACTTTCATCCCCACACCTATTGGTAACCCCCAAGATATTACAATTCGAGCACTTCGTCTTTTTGAAGAGGCAGAACTTTTTTTCTGCGAAGACACACGGCACACAAAACACCTTTTAAAGCTTTTAGAAGAACGTTTTGACATGCAGTATCCGGATGCTCTATTTGTTTCATTTAACGAACATAATGGTCATGCTCGGCTGGAACAGTACGCAGAGGATATCCGTACAAAAAAGATTGTTTATGTCAGTGATGCGGGAATGCCAGTTATTTCCGATCCGGGACAGCTGCTTGTAGCATATTGTCAAAAAGAGGACATACCCTATGATGTACTTCCCGGTGCTTCTGCTGTGACGACTGCCTATGCCGCTTCCGGTTTTGAGGAGGGTAAATTTCTCTTTTATGCCTTTTTGCCTCACAAAGGAAAAGAGAGGCAGACAGCATTACATGAAGCCATGGAGAACGGATATAATACCGTACTATACGAAGCACCGCACAGACTTGAGAAATTGCTGGAAGAAATTATTGCAATCGATAGTAATCGAGAGCTTTTTTTGGCAAAGGAGATCAGTAAACAGTACCAGCATTACTATCGGGGGTCAGCTTCGGAACTTTTGGAGATGTTAAAAGCGTCAACAATTCGCGGTGAGTGGGTTGTCATCATAAAATCAGCGGGAAAAAGTACTGAAGATTCACTTTCAGTGTCTCAAATATACCAAATGGATCTGCCGCCAAAAGTAAAGGCAAAACTTCTTGCTGAACTCAGTGATCGGAGTGTGAAAGAGTGGTATCAGGAACTGGTGGGGAACAAAGGAAAACGCTAGTTCAAGTAAAAATTGGATAAAATCTCTTATGATTATTTACGGAAAACAGGTATGTCTGTATGCCTTGGAACGACACCCGGAAGTTGTTGAAACAGTATATGTCGCAAAAAAAGGGGTGCTGCCGCAGCACTTGTTCCACCAGTACCATGAGAAGATCAAGTTTCTTGAAGAGAAATGGGCACAGTCTATGAGCAAGGGTGGAAACCATCAAGGTATTCTGCTTGAGGTATCGGAGATAGATGTTCCTGATCCTGATATGATCAAGAAGGGTGACTTTATTGTTATTCTTGATGGGCTTACAGATGTAGGGAACATTGGGGCTATTGTAAGAAGTGCATATGCTTTGGGGGCAGATGCTGTCGTAGCTGCCGGTGTTCGTCAATTGAACTTCTCTGCGATTGTACGTACAAGTTCCGGAGCGATGCTGGATATGCCTTTTTTGCTTACTCACAATGTACTTGACCTGCTTAATGAGCTGAAACAGATTGGGTTTACGGTCTATGGTGCAGCAATGGAAGGAAAGCCTATACAGGAAGTGGTATTTCCCCAAAAGAGGGTTCTGGTTATGGGGAGTGAGGACAAAGGTATATCCAAAAGGGTAAGAGGCAAGCTCGACGGACTTGTGTCTATAGAGATGAAACATGCATTCGATTCACTGAATGTCAGTGCAGCGGCGGCTATTTTAATACATAGGATGGGTTATGCAATTGAAAGACATACTTGAAGAGAACAGTATTAAAGCGATTAGTGATAAAACAAATATTTCCGAAGAAAACCTTGAAGCACTTTTTGCAGGTGAGTTTGAACTGCTTAAGAAAGTAAAAACAATGGGTTTTATTTCCATTATTGAACGTGAATACGGTGCAGATATGAAAGCGCTTCGTAAAGAAGCACGAGCATATTATGATGCACATCATGATGAAGACGGCATTGTACTTGATGCACCGCTTGTGGAAAGGAAAAAGGGAAGATCTAAAGTTATTGTATTGCTGATACTCGTGTTGATAGGCGGGGCTTCCTGGTACTTTGCGACACAGTTTGATCGGCAAAAATTTAAAACATTGCTCCCGTTTTATGGGAGTAAGACAACTTCGGATGTTGCAATTAAAGATGCAGTGGATAGAGATCCTGAATTGAGCATTGAACATGCTATTGAAAATAACCGTTCCAATTAATTTTAGAGGAAAAGAGAAATTATGTTTGACGAAATTCAGTTTGAGAAGATAAACCGTTTACCAAAATATATATTTGCAGAGATCAATGAAATCAAGATGAAAATGCGTCGGGAAGGGGCGGACATTATTGATTTTTCGATGGGGAATCCGGATGCTTCAACACCCAAACCCATCATTGACAAATTGTGTGAAACCGCCCATAAGCCAAAAACACACGGCTACAGCGCAAGTAAAGGCATCTATAAATTACGCCTTGCTATGAGCAACTGGTATAAGCGAAAGTATGGTGCTGACCTTGACCCAGATACAGAAGTGGTAGCGACAATGGGAAGTAAAGAGGGGTATGTGCACCTTGTTCAGGCGATCACCAATCCGGGTGATGTTGCAATCGTACCTGACCCGACCTATCCGATCCATTCACAGGCATTTGTACTGGCAGGGGCGAATGTCGAGAAGATGGAAGTGACCTTTGACGAAGATACCTTTGAAGTGGATGAGGACAAGTTCCTTTCCGATGTGAATGAAGCGTTGGAAAACTCAATTCCAAAGCCAAAATTTTTGGTAGTAAACTTCCCGCACAACCCAAGTACTGCAACCGTGACGCCGGAGTTTTATGAGCGTCTGGTAGCACTGGCAAAAGAGAAGCGTTTCTATATCATTTCCGATATTGCCTATGCCGATATTACCTTTGATGGGTATAAAACACCATCAATCATGCAGGTTGAAGGTGCCAAAGATGTCGCAGTAGAGTCCTATACCCTTTCAAAATCTTACAACATGGCGGGATGGCGTGTCGGGTTTGTAGTAGGGAACAAAAAGCTTATCGGTGCGCTTCAGGCGATCAAGTCATGGCTGGACTACGGTATGTTCACCCCGATTCAGGTAGCAGCTACTGTAGCACTTGATGAGCATGGATATGTACCGGACAAGGAGATCATCCCCCGTTATAGAAAAAGACGTGATGTGATGATCGAGTCCTTTACCAATGCCGGATGGGCACTTGAAAAACCTAATGCGAGTATGTTTATTTGGGCAAAACTGCCACAGATTGCACTCGATATGGAGATGGGTTCCATGGAGTTCTCCAAACGACTTTTGCAGGAAGCGGGTGTGGCTGTGAGTCCCGGTATCGGGTTTGGGATTTACGGTGACAAATATGTGCGTATCGCGCTGATAGAGAATGAGAAGCGTATCCGTCAGGCAGCACGAAACATTAAACGTTTTTTGAAAACCCTTGAAGAGGAACAGAAGCATGGTTAAGATCGGGATACTGGGTGTCGGTACGGTAGGTGAGAGTGTCGCAAAAATACTCGAAGCCAATACAGACATCATCGAAGCGCGTGCCGGAAAGAAGATCGTTGTCAAAAGCGGTGTTGTGCGCAATATCAACAAAAAGCGTGATGTGCAAATTGCGCTTAGTGATGATCCTTACAGTGTGGTAGATGATCCGCAGATCGATATTGTCGTTGAACTCATGGGAGGGGTGGAAGAGCCCTATGCATTGGTTAAACGTGCTTTAGAGAATGGCAAAGCAGTGGTAACGGCGAACAAAGCACTGCTTGCCTATCACCGTTATGAGTTGCAGGAGATTGCAGGGGATATCCCTTTGATGTATGAAGCGAGTACTGCCGGGGGTATTCCTGTCATTGGCGCACTGCGTACCGGATTGGCTGCTAATCATATTGAGAGTATTCAAGGGATCATGAACGGTACGTGCAACTATATGCTTACCAAGATGATCAACGAGGGTGCACGGTATGACGAGATCCTTAAAGAGGCACAGGAACTTGGGTATGCCGAAGCAGATCCTACTTTTGATGTGGGTGGATTTGATGCAGCACACAAACTGTTGATTCTTGCTTCTATCGCGTACGGGATTGATGCAAAACCGGAGGATATTCTTATCGAGGGGATTGAGAATATCACACAAACCGATGTAGCTTTTGCCAAAGAGTTTGGCTATGAGATCAAGCTGCTTGGCATTGCCAAAAAAGTGGGTGAGGGTGTAGAGCTGCGGGTGCATGCGACAATGATCCCAAGTGAGAGTATGATCGCCAAAGTAGACGGCGTGATGAATGCCGTTACAGTGGTCGGTGACCGTGTGGGTGAGACAATGTACTATGGTCCAGGTGCGGGCGGTGATGCGACTGCTTCGGCTGTGATTGCCGATATTGTCGATATTGTCCGTGGCAATCAAGGACCGATGCTTGGGTACAAAAAAGGACTTGAGAGCGGTTTGAAGCTGCTGCCAAAAGAGCAGATCGTAACACAGTACTATGTTCGTATCGAGGTTGATGACAAAAGCGGCGTGCTTGCTGCCATTACCTCAACACTGGGGGAGTTTGGCATTTCCATAGAGTCGATGCTGCAAAAACCGACCAGTGACGCGCACATTGCGAAGCTACTCTTTACCACACATAAAACACAAGAGTCCAAGATGCATGATGCCATTACCGCACTTAAAGCGCTTGATGTTGTGCATGGTGATGTGGCGATGATGCGCATAGAGAAATAAGGAGGCTTCGATGGCAAAAGATCACTATTTTGATATCTCGGCAAAGCTTGATATGATGGAGATGAAAAATGCCATTGAGCAGGCTAAAAAAGAGGTTGCTACACGTTTTGATTTTAAGGGGATCATGACTGATATTGACTTGAATGAGAAAACCAAGGTACTAAACCTCTCAAGTTCGAGCAACAGCAAGATCGATGCACTCAAAGACATCGTCATCTCCAAAATGATCAAACGCGGACTTTCACCCAAATCACTCGAAGAAGTCAAGACAGAGGGGATCAGTGGCGGTAATGTCAAAGTGATCTACCGCATCATCGACAGCATTGAAAAAGATGAAGCCAAGAAGATCGTCAAGGCGATCAAAGATGCCAAGCTTAAGGTCACGCCTGCGATACAGGGCGATGAGATCCGTGTCAGTGGTAAGAAAATTGATGACCTTCAGGCAGTCATCGCACTGGTAAGAAAGATGGAAGATTTGAAAGCGCCGTTGACGTTTGGGAATTTTAAATAGGATTAAGGTTTAAGGTTTAATACAGCATAAGTAAATATTATGCTTAGCCCTTAGCCCTTAGCCCTTAGCCCTTAGCCCTTAGCCCTTAGCCCTTAGTTAGGAGCAGTGCCCGCCGCCACAGCATCCGCCGCTGTTTTCTTCTTTTGGTCTCTCTTTGACGTTGATTTTGAAAGTGTTACCCTCTTCTTCGACCCAAAAGAGATGTTTTTGGCAGAATTTTTGGTTCATGTGGCTCTCCATCAGTTTTGCCTGAAGCAGTGCATCATCTTTGTTGTCAAAGCGCATATTGTTTTCGTAACTGCTCTTTTTGAAACAGCCGCACTCTTTTGTCATTTGAATCGTAAACATATTACATCCTTTTTGTTATAATTTGTACCGATAATAGCCAGCAGTGCTTAAAAAATGTTAAATTTAAGGCTAAATAGGATAAATTTTATCCAAGTTGTCTCCAAAGAGGCTGCATTATGTTTATGAAGGCATTGATATGACAAAGAAATATGAGAGCGAAGAGATAGAGAGTGTCTGTACCTATTGTGGGGTGGGGTGTGACATTACCGGCGTGGTAGAGAACAATGAGATTGTCAAGATCTATGCACAAAAGGATGGTGTGGTCTCCGAGGGCAAGCTCTGCATCAAGGGGAAGTACGGCTATGATTTTGTCGATGCCAAAGACCGCATCAGAGAGCCTCGTATCAAAAAAAGTTTTCTTAACAAAAACCCGAAAATTACCGAAAAATATGGTGATTTACTTGCCCCGTTTGACAATGACTATATGACGTGTGATCTGCAAACGGCAGTGAAGATAGCAGCTATGAAACTAAGCCAGATCAAGCAGCAGTATGGTGGTTGGAGCTTCTGTGCCGTTGGCGGGGCACGTACCAACTGCGAAAGTGCCTATGCATTTCAGAAATTTACCCGTGAGACGATGGGCTCTCCGCATGTAGATAACTGTGGGCGTGTCTGTCATGCACCAAGCCTCAAGGGGATGCGTGCAACCATAGGGGAGGGCGCGGCAACCAACCCCTACAATGATATTTATGAAACCGAATTTATGGTTGTCATCGGCTCTAATACCATGGAGGCACACCCCATCATCGCCAACCGTATGGTAGCGCAGGCAAAGAAGCTTAACAATCTTGCAGTCATCGATGTGCGTGAGACAAAGATGGCGAAGCTTGCCAAATACAACTGTGTCATCCCGCATGAGGCAAACCTGCTCATCCTCAATATGATGGCGTATGTTATTATTGATGAAGAGCTCTACAACAAAGAGTTCATCGAGAATCGTACCAAAGGCTTTGAAGCCTACAAAGAGCAGATACTAAACGATCCGTATGCCAATCCGAAGTTTTTTGAGCAGATAGAGGGGTATGAGTACCTTGCGAAGCTCATCCCTAACATCGCCAGAGAGTATGCAGTCAAGCGATCGATGATCTTCTGGGGGCTTGGGATCACTGAGCATCTGGATGGTTCTTATGCGGTGATGGCGATCACCCATCTGGCATTGCTTACTGGAAACGTCGGTAAGACCGGAGCAGGGCTGATGCCGCTTCGCGGGCAGAACAATGTCCAGGGGGCATGTGATATGGGATGTATGCCTTATTTTGCACCGGACTATGCTCCGCCAAAAGAGGTGGGCTTGATGACACCGCAGCTGATCGATGCGATGTTAGAGGGCAAGATCAAGGCATTGCTTAACATGGGAGAGGATATCAGCCATATCCACCCCAATATCAACAAGAGTGACAAGGCGTTGGAGAAACTGGAGTTTTTGATGGTGTTGGATCTTTTTATGGTGGAGACGGCAAAGAAGGCTGATATGGTCATCGGGGTACGTTCGGCATATGAAAAGACGGGTGTCTATGTCAATGCGATGCGCCGTCTGCATCTCTCGCAGCCGCTGGTGAAGTCTGACCTGCCTGATGACTGGGAAGTACTGCAGATGATCGCCAAAGAGATGGGGGATGGTGAGAACTTCAACTTTGAAAACACTGAAGATGTCTGGAATGAAGTACGCCAAAAAGCACCTAAGCGCTTCAGCGGTGCGGAGTACTATCGCCTTGCACGTCATAGAAAACGCGGGATGCAGTGGCCGATCCATGATGATGATACACCTGTGCTGCATCTGCTTGACTTCCGTACCGAAGATGGACTCGGGCAGTATGTCTACAAGCAGTATGAGCTACGCGGGATGGTCAAAGAGATTTTGGAAAAAAGTTTCTTCCGAGATTCGCTTGAAGGCTACTACCTTACGACAGGACGTACCCTTGCACACTACAACAATGCCGCACAGACCAAACGCAGCATGAAACTCGATACGAAGTATGATGAAGATGTGCTGCTCGCACCGATTGAGGATGAGGGAAAATTTGGTGACAAGGTGATCCTCAAAAGCCAATACGGTGAGAGTGAAGCACTAAGTGTCCGCTATACGGATCGTATCAAGCCTCGTACACTTTTTTGTACTTTCCATCATGCCAAAAGCCGGATCAATGCGCTCTTCGGAGATGAGTGTGATGAGCTCATTATGACTGCACGTTTCAAGTCCGTGAAGGTCGATGTGATTCCTGTGGGCGATGAGGTGGCGTGTAGTTAGAGATGTGCTATAATACTTCTTATGAAACCGACGAAAGAAGCAATATTGGAGAGACTGCGGGAGCTCAAACCCCAACTGGAAGCAGAGGGTATAGAGAAGATCGCTCTATTTGGCAGTTATGCAACAGGTCAAACGACTCTCTATAGTGATATTGATATTGCCGTTGCAAAGCATAAAGCAGTGCAAAAAGAGATGGATGCATATCGCTACTTTGAGCTGATCTCTTCTTTGCGAGAAACACTGCGAAGAACCTTTCATAGAAAGATTGATATTTTTGACCTCGATAGTCATTCCCCTTTTAAAAAACAGATAGAAAATGAGTTGATCTATGTATAGCCAAAAAGCACTGAGTCGTATTGAAAATATTCGAAAAAAGATCACATTTGTTGATAATATTGTTAATGAGTACGGATCGGTGCAGTGACCTACGACTACCTCAAAGCCCTCAAAAAGAGCCATCAGACACTGCGCCTGCTCTGCAGCGACAACTTCGCGATGTCTCTTTCTTTTTTTCATGCCGTTTTTGTCGAGGCGCGTAGGAGTTCGATCTTGCAGTCGGAACTGGTGCGGTATCTTGAGGATTATCTTTTTATCCTCAACGAGCAGGAGGATGGCGCCTTTCCTAAAGCGGCGCAGGAGTATCTGAACGACTTTGCCAACAGCGGCTATTTGCGCAAATATTACGGCGATGCGGAGGAGCCGATCTACGATCTAACACCCCACACCCAAAAGGCATTGGAGTGGATCGAGAGTTTGCAAAAGCGAGAGTTTATTGGAAGCCGGTCGCGCTTCAATCTCATATTTGAGCTAATCGAAGAGTTGGCGTTCGAGACGGAGCTGGATGATGAGGCGCGCATCGAAAAGTTAGAAGCGAAGAAGCGCGAGATTGACGCGCAGATCGAAGCGATCCGCTCCAAAACAGCGCTGCGTTTCGATGAGAGCCGCGTCAAAGAGCAGTATATGCAGATCGAAGAGATCGCGCGTGCGCTCAAATATGACTTCGCCGAGATAGAGTACAACTTCCGCGAACTCAACACCCGCGCGATGGAGACAATCGCAATGCGGGAGGATGCCAAGGCGGAGGTGCTGGGGTCGATTTTCGTTATCGAGGATGAGATACGCGAGAGCGATCAGGGCAAGAGTTTTTTCGCCTTCTGGCAGCTGCTGACCGATATGGAGCGCAGCACGAAGCTGAGCGAGATGATCGAAAAACTCTATGCATTAGAGAGTGTGCGCCGTTTCGATCCGCAGCGGCGACTCAAAAATCTCAAGTATGAACTGCTTGGAAGCGGTGAGAAGATCGTCACCGTTACCGGCAGACTCATCGAACAGTTGCGCCGCTTTATCGACGATCGGGTCTGGGTAGAGAATCGGCGCATTTTAGAGTTATGCAGAACGATCGAAAAGCAGGCGTTGGAGTGTAAAGAATCGATGCCAAAGTCACGCACCTTCACCGCACTGCCGGGCGCAAAAGTGACGATCTCCTCAATTGCCGACAAACGCCTCTACCGACTGCGCAGCGATACCCACTTCGAGGCGCGCATCGAACCCAAAGCGGCGACGATCGATCTGGAAAGCTTTTTGCACCAGTGTTATGTTGATGAGGCGTTGTTGAAGCGACGCATCGACACCCTGCTGCAAGAGCGGGTGCAGTGTACCCTGGGGGAGGTGGTGGCGCACTACGGGGCGGACAAGGGGATCGCAGAGTTGATCGGATACTACACCGTCGCCAAATCGCGCAGCACGGCACGGATAGAAAAAGAGGTCTATGAGGTGGTGGAAGTGAAGGATTTTGACGGCAACTTCAAAAAGGTGCGGATACCCAAAACGGTATTTACGAGAGAGTAGGATAGTGACTATGCAGCTACTATCCCTATCAGGAGCAGGGACTTTGGTTCCGTTATGCGGGGTTGAAACCCCGCCTCCAAAATATAATACACACAACATCATTCTCTATACACAAAAAGGATAGATAAAAATGCAACGAGAAGCACGGGAAGCGATCGTATTGTTGATGAAGGGGCTCTTCGACCGCCGTGACAACGAGGCGGCGTGGGAGGCGCTAGTGGGCGCGGCGCACGGGACGATCAGTGACTATTTCGATGTGATCGGGCTGGAGCCTGTGATCGACGAGGCGGAGGGGTACGCCTATCTGCGGCAACGGGAGCCTGAAGAGGGGGAGACGCCCCTGCCGAAGCTGATCCCGGCACGTGAGCTTGGCTACAAAGTGTCGCTGCTTTGTGTACTGCTGCGTAAGCGCATCGCCGACTTTGACATGCAAAGTGACGACTTTCGCGCGGTGGTTACCAAAGAGGATCTCTTGGAGCAACTGTTGCTCTTTATGCCGGAGACCTTCGATGAGGTGAAACTGCGTCGTGAGCTTGAGAGCACGATCAAAAAAGTAGAAGAGTTGGGCTTTTTGAAAAAATTGCGGGGCGAGGCGGATCACTATGAGATTCGCCGATCGATCAAAGCCTTTGTCGATGCGCAGTGGCTTGCCGATTTTGATCGAAAACTACAAGAGTATCGAGAGGCGGGACTATGGCAGTAGAGCAGCGGTTTGACTTTGCAGAAGATAACGCTCATACCGGGTTTCGACTGGCACACTTTGAGTGGTACAACTGGGGTACTTACGACGGCGATATCTTTTCGCTCGATCTTGAGCGAGAAAATGCCCTGCTCACCGGTGAGATCGGATCGGGCAAATCGACTGTGGTAGATGCCTTGACGACGCTGCTGGTGCCGCACAACCGTATTGTCTATAACAAGGCGGCGGGTGCCGAGAGTCGCGAGCGGAGCCTCTACTCCTATATCGTCGGTGAGTATAAAAGTGTGCGCGATGAGACCTTCGGCAGCGCCAAAGCGGCGGCATTGCGGGATCCCAACACCACCTTTACCGTTCTACTTGCGCGTTTTGAAAATGAGGGATACGCGGAACAGTTGAGCCTGGCGCAATTTTTTTGGATATCCAAAGGGCAGGTGCAGAAATTCTATGCCGCGTCACAGGGTGAGCTGGCTATCAAAAAAGATTTTTTAGATTTTACCGATATCCGGGATCTCAAACGACGGCTCAAAAAGCTGCCTCACACCGAAGTTTTTGATGCTTTCAAGGAGTATAGCGCACATTTTCGGCGCATTATGGGGATTCGCAACGAACAGGCACTACACCTTTTTTACCAGACTGTCTCGCTCAAATCGATCGGCAATTTGACGGAGTTTATCCGCAACCATATGCTCGAACCCGAATCGATCGACGAAAAGGTCGATGAGGTGTGTCGCAACTTCGCCGAACTGACCCGCGCACACAATCTAATCATAGAGGCGCAGCGGCAGATCGAGATGCTTACGCCGATCGAGAAGGAGAGCCGACGCTACGAGGCGTTGGAATCGCAAAGGCTTTATTATCGCCGGATGCGTGACACGATCGATCCTTTTTTCGCTAAACGGCGAATCGGGCTGATCGACGAGAAGCTTGCCAAGCTTCAGATCGAAACGCAAAAGAGACGTTCGAAAAAAGAGAAGTTCAGTGAAGAGCTGGAGCGTAGCGAACGGACGATGCTCGATCTGAAGATGGAGTTGCAGAAAAACGGCGCCGACAGATTGGAGCAATTGCAACGCGAGATCGATCGTGAAGCGCAGCAGATGACGCAGCGGCAGACGGCAAAGCAACGTTATGACGAACTCTGCGAGGCGATCGGCATCGACAAGGCTTCCAATGAACACCGTTTTTTGAAAAACAGAGAAACGGCACAGCAGCGACTAACGCAGATCGAAACCAAAGCGACGCAGCTGCAAAACGAAAAGGTCACCAACGGCGTGATGCTGGCACGCTATAAGGAACAAGGTGAGAGGTTGGAGAACGAAATCACCTATCTTGAGGCGCGTCGCAGCAATATCCCGCCCAAAACCGCGCGTATTCGTGATGAGATGGCGGTAGCGTTGGGTCTGGAGACGGAGGAGTTACCTTTCGCCGGAGAGCTGATCCGCAGCATCAATGCGAAGTGGCAGGGGGCGACGGAGCGGGTACTGCACAACTTCGCCCTCTCGTTGCTGGTCGATACCGCGCACTATAAGGCGGTGGCGGAGTATGTGGAGCAGACCCATCTCGGCGGGAAACTGGTCTATCTAAAGGTTGATCGTGATCGAGAGGGCGAACCGGTAGAGATTGCCGACGATTCGCTACTACATAAGATCGAGATCAAAGCCGATTCTCCTTTTGCCACCTCACTGGAGTCGTTGGTGGCAGCACGGTTCAATATCCCCTGCGTCGATTCAATAGAGGCGTTTCGGCGACTCAAGCGTGCCGTTACCGTTCACGGGCAGTTCAAAACCTCCTATGAACGCCATGAAAAGGATGATCGCCACGCCATCGACGACCGTTCCCGCTGGGTACTGGGGTGGGACAATGCCGAGAAGCTGGCCGCGTTGCGGGAAGAGAAGGAGAATGTAAGCGAGAAGATCGCCCATCTTGCCAAGGAGACCGAAGTTATCACCCATGCGCTTCAGGCATTGACGAAAGAGCGCGACAATTTGCGTGATCTGCTCTCGATCGAGCGATTTGCCGTTATCGATTGGTACACCCCGAGTCACCGTATTGAAGCGTTGCAGGCGGAGTGGGAGGCGCTGCAGAAGAGTTCAAGCATCATCGAGGAGCTGACGGCACAGCTTGAGCAGGCAACACAGAAACACCGTACGCTCAAAAAAGAGCTTGATGAACTTACTTCGATGCTCGGAAAGCTGGAGCAGCAGATGGAAGATATACAGCTACAGCGCAACAACGCGCAACTTCTGGTGGAGAATGCCGATGCATTAGAGAAGCTGGAGGGGGCGATCGCCGACTTCGCGGGTGATGCGCTCACTGCGGGATTGACACTGGTAACAATCGATGCGCGCAGAAAAGAGTTGCGGGAGCGACTGACGCAGGAGATTGACAAGATAGAGAAACGTATCGGTCGATCGCGGGAGAAGATCATTGGAGATATGGGACGCTTCAATGCAGCGTTTCCCGTCATCGCCAAAGAGTTTGACGCGGCGGTGGAGTCGGCGCCCGAGTACCGCAAAAAACTTGCCGAACTCAAACGCGACGATCTGCCAAGATGGCGCAAACGGTTCAAGTCGCTATTGCGCGAAAAGATGGTGCAGCACTTCGTGACATTGCAATATACCTTGGAGCAGCAGAGTAACGAGATTGTCGAAAAGATCGAGAAGATCAACGCCTCACTGCGAGACATCGAGTATAGCGAAGGCACCTATATCCGTCTGGTCGCCGAGACGGTCAAATCGGCGGAGATTCGCGAGTTCAAAGCGCAGCTCAAAGCGGCTATTTCGGGAGCGATTCTTGAGGATAACAGCTATGATGAGCAGAAGTTTTTGCAGATCAAGGCGATTATCGAGCGCTTTAACGGGCGCGAAGGGCACAGCGACGAAGATCGCAAATGGCGCAAACGGGTGACCGATGTGCGCAACTGGTTTGATTTTAGCGCGGAGGAGCGATTTGTCAGCAACGACGAGCTTAAAGAGTACTACACCGACAGCGGCGGCAAATCGGGCGGACAGAAAGAGAAACTTGCCTATACGGTGTTGGCATCTTCACTGGCGTTTCAGTTCGGGCTGGAGCACAACCGTGTGCAGAGCCGATCGTTTCGTTTCGTGATGATCGATGAAGCTTTCGGACGCGGAAGTGATGAGAGTACCCGCTACGCCTTGCGTCTTTTTGAGAGTCTCGATCTACAACTGCTGGTGATTACTCCCAAACAGAAGATCAACGTGATAGAACCCTACGTCAAAACTGTCCACTTCGTCCACAATGACGGCGGACGCTCCTCGACACTTGTCTCGATGAAGATCGAGGAGTATCGCAGACGCAAAGAGGAGCGGTAGTGGGCTATTACGATCTTGAAGTGTTGCGAAAAAAGGCGTTGCGTTTCTATGAGCGCGGTGCGGTGCAGGCGGATTGGCTGCAAGAGGATGACACACTTTTTCCATTGCGAATCAGCTTGAAGCGTCCTTCTGAAAAGGAGATCCGTAGTAGATTTGAAACGATTCGCAAAGCGATCAAAATGTTGGAGAGTGCCGGACTGCCGTTGGAGTATCGGCGTTTTCAATTCGCCGCACTTGGTGAGCAGCGATTGCCCATTGGCGTCGTTTTTGGGACGCGTGAGGATTATTTGCGTCTACTGGGATTGCAGGAGCGGTTCAATGCGTTTGTGGCAGAAAGCAGGGTGGTGCTGGATGCTTTCCCTGCACTCTATTTGTTGCTGGTTGAAAAACCGAAACTGATCGAGAGCTATACAGGTGCGTGGGAGCGCATCGTCTCCGTCTGCCGCTACCTCATTGCACATCCCCATCCTCACATCTATCTGCGTGAACTTCCCATTGAGGGGGTTGATACCAAGTTCATCGCATCACACAAGAAGGTACTCGATCTGCTGCTGACACACTTGCTGCCCAAAGAGGCGTATAATGCGACGATCACAACGCTTGCAAACGGCGGCTTTGAAGCCAAGTACGGCTTTCTTACCCCGCAGCCGATGATCCGATTCCGTCTGCTCGATCCCTCTGACGCCATCTCCGGCCAGATGAATCTTGCCCTGCCAAAGTCCGCTTTTGAAAGCCTACAGACGGAAGTGGAACGCATCTTTGTCATCGAAAATCTCGCTACTTTCCTTGCCTTTCCTCCCTGTCCCAAAAGTATGATTGTCTTCGGTAGCGGCTACGGCGCACGTGACCTTAAAGGTGCCCGATGGATGGCAGATAAACACCTGTACTACTGGGGTGACCTTGACAGCCACGGCTTTGCGATCCTCTCGCAGTTTCGTACCTTGTTTCCCCATACCCGCTCTTTGATGATGGATCGACCCACCGCCGATCGCTTCGCCCATCTTGCCGTCGAAGAGCCGAAAGAGAAGCGCTATGAGGGGGCAGCGGAACGACTAACGGAAGAGGAGAGAGAACTCCTTGAAGATTTGCGTCAAAAAGCCTTTCGTTTGGAGCAGGAGCGTATTCCGATAGGGTATGTTCAAGAACAGCTGCATGCATTGTTATCGTGTATAATAATATAACAATTTGACATATTTTTAATCCTTTACTTCTTTTTGTGTCATACTGCTCCATATAACATCTTGATCTCACAAATTGTGACCTCAAAAATGGAGTACCGATGAAAGAGTTAGCGATCTCTATATGTCAGGAGTATACAAACTTGAAGTCGCAATTTGCGACCTTAAAACTTTTTCTTCCTTTTCACTTGAGGTCGCAAATTGCGACTTTGGAGAGGTAGTTGTGATGCGTGAACTGCCCAAGCTTTTTGGCAATCAGAGTGAGGATCTTGCGACACTGTTTCTTGAACAGGAGGGGTATGCCATTGTGGAGCGAAACTACTACGCACGCAAACTCGGCGAGATAGATATTATTGCCCAAAAGGATGGGGTGCTGCACTTTATTGAGGTAAAGTCAGGAAGGGCTGATTTTGAGCCTGTTTATAATTTTTCCCCAGCCAAACTTCGCAAAGTTGTTAACTCTGCACATTATTATCTTAAAAGCAAGCACCTTGACCTGCCTTTTTGCATCGATGCACTCATCATTCGGGATGATGAGGTTGAATTTATCGAGAATGTTACGCTATAATCGCTCCTAATATAACCATAAAGAGTAGATTATGAGACTCACTGACGAACAGCTTTCCCAATTTGAAAAGAACGGTTTTCTTCTGTTGCCACAGTTTGCACAAGCGCAGATGTGTGATACCATTAGAGATATTGCCTTGGCACACCTCAAGCATAAGGTACCGCCGGTTGAGACAGAGTATGAGTATGAGATAAAAAGCAAAGAGGAGCGGGAGAAGACTCTGGGGACGGGGGTGCCGCATTTTGTCAAAGAGGTGAGTGTCAGAAGGCTGCGTCAGGTGTACCATCGCGACATTGTCTTTAGGGAGTGGATGGAGCATGAGCGTATCAGACCGGTATTGGCGCAGATTCTTGGAGAGAGACCTGTCATTACCATTGCCCACCACAACTCCATCATGACAAAGATGCCGCATACCTCGACCCAAACACGGTGGCATCAGGATTTTCGCTACTGGCATTTTGAAAATGACAATCTAGTCAGTGTCTGGCTGGCACTGGAGAGTGAAAACAGCCAAAACGGGGTACTTGAGTTCATCCCGGGAAGCCACAGGATGCAGTTTACACCCGAGCAGTTTGACGAGAAGGAGTATTTTTTGGAAGATGTGCCGCAAAACCGTGCACTGATCGAAAGCAAAGTCAGTCACCCTCTGCAGAAAGGGGATGTGGTGCTCTTTCACTGTAAATTACTTCACCGGGCGAACAAAAACATGACAGACACACCAAAGATCTCATTTGTCTATACTGTCAAAGGTGCCGGCAACCACGCACAGGAAGGCACGCGATCAAGTGCCTACGAAGAGATACCGCTACCACTTGATACGTTACCATAGGTATCGCGGGGTGTTTTACAGGCAGCAGTTGACAAAATAATAAATATAAGCTATAACCCGTTAATGAAATTTAGCTATAATTTTCAGATCAAAATATCATAAAGGATGTAATATGGCAAAATATGTAGAACTTACTTCAGAAAACTTCGACGCAACAGTAAAAGAGGGTGTAACTATGGTAGATTTCTGGGCACCATGGTGTGGACCTTGTAGAATGATCGCACCGGTTGTTGAAGAGCTTGCAGAGGACTTTGATGGAAAAGCGACAATCGCGAAAGTAAACACTGATGAGCAGCAAGAGCTTGCAGTAAAATACGGCATCAGATCGATCCCTGCGATTCTCTTCTTCAAAGACGGTGAAGTGGTTGACCAGATGGTTGGTGCAGCTTCCAAAGATGCATTTGCGGAAAAACTCAACGCACTCGTATAATTTCTATTCTTCGCAGGGGTTTCTTCCCCTGCCGCTTTTCAAAAACTTCACAAAGACTTTTAAAATTATTAACCAAGTATTTAAAGTGTATAATTGCTTCTAAGTATTTGTTTCATGATTTGAAAGGATTGAAATGTTGGATTGTGCAATTATAGGCGGCGGACCGGCAGGGTTGACGGCCGGGCTTTATGCGACACGGGGCGGATTGAAAAATGTTACGCTCTTTGAGGTTGGGATGCCCGGTGGGCAGATCACGCAGAGCAGTGAGATAGAGAACTATCCGGGATTTTTTGACCATACCAAGACCGGTATGGATTTTATGAATACCTGGCAGGATCAGTGTTTTCATTTCGGGCTTAAACATGAGATGCAAAAGGTAGAGCGTGTTGCCAAAACCGATGAATACTTTACGATTACTTTGGAGAATGGCAGTACCGTGGAAGCGAAAACGACCATTGTCTGTACAGGAAGTACGCCAAAGCGTGCCGGATTTAAAGGTGAAGAGGAGTTCTTCGGACGTGGGGTGAGTACCTGTGCAACCTGTGACGGCTTCTTCTACAAAGACAAGCCGGTGACGGTACTTGGCGGTGGCGATACAGCACTTGAAGAAGCAATCTACCTCTCCAATATCGTCTCTGATGTCTATCTTGTCCACAGACGTGACACCTTCCGTGCAGCACCCTCTACCATAGAGCGCGCCAAGAGCAAAGAGAATATTCACTTCATCCTCGATTCAGTTGTTGAAGAGGTGATGGGGGATGCCATGGGTGTAACAAGTGTACGCGTAAAGAGTCTCAAAAGCGGTGAAGAGCAGATACTCGAGACTCCCGGTATCTTTGTCTTTGTCGGACACAATGTCAACAACAGTGTTCTCAAAGACGAGAACGGTAACTTCATTTGTGAAGTCAATGACTGGGGACAGGTGGTTGTAGACTTGAGTATGCGCACCTCTGTAGAGGGACTTTATGCGGCAGGAGATCTGCGCATCGAGGCACCAAAGCAGGTTGTATGTGCAGCAGGTGACGGTGCCGCTGCGGCACTGCAGGTTATTTCATATATTCAGGAGCAGTCATAAGATGGTAAAAGTAGGGATTGTAGGCAGTACAGGACGTATGGGGAAACACCTCATAGAAAATACATTGGAAGACGAGGCGCTCACACTTGCAGGACTGCATGTGTTCGATGAACTGAAAATGGATGTGCCAGATGATGTGCTCATCACCAATAGTATGGATGCATTGCTTGAGGCGTGTGATGTCATCATTGACTTCTCGGCACCTGTAGCTACTGAAGCACTCTGTGAAGCGGCACTGAAAAATCCAACCCCGCTGGTGGTGGCAACTACAGGCTTTAGCGAACATCAGCAAAACCTTTTGACAGAAGCGAGCAAAGAGATGCCCGTACTCTACTCATCCAATATGTCTGCGGGTATCGCACTGCTCAAGCAGCTC
The DNA here is from genome assembly GCA_027082955.1 of Sulfurovum sp. GTDB lineage: Bacteria > Campylobacterota > Campylobacteria > Campylobacterales > Sulfurovaceae > Sulfurovum. The sequence continues at coordinate 25,136 of JALWTA010000035.1, read as the reverse complement.
GTAGAGCAGGTTTCTGCGACACTGAAAGATTTCGATATCGAGATTGTAGAACAGCACCATAGACACAAAGTTGATGCCCCAAGCGGTACGGCACTGACACTGGCGGAGTTTGCAGCCAAAGGACGCGGGCTTGATCTTGACGAGGTACGTGTCAGCGGCAGAGACGGTCAGGTAGGTGCCAGAACCAAAGATGAGATCGCGGTGATGGCACTGCGCGGCGGAGATATTGTCGGACGGCATACGGTCGGTTTCTACAACGACGGGGAGTTCCTTGAACTCAACCATACCGCTACAAGCCGCGAAACCTTCTCCAAAGGTGCCATTCGTGCAGCGAAGTGGCTGATAGACCAACCTGCAGGGTTCTATACGATCAATGACTGTCTTGGTATTTGAGTTAAAAATTAAAAGTTAAAAATTAAAAAAGAGAAAATCAAATGAAACATTGTCACTCTTCACTCTTCACTCTTCACTCTTCACTCTTTTCTCTAGGAGAAAAGTAATGTGTGCCATCGTCGGTGTATTTGGAGCCAAGAAAGCCTCTACGGTTGCCTACTACTCGCTCTTTGCTATGCAGCACAGAGGACAGGAAGCGACAGGTATCTCAACGGCTAACGGTACAAATATCAAGCTTTACAAAAAACGCGGGATGGTTGCGGATGTCTTTTCGCAGGCGACACTTGACTCTCTGGAAGGAACCTGTGCGGTAGGACACAACCGTTACTCTACAGCAGGCAGTGAATCACAAGGGGACGCGCAGCCGGTTTTTGCCAAGTACAAGCTGGGTGAAATTTCGGTGGTACATAATGGTAACCTTGTCAACAAGCATGAAGTGCGCAACGACCTCATTGCAAAAGGGGCGATTTTCCAGACCGATATGGATACGGAGAATATTATCCATTTGATCGCAAAGTCGCAGAAGGATTCTCTGGTTGACCGTATCAAAGATATGCTTACGCGCATTGAGGGGGCATACTGTCTGGCGATCCAGAGCCGTTCGAAGATGTTTGTCATCCGTGACCGTTACGGCATCAGACCGCTCAGTCTTGGAAAACTGCCTGAAGGCGGCTGGATCGTGGCAAGTGAAACCTGTGCATTTGACCTTGTCGGTGCAGAGTTTGTACGCGATGTGAAACCGGGTGAGATGCTTATTTTCGAAGAGGGTAAAGAACCTGTTTCTGAGCAGATTTTTGAACCGGACTATCATCCGTGTGCATTTGAGTACATCTACTTTGCAAGACCTGACAGTATCATTGATGGTAAAAATGTCTACCAGACACGGCTTCAGATGGGTCGAAAACTGGCAGAGGAAGCGCCTGCGGATGTGGACCTTGTCCTGCCGGTACCTGACAGCGGTGTGGCAGCTGCACGCGGGTATGCCGAAGGGCTTGGTGTACCGTTTGAGATGGGAATAGTGCGAAACCACTATGTGGGGCGTACTTTTATTGAGCCTACACAGGAGATCAGAGATCTTAAGGTAAAACTGAAACTCTCTCCTATCAAACATCTCATTAAGGGAAAACGTGTAGCGATCATCGATGATTCGCTGGTACGCGGTACGACGTCACGGCAGATTGTTCGCATGCTTAAAGAGGCTGGTGCGGCTGAGGTGCATATGCGTATCGCTGCACCTGAGATCAAATTCCCGTGTCGCTACGGGATAGATACCCCTACACGTGCGGAGCTGATCTCTGCAAACTTCAGTGTCGATGAGGTAGCTGAGAAAATTGCGGCTGATTCGTTGGGGTTCTTGACGGTTGATGGACTGGTCGATGCACTTGGACGTGACCGTACCTATTCGCTTGTCAGTTTTGACGGAAACTACTTTGCCGGAGGCAATGCAGATACGCCGGGCTGTGCCGGAGGGTGTTAAGCACCCTACGATTTCTTTCTGTTCTCTTTCTCTTCTATCCCACTCATACCAAATCTGCGTGCCAGTTCCTGTTTGACCCTGTCTGGAGAGATGTTGCGATATCCCAGTCCTACAAGGGTATGGTAGAGCAGGTCGGCAGACTCGTAGATGACCTGTTCATCACTTTCGTGGTCGATGGCATCGACGACTTCCTGTGCCTCTTCGGTGATTTTGCTGAGCATCAACGTTTTATTGTCAAGCAGTTTTTTGGTCCATGACTTCTGCTCTGCCGGGGCATTTTTGCGCTCTAAAATAGTGTGGTAAAGGGTATCGACCACACCATAGATAGCATCGGTATCGACCTCTTTGTCGAGGATGACCTTATTTTGCATCACAGAGGTAAAGAAGCAGCTTTTGCGTCCCGTATGGCAGGCAACACCGTTCTGTTTGATTTTAAGTATCACAGTATCGGCATCACAGTCAAGCAGAACATCTTTAACTTCCTGCGTATGCCCCGAACTCTCGCCCTTTTTCCAGATGCGCTGTTTGGAACGGCTGAAGTAGTGGGCGTAACCGGTGGAGAGGGTAAGCTCATACGCCTTTTTGTTCATATAGGCGAGCATGAGTACTTCGTTGGTGTCGGCATCCTGTGCGATGGCGGGGATGAGGGGGGTTTGGTTCCAGTCTATGGTCATGATAATTTCTCCGAAATTATCAGCGTTCAGCGTTCAGCGTTCAGTGTTCAGAAACAGTAGCTTTTCCGCTGGAAAAGCATACCGAAACTCTTCACTCTTCACTCTTCACTCTTCACTGATTTATTGTTGCGCCGAGACGGCTTTTTGTTCTTTACCTTTGGCATCAACCCAGATGTTTGGTACCGCACCGCCGGGGGTGAGGAAGATCTGGGCATCTTTGTTGACTTTGAGTGCCTCATTGAACTTGCCTTGTGTATGGATCTGCTCCATCTGAAGCAGTTTGTCTGTCAGTGACTGGGCAATGATCTGGTTGGCTTTTGCCTGAGCCTGAGCCTCAATGCGGATTTGATCTGCCTGACCTTCTGCTTCGATACGACGTTTCTGGGCTTCACCGCGTGCAATCTCTGCTTTGCGCTCTGCTTCACGTTTGGCTCTGTCTTTTTGCTGCTCTGCGATCATAACGTTTTGTTTCTCTGCCTGAAGTTCTTCGATCTTGGCTTTGATCTTTGGCGGCAGTTGGATGTTTCTAAGTTCCACAGAGTCAAGATCGACAGGGCTTCCAGGGATGGATTCAACCTTTTTACGTACGCGCTCCTGGATCTCTTTGGCGATCTCGGTACGTTTTTGCGGCAGATTCTCTGCGGCATATTTACCGATGACATCACGGACTATCTCTCTTACTTTGGTGTTGATGATCTTGTCTTCCCATGCAGTACCCCAGGTTGCGATGGTTTTAGGTGCACTCTCTGGTCTGAGGTTATATTGTACGGCAAGGTCGATGTCGACATCCAGTCCTCTGCTGTCCATGACACGAATGGCAGGGTTGCGGCGAAGACCACCTTCGTAGCGGCTGTAGCCGTCACTGAGTACCTGCTTGTTCTCATTGGAGTAGGTGATCATTCGTACGCGGGTATTGACCGGAACGATCTTTTGCAGGATCGGGATAAAAAAGTGCAGACCGGGCTGGAGAGGTTTCTCTTCAAATTTGCCGGTATTGATCTTGATACCGACTTCACCAGAGTTGATGATGGTAAAGGGTTTAAGTACGATAAGCCCGAAAACAAGTGCGATGAGCACAAAGATCATAGGAGCTTTGCTCCCTCCCATATTGTTCAGCGGATTGTTGAAAGACTGATTGTTGTTGTTCCCTCCTGAGGGGTTTTGGTTGCTGTTGGGTCTTTTTTTCTTGAAATAGTCGTTCATGTCTGCTGGCATAGATAGTGTTCCTTATATGTAGGTAAGATAGTGTTTGTACTGCTCATTACGACCGAAAACAACGTCAAAATAGGCATTTTGCAAGATTTCGGTGATGGGGCCTCGTTTGCCCTCTCCGATAATGCGATGATCAAATGCACGTACCGGAGTGACTTCTGCAGCGGTTCCTGTAAGGAAGCATTCATCGCAAATGTAGATTTCATCACGTGTAATATTGCGCCGTTCGATCTCGAAACCTTTATCTTGCGCAAGTTCGAGAATGGTTGACTGAGTGATTGATTCGAGTGAATTGTCATTTGGCGGGGAAATGAGTTTCCCGTTGCGAACAATAAAGATACACTCTCCGGTACCTTCAGCGATAAATCCGTTCTCATCCAGCATCAGTGCTTCGTCAAAACCATTTTCGATAGCTTCATATTTTGCCATTTGGGAATTGAGGTAGTTGGCTGCAGCTTTTGCCTTTCCGAATGTGGAACGGTTGGGATTTCTTGTGATAGAGGAGGTACAGACGGAAATACCTTTTTCAAGACCGTCCTTGCCAAGGTAGGCACCCCATTCCCATGCTGCGATACTGGTATTGACCGGTACATTCTTATGGTAGATGCCCATCTGCCCATAACCAAGATAGATCAGGGGTCTGATATAGACATTACCTGAAAAGTTGTTTGCTTTGAGCAAATCAATGTGTGCCTGTTTTACCTCTTCGTAAGGCATATTGGGTTTGATAGCAACGATTTTGGCTGAATTGTAGAGCCGTTTGCAGTGATCTTCCAGTCTGAAAATTGCCAGACCCTCTTCTGTTTGATAGGCTCTGGTACCTTCAAATACGGCATTGCCGTAATGCAGTGTGTGGGTAAGAATATGTACTTTTGCTTCTGCCCATGGTACTAGTGTGCCGTCCATCCAGATGTAGTTTGCTTCATTCATTGTATGCTGCTCCAAAAAACTGCCTGAAAATATATTCATGCAGTTGAAAATTAATGGGATATTTTATCGAAATTGTGGTTAATAGGCGGTTATCATGCAAATTTGAGGAAGATGCCGACCAGCAAAGAGAGGAGGATAACCATACCGATAAGCAGTACATTATGCCATCTTTTAGGCACATCAATTTTACGTTCGATCCATTCAACGATCTTCATGGCAGGAAATGCCATGAATACCAGCATAACGATGCTGAAAACAAGGGTGAGTACAAGATTGATCACGGTTTGACCCCATAGTAGCGCTCTACGAATTCAAGCTCTTTTTTCTCTTTAAGCGGAAGCTTTTGTTGCAGAGTGCCGTTGTCATCTTTGATAAGCAGTGTCATGCCCTCAAGACTCAGATGCTTTTGTCCCCAGATGTATTCGAGGTGTTCGAACACTTTGAATACATGCATGTTGTCTGGTTTTTCTTTGAATTCTGGATCGCTTTTGCTGCGTATTTCAAGACCGCCGAAACGTTTTTCAAGATAGTATGGGCTGTAGTGACGCACGGCTTGGTAGACACGTGCATTTTTAGCCGTTGGTTTGCTGAGGAAAAAGGTACTCAGTCCCAGCATCAGGAAGAGAAGAAAGAATGCGAAAGGCAGGTATTTTGAAAATTTTTGCATGGTATTTCTTTTTTAGAGAAGTATAGAATGTTTTGTCTCTATTTTGCTTGATGCATGTCAATACAGCGACGCAGAAAGTATGTTACACTATTTTCATCACCATATAGTCTAAGGGAGTAAGCGATGCATACGTTTTTTTTGCTTGAGGGTGCTTATCTGATCCTTGCAGGGGTAATACTGCTTATTACTCTTTTTGTAACGACACGACCCTTTATGGCAAAAGGAACGGTCAAAAAAGGACTTTCCTCTGTGACACTAGTACTTGCTGTTTTGATAGGTGCGCACTATTGGGTTACGACAAAGCGTATGGCAGAGGTTGCCAAAGCATTTGAGGAAGGTAAGCCCGTTTTGTGTGAAAGCCGAATGCTCAGAAAAGCTTCACAGGTGGTCGAGGTACAAAAATCAAGAGCATGGCGTATTGAGAATAACAATTTTGTCTCTCCCTATTTCGAGCGTCCTTTTTTTCTTGCAAGGTGCATTGTTAAATAGATAGCAACCCCATTTTATCACTAATTATTATGATAAGTATCAATTTTATTTTTCTTTCATCTTTTTCTTGATACAGGTCAATACGAATATTGTGTGAAACTGCCATAATACTTCTATGCTCGAAGGATCTTTATCCCTTGCAGAAAATAGATACATCACAGGAGTTCACAATGGATACGTTGATCGTATGGCCCACTTTGGCACCGGATCAGTTTCTGCCCATTTTCATAGAATCGACGCTTGTACTCGTTTTTGGAGTAGGGTATGCTGCCATCATCACCCTCGCGAAGATGGGATACTTTTCCAGACGCTGGATGCCTGTGGGGTATCTGTTTTGGGCATTACAGACATATTTCCTGTATGATTTTTCAGTGTTGATCCAGAGTAACCACTTCACGACAAAAGTGTTGATGGTGACAATGGTAGCATACCTCTTCATCCCGCATCTCTACTTCTATCTGATCACATCGGCAGACAAGAGATACGAGGATGTGGAGGAAGAAGTACAGGGCAGGAAGCAATAGGTGCGCTCAAGCGTGAATAAACAAGGATAAAGAAAAGGAGGAGTCATGGCTAACGAAAATGAAAATCTATCGGTTTGGACCAGCATTTCGTTCTGGCGGCGTTCAGCAGCATGGGTGACCGGTTTTGCGGTCATTTTGCTGATCTGGCTGACATTTGATACGATGGGACAGATCTCGATGGGGACAGATGCGGATCTGCAAAAGGCCGTAGCAGAAGGAAAAGAGATCAACAGGGTTCCTGCGCCTACGGTGATCAATTACCATATCGATTATAAAATGAGTAAAACAAGAGGGCATGAGGTGCCGGTGATCGGTGCAAAAGAGCCTTTCTTCGGTAAAGAGTGGAGTCCCAAAGAGGCTGCGGCACTGCTGCACCTTGGAAAGCTGACGGTACAGGCAAAAAACTGTATGAACTGTCATACACTGCTTGGCAACGGTGCCTACTATGCACCGGATCTGACCAAAGCATGGCTCGATCCGGCATGGCAAAAGGGCGGACCTATGCAGGCGATGACTAATACGGGTACAACAGAAGAGGCGATGGCAAAGTTCCTTCAGAACCCTTCACAGTACCCGACACATGCACGTATGATGCCAAATCTCGGTATTACAGCCCAAGAGGCCAAAGGTGTGGTTGCTTTCCTCAAACATATGAGCAGCATCGATACCAACGGTTTCCCGAGAAACTTCTCGAAAACAGTTGAACAATTCAAAACAGGAGGCACCAATGCTCACTAGTATAAAAACAAATGAATTTGCGGGCAGTGAGTCGAAAAAACTGGCAATGATGTACTTCAGGGTAGCGATTATCCTCTTTGGTGCACAGCTTCTCATGGGGCTCATTGCAGCGATCCAGTTTCTGGCTCCGAACTTCTTGTTCGAAGTGTTTGATTTTAACGTCGCCAGAATGGTACACATCAATGCACTTGTTGTGTGGATGCTCTATGCGATGATCGGTTCGGTCTATTATCTTCTGCCTGATGAAACAGGGGTTGAAACAGTTGGCATAGGGCTTGGCAAGCTTGCTTTCTGGGTACTGACAGCGGCGGTAACCGTGGTTGTTCTGGTTTTTATTTTTATTCAGGTAGGGCCAGGTAAAGAGTCGACTATTTGGCTAATCAACGAAGGTAGAGAGTATATCGAAGCACCAAGATGGGCTGATATCGGTATCGTGGTAGTCGTACTTATCTTCTACTGGAATGTCTTTGCAACCTTTATGAAAGGGAGAAAGACAGGCATCCTGACCGTACTAGTAGCCGACCTGCTTGCGCTTGCAGGTCTTTACTTGGCAGGGATGTTCTTTACGGACAATATCTCTATGGATCAGTACTGGTGGTGGTGGGTCATTCACCTCTGGGTTGAAGCGACTTGGGAAGTATTCGTTGGTGCGTTGGCGGCATACGGACTTGTCAAAATCATCAACGCGAAGCGTGAGATTGTAGAGATGTGGCTCTGGATTGAAGTTTTGATGCTCTTTGGCTCAGGTATTCTGGGGCTTGGCCACCATTATTTCTGGATCGGTACACCTGAGTACTGGTGGGAGATCGGTGCGCTATTCTCCGCACTTGAACCGGTACCATTGGTAGCGATGTTCGTGCACGTCCTCTATGACTGGGGAAAAGAGCAGGGAATGGCAAAAGCCGAAGGCAAGCCGGGCAATGTGGTCAAAAACGGTCCTGCGATGGCATGGATTGTCACCAATGCATTTGGAAACTTCCTTGGGGCTGGTATCTGGGGGTTCTTCCATACCTTGCCACAGGTGAATATCTATACGCATGGTACACAGTTTACTGCAGCACACGGTCACCTGGCATTCTTTGGTGCCTATGCAACGATTTTGGTTGGGATGATGTACCTTGGTGTACAGGGTGCATACGGTGTTGAACGTATGAAATCGACCTTTAAGTCGAAAATGGCGATCGTCCTCATTACATTTGGTGTGGTCGGTATGACTATTGCGCTGACCATTGCTGGATATGAGCAGGTATTGGTTGAAAGGGCGGAACTGGGTGCCGGATGGGATGCCTTCTTTGTCGCACAGAACCTGCCGTGGTATGTTCAGGCGCAGATTTGGAGAACCATCATGGGAGTGATCACCTTTATCGGATTCGTCTATCTGGTATGGGATCTTCTGACCATCGGCAAAGAGGCAAAAGCGGCACAAGCCGCATAAGAACGAATGGTACGGGTTTTTCGTACCATTACACAGAAAAGGAGAAAAAATGTTTGGATTGATTCAACCGTTTACAGATGTGAACCATAGTTTCTTTGGTTTTTTAAACCAGGGACCTTTGACACTGACGATCTTTTTGCATACGGTGATTGTTTTACCGATGATATGGATCTATTTTAGTGAGAAGAAAAAACTGAAAAAGTAGTTTGTCTCAAGAAAGAATGAGGGCTTGGCGGAGCCCTCAAAATGTACGAAGTGTCTTTTTTAGAAAAAGACTAACGATTATTACCTAAAGAAGCTTAGACAAGTGTTGCATTTTTAAAAAAGTGCAGGGGAATTTGAATGGAGGAGAGAAAATGAAACTACATAAGTTTTTAGGATTGGCAGCGGCAACAAGTGTTGCAGCTACATTTGCTATGGCTGGAACCTCGAATATGGATTTTGCAAAAGTCTATGAAAAAGAGTGTCAGGGGTGTCACGGTCCTATTCACCAAGGCGGTGTCGGTGCAGATTTGCGCCCAAAAGCGCTGAAAAAGAAAAACAGAGAGTTTTTGGCAGAAACGATTCTTAACGGTCGTGATAATACTGCAATGCCTTCATGGAGCAGTAAATTTAGCAGGGATGATGCCGTGGGTATGATCGATTGGTTGATGGATTGGAAAAATACAGTAGAGTTAAAACTTGATCTGAACAAAGTCAAGCAGACATGGACAAGACTTGCTGATCGTGAAGCATTGGCAAAAAAATATCCAGTAGACAAAGATGGCAATATCAAATATCAAGGTGGTGATGTTAAAAATGTCAAAGATATTACATTTGCAACGGAACGTGATGCTTCTTTGGTTGATTTTATCGACTCGACAACAGGTAAAGTGCTTTCACGCCACAAAGCAGGCTTTGCAGTGCATGTTACGGTTACCAACAAAGCTGAGCCGCGTTATGCATATTCTATTTCACGATCGGGAAGATTGACGATGTTTGATATCGGTGCGCCGGGGCAACCTGCACTTGCTTCCGTTCAGGTTGGTCAAGAGTCACGCGGTCTGGCAGTAAGTCCGGATGGCAAATATGTTATGGCAGGGGATTACAATCCTGGTGGTGCTGTACTTTGTGACGCACATACGCTTGAGCCGCTCAAAGCATACGATACCAGCCGTGTGATCGACCCTGACGGGCAGATCGGACCAAGTCGTGTTGCTTATATAGCCGATACGCCTTACGGTCCGTATTTCTCATTTGCGCTCAAAGATGCGGGGCATGTCTATGTGGTTGATTACAGCAAGCCAAACTTCCCAATTGTCGGAGATATCCCTAATATCGGAAAAATATTGCATGATGCCTTCCTGAATGAGAATAAAGGGGAGGACTACGGTCGTTATGTGCAGGTTGCATCTCAGGGATCCGACCTGATGGGGATTGTAGATCTTAAGACGATGAAACTCGCTGCAAAAGTCTATACCGGAAAAAAATCCAAGCCGCATCCAGGTCAAGGGTCAAGCTGGTTTAACAAAAGACTTGGCAAACAGCTCAATGCCACACAAAGTATGAACTTTGGTCAAGTGGTCATTTGGGAGTCTCCGGGTTGGAAAGTGGTCAAAAAGATTAAAACAGCAGGCGGGGGACTCTTTGTCGGTACCAGTGAACATACGCCTTATATCTGGTCAGACTGTGTTCTTGGAAAGCCTGAAAATTACAACAAAGTCTACTTGATCAACAAAGAGACACTTGAAACAGACAGAATCATTGAAGTTGGCAAAAAAGAGGGCAAACTTATTGATGCGCATACTGGCAAAGTACTGCAGACATGGGATGCGACACAACATGAAAAAGTGCCTGTTAATGAAAAAGCATTTGGCAAAGAGAAGATTATGCCGGTACCGACAAAAATCGGTCCTGTTGTCAAAAATCCAGTACAGCCAAGACTGCTGCATGCAGAACCGGCAAATCATGGAAAATGGACGATGATTTCAGAGTGGACAACCGGTCGTATCGGTATCTATGATGCCAAAACAGGTGAGTTTATCAAGTATATTGAAAACCTGACAACACCGACCTTTACCTATTCGGTAGAGCACAGGCAGCACGTACCGGGCGCATAAGCTGTCTTGACTGATTGTACGACGCAGAAAGCCCCCTGCTGCGTCGTACACCCAAAGAATATACAGAGACGGGAAATCTACAAACAAAAAGATTGGTCTCCTTTTAGGTTTGATAGATTTCCCTTGTCTGTAATGTATTTTGTACATTAACTCTTCAAAATGAAAGTGCTATAATCGTATTATCATCATTAATAAAGGCGACATCTGCATGAACATTATGATTGCCGGAGCCGGAACGGTAGGCTATTCGCTTGCACATTCTCTCTCATTTAAGCACAACGTTATTGTGATTGACAAGGATATTGCCAAGCTCAACAAACTCGATGAAGATGTCGATGTGATGGTTGTGCAGGGTGATATTGAAAATCCAAAGAGCTATCAGGCTTTAGATATAGACAGTGTTGATCTGTTTATAGCAGTGACTGATTCAGATGAAGCCAATCTGCTTGCTACACTCATCGTAGAAGATGTGGTCACGGTTAAAAAAAAGATCATCCGTCTCAAGAATGACGGATTTCTAAAAAGCCATGTGTTGGAGAAACTTTCTATTGATTATGCGGTTTTCCCCGATATCACGACAGCGAACAAACTCAAAGCACTTCTTACTGTTCCCAAAGCAAATAACGTTAAAATCTTTCATCAGACAAAACACAAACTTGTCTCTATCCGTGTGCAATACACGGCACAACAGCAGTTTAGTGTTGAAGCATTGGAGAGCGAGGAGGTTGCCATAGTCGGCATAGAGCGGGGGAAGCGTTTTTTTATTCCGACCGCTTCTGAAGTGATAGAGCAAAACGACCTTGTCTATCTTTTTGGTACTATGGCGCAGATTGAAACCCTGTTTGACAAACTGGATGAGAAGATGCCTTCATCCATCAAAAAGGTAGCTATCTTCGGTGCCAATACGTTGGCACAAAAGATTGCTAAGGCACTGCTGGACAAACCGCTTGAGATCAAGATGATCGAAAAAAACCTTGCGTACTGCAAAGAGGCTTCCGAAGTGCTTGAAGGGAAGGTTACGATCATCAACTCCGCCTATGAGGATCAGCGGCTGTTTGAAGAGGAGGGGTTGAAGAATGCCGATATGGTCATTGCCGCAGGTGCGAATGATGAAAAAAATATTGTCAAGTGTATAGAGGCCAAAGAGTACGGCATCGAGAAGGTCGTAGCGATCAATAATGACAAAGACTATTACCATCTGATGCACAAAATGGGTATTGTAGTGGTGCGGGGGAGCAAAGCGAGCGCACATTATGCGATATTGGAGAAGATCTCTTCAAACTATATTGTCACACAACGGCACTTTTGTGGCGGGAATGGTGTACTGTTTATGCGCAAGATATACCCTGACTCTGAGCTGATTGGAAAACAGGTCAAACAAAAAAGCGTGACCGGTGCAAAAATCCTGCTGCTAAGAGAAGAGAAGATTTATAGAGCAGATACGATAGAGATACTAGAAGGCGGAGACATCATTGTCATGTTTGGTGATATGAAGATCAAAGAGAAGATGCAACAGTGGATATATACGCTTTAAAAAACATTTTTAAATTTGTATCCGTTATTGGTGTGGTCCTCTCACTTTTTATGTTGAGTGCCATAGGTGTGGGGTGGTACTATGGGGAAGATATGCGTCCCTTTCTGCTTTTTGATGCCGTATTGTTCGGTATAAACGGTATGGTCTTTTTGCTGTTTAGAAAACACCATGTGAAACTGAGTATCAAAGGGGGCATTCTTTCGGTCAATCTTGTATGGATCTTGCTCGGTGTTGCCGGAGCCATACCGCTGATGCTCTATACAAATGTGACATTTTATGACGGTTTTTTCGAGTCGATCAGCGGGTTTACAACGACAGGAGCGACAATCTTCAGCGATATTGAGTCTCTGCCCAAATCGATCCTCTATCTGCGCAGTCTGATGCACTGGCTTGGGGGTATGGGGATCATTGTGCTTGGGGTTGGGCTTTTCTCTCTTATCAACCCCAGTGGTTCGCTGGCACTCTTTAAAGCCGAATCGACCGGTATCAAGATGGAGAAGGTCACACCCAAAATCAAAGATACCGCTATCCGTCTTTGGGGCATTTATGTACTCTTTACACTGGTAGATGCCGTTGCACTCAAACTGGCAGGTATGAGTCTGTTCGATGCAGTTAATCATGCTTTTTCAACCATCTCTACCGGAGGATTTTCTACGAAGAATGCATCGCTGGGGTACTACCACTCAAGTGCGATCATTTGGATCACGACGGTGTTTATGATCCTTTCAGGTATTAACTTTCTTGCACATTTGAAGCTGTTTTCTACCGGGAGTATTGCCGGCTATAAACGTGAAGAAGTGGTGTGGTATATCGGTGTGTTTGTCTTGCTCTCACTCCTTTTAAGTGGGGTAGACGAGTTTGTCGATCAAGACAATACTTTCCACGCCCTGACACACTCTTTTTTCACCATTGCTTCGGTGATGACCACGACAGGCTTTGCCACACTTGATTATGCACAGTGGGGGCACATTGCCATCAGTATCATTTTCCTCGCTATGCTTATTGGCGGCAATGCCGGATCGACTGCCGGCGGAGTGAAAGTAATCCGCTACATTGTGCTTTTTAAAAATCTTGGTGCGCAGATGCACAAGATACTCCACCCTAACGCCCTTGTGGGGGTATTTATTGACCGTCAGCGTGTCTCCTCTCAGATCATTAGTGCGACGACCGGTTTTATTTTTCTCTTTATCATTACCAACATGATCGTCACGCTCTATCTCTTTGGGCGCGGTTTCGATGCGATGACAGCCGTTTCCACTGCCTTGGCGACAGTGGGGAACATTGGACCCGGATTTGCACTGACAGGACCGGCGGAGAATTACGCCTTTTTCTCCAATGCAGACAAAATGCTGCTCTCCTTTGCAATGATCGTCGGGCGTTTGGAGTTCTACACGGTTTTTCTGCTTTTTAGCCGGAGTTTTTGGAAGAAATTCTAAAAGGATTACCATGAAAACATACAAGCTGAAACTGTTTTGGTTTTGGCTTCTGCCCATGCTGGTGTGTGCAGAGTTCGTTCACTGGCAGGGTGACTACGCTTTGGCACACCGTCTTGCACGCAAGACAGGCAAACCCCTGCTTGTACTCGTTACCCGTACCCATGATGCCAACACTTCCGTCATTTTGTATCATACTTTTACAGACCAGAGCTATGTACAGACGATCAATACAAAGACGGTTCCGGTGATTGTCTATGCTGACAAGCGAGCATCCTATCCGGTAGAGATGTACTATACAACCCGGTTCCCCACACTCTTTATTGTCGATGCCAAACAGGAACTCTTTTTGCATGCGCCGCTTTATTCGCACCAGATTACACCAAAACGCCTAAATAGTATTATTTTCTGATATACTTAGAGAGAAGAGGGATATATACAAAGGAGTGGGGAAGAATAATGAAACCATGGATTAAAACAATATGCAAAACGGGTATTCTTGCAACTTTGGGGCTGGCAAACCTGATGGCATCTTCGGTGCAGACGCTTTACTACGGTGGAGACATTATCACCATGGAGGGCGACAAGCCCGAGTATGTCGAAGCGGTCATGGTACGTGAGGGGAAGATTATATATGCCGGTAAAAAGGCTGACGCGGTCAACAACTATGCCGGAAAGACTGTAGAGGTTGACCTCAAAGGCAAGACGATGATGCCGGGTTTCATCGAACCGCACCTGCATCCGCTCATTGCTGCCATTCTTCTCTCCGGTGATATCATCGCACCGCATGCTTGGAATGTGCCCGACGGCATCAAGAAGGGTGTGGAGGGACACGATGCCTACATCAAACGCCTCAAAGCCTCCATTGCGAAGTACGGCAAAAAGGATGATGTGCTGTTCGTGTGGGGGTACCATCAGCTCTGGCACGGAAAGCTGGACAGAAAAATGCTTAACGAGATATCGCCAGATATTCCAGTTGCTGTACTTCACCGCTCATTTCATGAAGTGTTCCTAAATGATGCTGCTATAAAGTTGATGAAAATCAAAGAGGATGATTATAAAGGTAATCCTCAAGTAGAGTGGAGTAAGGGTCACTTCTTTGAGGGCGGGTGGCAGGCGCTGGCACCTAAGATCGCACCATTCATGCTCAACCCCGTGAAGTATAAAAAAGGGCTTGCGGATATGACGAAGCTGATGGAGAAAAACGGTATTACAACCATAGACGAGCCGGGTTTCCCCAATGTCGATTTCGATATGGAGTATAAGCTGCTAAAGTCGGAGATGGATAAAAAGCCTGCCTATGAGATCTACAATATTCTCAATGCCGGACAGCTCACTGCAGTCAAGGGTAGCCTCGATGCGGCGACGAAATTTATGGAAGAGGCACCTGTAAAGTATAATACCGATAATATCAAAATATTGCCAAAGCAGGTAAAACTCTTTGCAGACGGCGCCATCTATTCACTTGCGATGCAGATGAAAGAGGGCTATAGCGACGGCTTCAAAGGGCAGTGGATGACGCCAATCGATACCTTTAAAAAGCAGATGCGCTACTACTGGAACAAAGGCTACAAGATCCATATCCACGCCAACGGTGATCTGGGTATTCAGCTCTGTCTTGATACGGTACGTCAGCTGCAAAAAGAGCATCCGAGAAAGGATCACAGGCTGACGCTTCACCATCTTGGGTACTTTACTGCCGACCAGGCAGACGAGATGAAAGCACTTGGTATCGAAGCTTCTGTGAACCCGTACTATCTGTGGGCGTTGTCCCAAAAGTATGCCAAATACGGTCTGGGACCTAAAAGAGCACACAACCTGGTACCTATGAAGCTTCTTGAAGAGAGAGGCATTCCTTTCTCCCTGCATTCGGACTTTGGTATGGCACCGGCCGAACCGCTGACACTTGCGTGGACAGCTGTCAACAGAGTGACGGACAAAGGCAACCCCGTTTCACAGGATCAACGTATCGATGTATTTACTGCGATGAAGGGCATCACGATCAATGCGGCAAGAACGCTGAATCTTGAGAATGAGATCGGCTCGATAAAAAAGGGTAAAACTGCGAACTTTACCATTCTTGAGGAGAACCCATTCAAAGTGGACAAGATGCACATCAAAGATATTGAAGTTGCGGGTGTGGTCTTTAGAGGAGAACCTAAAATGAGAAAAACAAAACTCATAGGCGGCGACAAGGATGCGCACGGCTGCATTGGCAGTGCCGGTTACAAGTGGTGTGCGAAAACCAACCGGTGCGAACGTCCGTGGGAACTTGCAAAAAAGGAGAAGTTCGAAAATCGTGCAGAAGCATTTGATGCTTTCTGCGGAAACAGAAATTAAATCCAACTCAACACAAAGGAAGAAGATGAACATTAAAAAACGAACGATCGCTGCGATTGCAGCGCTGGCTATGACACTTGGCTTCACGACAGCAGATGCATGTACGGGTGTACAGATCACCACAAAAGACGGTGCTGTGATCAACGGAAGAACCGTTGAGTTTGGGGTACTTATCGATACAAGTATTGCGGTAGTGCCAAGAGGCTACAAGTTTACAGGCATGACGACACTCGGACCTGGTAAGACGTGGACTGCGAAGTACGCTTCTGCGGGGATGATCATTGCCGACTACGATGTCATCGTCGACGGTATGAACGAGAAGGGGCTGGTATGTGCCAACTTCTACTTCCCGGGGTATGCGAAGTACTCCGTAACGACAAAAGAGAACCAGTCCATCTCCATGTCTTCAACCGACATCGTACAGTGGATCCTCTCTATGTTCTCCACAGTCGATGAGGTGAAAAAGGCGCTTGAGAACAATGAAGTGGCGATTTCACCGGTACTGACACCAGGCTTTCCTCCGCAGGTACAGCCGTTTCACTTCATCGTTTATGACAAGACAGGCAAAAGCATTGTCTTCGAACCGATCGACGGTAAACTGAAGGTCTATGACAACCCTATCGGTGTCATCACCAACTCGCCTACATTCGATTGGCACATGACCAACCTGAGAAACTACGTGACACTGGGTGCCAATACGCCTGATCCTAAAAAGGTCTTCGGCGTGGAGCTCAAGCCGCTGGGACAGGGAGCGGGTATGCTGGGTCTCCCGGGTGACTTCACTCCACCATCACGTTTTGTAAGAGCAGCAGCGTTTGCAGGTAGTACGATCCCTGATGAGAAGGCTGAAGGAGGCGTTATGCAGGTCTTCCACATTCTCAACAGCTTCGACATCCCTGTCGGTGCGGCAAGAACCATCGAAGAGGGCAAGATCTTCTCTGACTATACGATGCTGACAGTTGTACGTGATACGAAGAACCTTCGCTACTACTACAAGACATACGACGATCAGAACATCAAGATGCTCGATATGAAAAAATTCGACTTCAATGCCAAGAAGATCGTGAAGCTTCATACACTTACGAAGCAGAAGTTTGAGGATGTCAGTGGCAAACTGAAGTAATCTTTCTGGCAGACATATATTTTTTGGTATGTCTGTCTTCCCATAGATAGATGACCATTTACTATTGATTATATTGCTCACCCCATTTGTAGTGTTTTTAAGCATAATACAGTATAATACGCGCAACTTTTCAGGACTTATCATTGCACCATCTCACTGTCTTATTTTTGAGAAAGTAATATGCGATGACACTTAAGCCCTCTACGTCCGATGGTCATTCCACCGAACCCATTTTACTTTTTTACTGTTTGGAGCAGCACTGACATGTTTCAGTTTGACACCCTTTCCATGGTATTTACCGCACTGATCGTGCTGGGAAGCATACCGAACCTCTTTTATTCGCAGGGATACCTGCCGCATATCGAGCGAAAAGCGCACTATCTGCTGCACTATTTTACCTTCATTGCGTCGATGATCGGTGTGGTCGTGGCAGCCAATGCGCTGAGTTTTCTGCTCTTTTGGGAGTTGATGAGTCTGACAAGTTGGCAGCTTATTCTCACTGAAGCCAAGAGCAAAAAGACGATTAATGCGGCGCGTTTTTACTTCTTTATGACCCATTTCGGATTTGTCTTTTTGCTGCTTTTCTTTCTCATCGTCACCAACGGCGATCTGGAGATGGGTTTTAGCGCGATGCACGGTGTGGCATCCGCCTTTGCCTACCCCACACTGCTCTTTTTCTTCCTTGTGCTGGGCTTTTTGAGCAAAGCGGGAGCAGTGCCGCTGCATGTGTGGCTGCCCTATGCCCACCCCGAGGCTCCCTCTCCCGTATCTGCGCTGATGAGCGGAGTGATGCTCAAGGTTGCCATCTACGGAATGTTCCGCTTTCTTTTCGATGTGCTCTATCCGTGGCCACTGGAGTGGGGTGTGCTCATTCTGGTCATTGGGTCGCTCTCGGCGCTGATCGGGGTACTTTATGCGTTGAGCGAACATGACATCAAGGCGCTGCTTGCCAACCACTCCATCGAGAATATCGGTATTATTCTGATCGGTTTTGGGATGGGGATGATCTTTGACAGTATGCATCTGAAGGTACTCAGCTCTTTTGCCTTCATTGCGGCGATCTTCCACACCTTCAACCATATGAGCTTCAAATCGCTGCTCTTCATGGGGGCGGGCAGCGTACTGCACCAGACTCACACCAAAAATATCGAAAAATACGGCGGACTGATCAAGCGTATGCCTGTGACGGCACTGACATTTCTGCTCGCATCGGTCTCCATCTCCGCACTGCCGCCAACGAATGGCTTTTTGAGCGAATGGATGATCTTCCAGTCGATGCTTGGCTCCAGTCATCTTGACAATACTTCTCTCAAGCTGGCAATTCCCTTTGCCGTCTTTGCACTGGCAATGACGGGCGGTTTGGCGATTGCATGTTTTGTCAAGGCGTATGGCATTACCTTTTTGGGGCTGCACCGCAGCACAAACGCCAAACATGCCCATGAAGTCAATTTCCTCATGCGTACAGGAATGCTACTCATGGCGGCTGTGGTGATTTCGCTCATGCTCTTTACCCCATGGTACATCGGGCAGTTTGACGCGGCACTGGTAGGGCTGGGACACACTTCGGTCTATGCACGGCTCTTCCCTGAAGGGATTTGGCAGTTGCACTCGGCGGGCATGCACGGCGGGGTGGTCTCTCCGCTGATTTTGCTTGGTGCACTGCTGGGGGTGACAGCACTGCTGATGTTCGGCTACAAAGCGCTCAGGGTCAAAGAGCGCATCCATCGCACATGGAGCTGCGGCTACCGTACCGGAGCGCGTACGCAGTACTCTGCCACGGGTTTTGCCGGACCGATCCGCCGCTTTTTCGGCTGGCTCTACAAACCCGATGAGCATTTTCACAAAGAGAGCATTGCCGGACACGGCAGCAAGTTTTCTGACTCGCATTATGAGGTGCATGTCAAGCCGCTCTTTGAGACAACCCTTTACGACAGTGTGGGCAAGGCGGCGAACTTCATGAGCTACTGGGTCTACCGGCTCTCGCATTTCGAGCAGACACGCTACGCGGCGATGATCTTCAATCTCATGCTAACAGTACTCTTTAGCTACCGTATCTTCGCACATGAGTTCTCATGGGCGACGCTGCTACTCGAAGGGACGGTCATGATCATTTCGATCAAAGTACTCATTATAGGAGAGAAGCGATGATTGCGTACCTGCTGACCATTGTATTGCTGTTGCTGATCGCGCCGCTGTTGCCAAGTTTCATCAAGGCACTCAAGATGCGCCTGCTTTTCAAAAAGCCCGCTTCCATCTGGCAAGGCTACCGCAACTTCGCCAAACTGATGCACAAAGAGACCATCGTCTCCGAAGAGGCGAGCGCCATCACCCGAGTGGCTCCTTTTTTGGTACTCTCACCGCTACTGGTGATCCTCTTTTTTCTGCCGCCTGTGGTGCATGGGGCATACTATGTCAGTTTTGTTGATGCGTTTACCATTACCGGATTGATCGCACTTTCGACCTTCTTTTTGATGCTGCTGGGACTCGACAGTGCCAGTGCGTTTGGCGGGATGGGCAGTTCGCGTGAAGCGTTCATCGCCGCACTGGTGGAACCGGCAATGGTGCTGACGATTTTTAGCGTCTCCATGATGGCGGGCGATCTGGGTGTCGGGCAGGCGGGAGTCAATCTTGCCGCGCATTTCCCCAAAGAGCATATGGCAAGTTTCCTCTTTGCCGCGATCAGCTTTTTCATCCTGCTCATTGCCGAAAACGGGCGTATACCGGTGGACAACCCGGAGACACATCTGGAGCTGACCATGGTGCACGAAGCGATGATACTGGATATTACTGGGATTTATCTTGCCATTATAGAGACGGCATCATCGGTGAAGTTCGTCATTTTCGCCTCGCTCTTTGCCTCACTCTTTTTGCCGTTCGGACTGGACTATAGCGCACCGGTGGCAATCGGGGTGTTCATGCTCAAACTCTTTGCCATTGCCGCAGCAGTAGCGCTCATCGAGGTCAATACCGCCAAACTGCGCCTTTTCAAAGTCCCCAACCTGCTTGGCATCGCCATTGTCTTTGCCTTTTTGTCACTGATTACCTTTTATGTACTGGGAGCGTAAATATGGGTGTTGATTTTCTTATCGGACTTTTCCTTGCCACACTGATCACGGCACTTTTTACCTCAAGGCTCTACCGTCTTATTATGTGGTATTCGCTCAACTCGTTGATGCTGGGGATTTTGGCACTGCTGATCGGGCAGGAGCTTGGCGACACTGCCATGCTCATTACCGGTGTGGCGACCATTCTCATCAAGGCCATCGGTATCCCCTATCTGCTCAAGTACCTGAGCCAAAAGTTCCATTTTGTGCGCCAGATACAGCCGGAGGTCAAAGTGCACTACGCTATTATCCTCATCCCGGCGATCTTGGTCTTTACCTTTTACCTTGCCGAACCGATCACCCATATGATCCATGGCAATGCCAACTATGTCGCTGTGAGTATCTCCTCCCTCTTCCTCTCTTTGCTTTTGATGATGGAGCATAAAAATGTCGCGCCGAAGATCATCGGTTTTTTGAGTATGGAAAACGCGCTTTTCCTGCTGGGGATCACCGCAACCGACGGTATGCCGATGCTGGTGGAGCTGGGGATCTTCTTTGATTTATTGATGGCGATCGTGGTGATCAACCTGCTCTTTCACAAAGAGGAGGTAAAATCATGATGCCAACCCTGCTGGTGCTTCCCGCACTCATCATGTTTGCTGTGAGTTTCGTAAAAAACGACAAAGCGAAGTTTTGGCTGCCGGCAAGCTCGTTTCTGATCTTGCTGCCGATCGTCAAACTCTTTTTGCTGCCAAAACCTTATGCACTGATAGGCAACTATCTTGTGGCGGACAGACTCGATACCTATGTGCTGCTGGTCTCTTCCATTGTCGGCATCGGTGTAACGTTGGCGCTACTGACACTGGATAAGCATGTTAAGGTTTCCCAAAAGGCGTACCGCCGTTTCTACCGCTTCTTTGCCATTTTTTGGATCGGACTGACGCTTTCGATTCTTTCCAATCATATGGGACTTTATTGGATCGGACTGGAACTGGCGACACTCTCGACCGTGTATATGATCAAAACCAACCATACCCCTGCCGCGCACAAAGAGGCGTGGAACTACATGATCGTCGGAGCGATTGCCATTTCGCTGGTGCTTTTTGGGATCATTTTGATGTACGCTTCTGCCAAACCGATTTTGGGTGAAGAGGCGATGCGTTTTGACCTGTTGCTTGCCCATGCGGACAAGATCCCTTCGCCCTTTCTGTTTGAGATGGGCTTTGCCATCGCGACACTCGGAATGTTTGTAAAGATGGGATTCTTCCCGATGAACCTCTGGCTTGCCAACATCGAGCGCGCTTCGTTCTATCCGGTCGCGGCACTCTTCAGTGGTATTTTGGAGTCTGCCGTCATCATCGGCTTTTTCCGCTTCAGCCAGATCGCCGAGAAGGTCAACTATGCCCATCTGTTCGGCTTTGTCTTTGTCTATACGCTGCTGACGATCTTCATCGTCTCTTTTCTGATTTTCCGGGCGAAAGACTTCATGCGTCTCTTCTCGCTTTCGGGGGTTGAACATATGGCGCTCATTGCACTCTTCTGGGTCAGTGGCGGTACCTTTGCCGCGCTGTTGCATTTTGGAGCACACGCCTTTTTGAAACCGGCACTTTTCCTCTCGACTGGAGTGCTTGAGTCTAACGGCAAATACCGCATTGCCGGAGCGCTCAGAGGCTACCACGGCAAAAAAGGGCAGCTTTTTTGGGTGTTGGTATCGCTCTTTTTGCTTGCGATCATCTCTCTTCCGCCAAGTCCGATGTTCTTTAGTGAACTCTACGGTTTTGGCGCCATGATCGACACGGCAAAACAGAGCCACCACATGCTGGCGATGATCGGTGCGGTACTGCTGCTGTTGATCCTGCTCTCGGTGATCTTCTACCGCTTTGTCGCCGTCTATCAATCAATGAAGTACGAAGGCAAAACGGAGGAGAAAAAGGTTTACGGCAGCGAGCTTGCCGCCCTGATGCTCTTTGCTCTCTGCCTCATCGCCCTGCTGCTTCCTGTCTCCATAGACTATCTGCACACGATAGGTCAGGGGTGAGCATGGCAAAAAAACGTGAAGCGTGGATGAGCTTGCAAGAGCTTGCCGAGGCAGCGAATGTCGGAGCGTTCCATCCGGAGAAGATGGAGCGGTTTTACGCATGGGATGGGGATGTGCTGGTACTCAATGTGCTTGGCACACCCAATGCCAAACGCGATGTTATCGGCAAACCCAAAGGCAATCAGCTCTGCATCAGTGTCACTGCCGCACCGGTACGCGGCTATGCGACCGACCATATGGTCAGATGGCTTGCCGAAGTTTTCGGGGTTAAACCTCATGCGATCGAAGTGGTCTTCGGACGGATGAATGTCAATAAACAGCTGCGTATCACACGCCCGCAAAAACTGCCACGGGTGATCGCAAGGCTGGAGGAGAAGGTATCATGAGACTCATTGCACGCTATGCGGTGGAACTGGAAGAGGTATATGAAATAGTCACAGTATGGGACGAGCAGACCGATCGTGTTCGTGTATCCAAAAGTGATCCGCACATCGAAACACTCAGTCACACCCATCCCGCGGCAATATGGTTTGAACGTAAGATGCACGATGATTTCGGCATCGTCATTGACGGTGCATTCGATAACCGTCCTCTGGTACATCAGGAGCGTTTCCCAAGAGGGCTTCACCCGATGCAAAAGCACTTTACCCAAACCGCCATCGAGCCGGTAGAGTATTTGCCCTACAAATATGAAACGATCGGCGGAGACGGGGTATTTGAAGTGGCGGTCGGTCCCATCCATGCAGGGATCATCGAGCCGGGGCATTTTCAGTTTTCCCAAGCGGGCGAAGAGATGCTCCATCAGGAGGTGCGTCACTTCTACAAATACCGTGCTGTCGAAAAGATGCTGGAGGGCAAAACACTGGCAGATGCCAAGGCTGTCATTGAGCGCATCAGCGGCAATGAAAGTGTTGCCTATCAGATAGCATGGCGCGACATTGCGCTGCAGGCTGCAAAGACCGAACTACCCGATGCCAACCGCAAATACCATGCCATGCTTCTGGAGTTAGAACGTATCATCCATCACTTGACCGATCTTGGTTTCATCCCCAACGATGCGGGATTTGGTGCGGCACTGGCATTCTGCTCCAAACTCGCCGAAGAGGCAAGGCGGCAGATGCAGCGTTTGAGCGGACACCGCTTTGGCTTTGGTGCGATCGGATTTGAAGAAACAAAGACAGACACGACACAGATGAAGCTCTATCTTGACGATTTGGAAAAAGAGATGCGCTTTTTCGAAGAGTGGATCACCGATATCCCCTCCCTTTGGGACAGGTTCGATACCACGGGCATGCTTGCGCACCACAAAGCGCTCAAGTATGATACTGTAGGTGTGGTCGCCCGTGCCTCCGGTATGGCACTGGACAGACGCGACAACGATTTTTACCGTGCGCACGGGTTTGTGCTGCATACCGAAAAGAGCGGCGATGTCGCCGCCCGCTTCAAACAGCGACTGGCGGAAGTGAAAAACGCCATTGTGATGATGCGTGCGCTGCTAATGGAACAAACGGATCCTGTAACGCTCAACGAAGTACATGACGGGGACTATACCGCCTATGCGGAGAGTTCGCTTGGTGAGCTTTTTATGAACATTATCGTCAAGGATGGGATCATCGAACGCTTCTTTGTACGTGATCCCAGTTTCATGAACTGGCAGGCACTGCATCTGATGATGCCGGGCAATATCATCGCGGATTTTCCGCTCATCAACAAAAGCTGCGATCTAAGCTATGCGGGGAATGACTTATGATACGATTTTGGAACAAACGACTGAAAACAGGCACACTCACCGAGGCACCCGAGATCGATACGGAACTTGCCGCACTGCGCAAGTCTCTCAAAGACGAGGTCAAAAAGAAATTCGCAGGCTCGCTTGCCATCCGCATGGTTGACAGCGGCAGCTGCAACGCGTGTGAAGCGGAGTGCAATGCACTAAGCAACCCCTACTACGATCTGGAGCGTCTGGGTATCTACTTCGTCGCTTCTCCTCGTCATGCGGATGTGATGTTGCTAAGCGGTCTGATGACATTCAACATGACCCCACACGTGCTCGATGCCTATGCACAGATGCCTGAGCCCAAATGGGTCATCACGCTTGGCGACTGTCCTGCGATGCTATCACCTTTTGAAAAGAACTTCGCTGTCAATGCACCTGCCCAAAACCATCTGCCTATCGCTCACCATATACCAGGATGCCCCCCTTCACCGGATGAGATTATCCGCGGGCTGTTGGCGTTCTTGAAGAAGATTTAATCCCCACCAAAAAAAGTCTCAAATGCAAATTTTTAAGCGAGAGATTTTGGATATAATACAAGAGATATAATAAAATGTGAAAAAAGGGGACGGTAAAGATGAAGCATGCTTTGAGAGTACGTATTGTCAAACTGCTGCTCTTTTTTTACCTCTTTTCATCCTATCTTGGTGCGACACATATCCATCAGGATGCCCTGACTTCACATGACAGTTGTAAAGTCTGTATTGTCGTCAAAAATCTGCATAGCAGTGATACCCCCGCAGTTTCCATATTGTCGCTTGTTGTATGGGACGCAGTGCCGGTCGTGTTTCTGTGGCATGATGCCGCAGCACTGTTACCCAACAAAGGGTTTGACGCCCTTGCCCCACCTCGTTTTTCCTGAAAAACTTCACATATCTTCATAAGAGATGCGTAGGGTGCGAAATCACGCACCTTTTACCCATCAATCGGTAATGAACGCTATTGTATATAACGGCTTGAAGGTGCGTGGTTACGCACCCTACGCGTGATGTTATCGCCTTTCAAATCATTGTAAGGCCGAAACACACCGATAAAAAAGCAGGGCTAACCCTCCCTGCCTGCAAAAAAGAGAAACAAGGAAAAAAGAGAGTTAATGGAAAAAACGGGTTGCTATTTGACCTGTTTTTCCAGATAATCCGTGATCAATTTTTTCTTCATCTCGATACCGATTCCACGATGAACTTTCAATAACATTTTCATAGGAGAAAAGAG
>JALWTA010000034.1 GCA_027082955.1 Sulfurovum sp. | reverse complement strand
TTTCACTCCTTGGGGAAAGAGTGCACCCGATGGGTGAAAGAATCAAGTGCACTTTTTTCTCTGGTTTCTTCGTATTTTACGACACTCCCGCTTATTTACATTTTTTCTATTTCGATTTTAGGGAGTTAAGAGTGAATAGTGAATAGTTTTGGTATGCTTTTCTTATCGAAAAGCTTTTATTAAATGGATTACAGATGGATAAGGAACAAGAGTTTGAACAGTTAGTGAGTCGGATGCTGGAGCTTTTGGGGGAAGACCCCGACCGTGAGGGACTGCAAAAGACCCCGCACCGTGTCGCCAAAGCACTGGAGTTTCTAACCGAGGGGTATCACCAAGACCCCAAAGAGATCCTCAATCAGGCACTTTTTACAACCAGCAATGATGAGATGGTACTGGTACGCGATATCGAGTTTTACTCCATGTGTGAACACCATATGCTGCCGATCATCGGACGTGCACATGTCGCTTATATCCCAGACGGCAAGGTGGTAGGACTGAGCAAAATACCGCGCATTGTCAATGTCTATGCTAGACGCTTACAGATCCAAGAACAGATGACCGAGCAGATTGCCGATGCGATTTTGGAGACTATCAAACCCAAAGGGGTTGCCGTCGTGGTACACGCCCGACACATGTGTATGGAGATGCGAGGGGTGCAGAAGATCAACTCCACTACTGTCAGCTCCGCACTGCGTGGGCTTTTCAAAAGTGATGAACGTACCCGCAACGAGTTTTACAACCTTATCAATACGCCTACGCCGTCGAATTTTTAGGATACCTCCCTCACTGGAGGCACAAAATATTGAAATGCACTAAACTTTTATGGTAGAATTATCCAGATAACCCATAACTTCCAAAAGGCATTCGAAATGGATACTGCAGTAAAAAAAGCATATACACACTATATCAAAAAGCAGTTACAGCCATTTGAAGAGGTTCATAAAATTATTATATTCGGATCCTTTTTTCACGCGCAAAACCCAAACGATATTGATGTGGCTATCATTCAGGATTCGCACAGCAACTTTTTAACACTTTCACTGAAATACAGAAAAGCACTCAGAGAACTCTCCAAAAAGATCCCTATCGATATCGTACCGATAAAAGAAAACTTTCAGGGTGCCTTTGCCCAAGAGATAGAGAACGGGCAGGTCATTTATGAAAAATGAGACCACCATTTGGCTCAACTATGCAGACGACAATCTGCTCTCAGCACAAATTCTCTTGGAGAGCCACCTCTACAATCCCTCTTTACAAAATGCCCAACAGGCGATAGAGAAGTTTTTGAAAGCCCTTTTCATTGAGAATGGTATCAAGCTTCAAAAGACACACAGTATTGCCGTTTTGGCAGAAATTGTGCGTGTCAATGGGTTTGAGCTCTCCATCAACGACGATGAAATCGATCTGATAGACTCCATCTACCTGACATCAAAGTATCCTTTTGGATCTGTA
Organism: Sulfurovum sp.; assembly: GCA_027082955.1. Taxonomy (GTDB): domain Bacteria; phylum Campylobacterota; class Campylobacteria; order Campylobacterales; family Sulfurovaceae; genus Sulfurovum. The sequence continues at coordinate 46,292 of JALWTA010000034.1, read as the reverse complement.
CTTGCTGACTTTGAGCCCGATATTCAAATATGCAGACAATGTCTTGAGATAGCAAAAAATCTTAAAAAAGATGTACTGCAATATCTATCGTAATCCATGTTTTCGGATTAAATGTATCAGGAAGTTTTCAACAACCACTCCAGCGCCTTTTGGCGGTCTTTAAAGAACTTCGATTTACCCTTCATCATGTGGGAGAACATCTCTACAGAGACCTCTTCCCACTTCTTGTCGCCCACGATCGCCATTTTGTCAAAGCTGTTGCGGTGTTTGATCCCAAACTTCATGTCATCCCATGCCGCAAGCATCTCCCAGCCTTTGAAGTGGCGCATATCAACCAACAGATCCACCTCCAGACCTTTAGCCTCTTTCAGGGCTCTGTCGATCATAGGCACAAAGGTCTCATAATCCTCATGTGTCAGTTTACCCAACATCGATACCTCTATGAGCAACTGTTTTTTTGCTCTTTTGATCGCTATACCAATACCGTGTTCTTTGATTTTCACTGCCATACTGTGCTCCTTGATTATGGTGTTTTAACCATTATAGCACCCGACAATTAACCGATCGTACAGATAAATAGGATACTTTTTCTCTTAATTAGGAGCTATTTTATCTGATTTTAAGAAAAAGCACGTATGATGCAGAAAATCAATTCAGACAAATCATGTCTTAATTAAAATGAAAATCGTTTTCAAAGGAAATCTATGCGAGTCTATCTGGACAACAACGCCACCACCATCGTCGATCCGCACGTCTTTGCGGAGATGGAGCCTTTCTTTGTACAGAAGTACGGCAACCCCAACTCACTGCATGCATTTGCCAGTGAGACCCACCCTGCACTCAAAACTGCCATGGAGAAGATCTATGCCGGTATCCATGCGCCCAAAGAGGACAGTGTGGTCATCACCTCCTGTGCAACCGAGAGCAACAACTGGGTGCTCAAAAGTATCTATTTTGAGCAGATCATTACCGGCAAAAAGAACCACATTGTCGTTTCAGAGGTAGAACACCCTTCTGTCATTGCTACGGCAAAGTGGATTGAGAGTATGGGTGCGAAGGTAACCTACCTGCCCATCAACAATGAAGGGATCGTCGATCCTGAAAGTCTTAGAGAAGTGATCACAGACAAAACTGCGCTGGTCAGTGTCATGTGGGCAAACAATGAAACCGGTGCCCTCTTTCCGGTCTATGAGATCGGCGAAATCTGTGCGGAGTTTGGCGTACCGTTCCATACTGACGCAGTACAGGCGATTGGGAAAGTCCCTGTCGATGTACAGGCGCTCAATGTCGACTACCTTACCTTCTCGGCACACAAATTCCACGGTCCAAAGGGTGTAGGCGCACTCTATATCAAAAAAGGCAGAGAGCTCACACCATGTCTGCACGGCGGTTCACAGATGGGCGGCTACCGCTCGGGTACACTCAATGTACCAGGTATTGTCGGTATGGGCAAAGCGATGGAAGCGGCTATCGATGCACTTGATTTTGAGATGACCGAAGTACGAGAACTACGGGATATGCTTGAGGATGCGCTGCTTGAGATCCCTGACACATTCGTTGTCACACCACGCAGCAAACGTACCCCAAACACCATTCTCATCTCCTTTAGAGGGATTGAGGGTGAGTCGATGCTGTGGGATCTTAATCGTGCGGGTATCGCAGCGAGCACAGGAAGTGCCTGTGCCTCCGAAGACCTTGAAGCCAACTCTGTTATGGAAGCGATCGGTGCGGCAGAAGATCTGGCACATACTGCAGTGCGTTTCTCTCTGAGTCGCTATACGACCCAAGAGGAGATAGAGTACACCATTGAGGTAGTCAAAAAAGCAGTTGAAAGACTCAGAAGCATTTCAAGCTCATACGCTTATGCGCCGGAAGGGCATGAGAGCGGGCTGGAAGCACAGCATTAGTGTTGAGCGCTGAGTGTTGAGCGTTGAGAAGTAAGAAATATAGAAAGTAAGGGATCTGGTGATTTGTTGCAAAGCAATGAATCATGAATCACCTGACTCCCGTGATGAATATAGAAGCAAAGGAAATAATATGGGATTTGACAGTTTGATCGGCGGTACCATTTGGGATGAGTACAGCAACAAAGTAACGGAGTTGATGAACAACCCCAAGAATATGGGTGAGATTACCGAAGAACAGGCAGAGGCGATGGGCGCGAAGCTCATCGTAGCAGACTTCGGTGCGGAGAGCTGCGGGGATGCGGTGCGTCTCTACTGGGCGGTTGACCCTAAAACCGATGTCATTTTGGAGAGCAAGTTCAAGAGTTTTGGCTGTGGAACGGCAATCGCCTCATCTGACACGATGGCAGAGCTCTGTAAAGGCAAAACGGTTGATGAAGCAGTCAAGATCACCAACATCGATGTTGAAAAAGCGATGCGTGACGAGCCGGACACCCCTGCCGTGCCGCCTCAGAAGATGCACTGCTCGGTCATGGCATACGATGTCATCAAGAAAGCGGCAGCCCAGTACAAGGGTGTTGATATGGAGTCGTTTGAAGAAGATATCATCGTCTGTGAATGTGCCCGTGTGAGCCTCTCAACACTGCGTGAAGTGATCCGTCTCAATGATCTTACCACTGTTGAGCAGATCACCGACTATACCAAGGCAGGGGCTTTCTGTAAGTCTTGTATCAAACCAGGTGGTCACGAAGAGAAAGACATCTACCTTGTCGACCTGCTTGAAGAGTACGAAAAAGAGAAGATGGCAGCGGTAGCCACCATCGGTAACGAAAATGGCGGTGCAGGCTCGTTCAAAGAGATGACCATCGTTCAGAAGATCAAAGCGGTCGATAAAGTGATCGATGAGAATATCCGCCAGATGCTAGTCATGGACGGCGGTGATATGGAGATTCTGGATATCAAAGAGAACGGTGAGCATATCGACATCTACATCCGCTACCTTGGTGCATGCAGTGGCTGTGCAAGTTCAAGTACGGGTACACTCTTTGCCATTGAGAACATTCTCAAAGAGAAGCTCGACCCGAACATCAGAGTGCTTCCTATCTAACTTTATTGCCTGTCAGGTATGCACAACCTGACAGGTCATCATGGTGTAATCTGCACCTTCTTTTATACTTTTTTATCCGCCTTTATAACCTTTTTAAGATATATAAACCCTGCAAGACCAGAAAAAAATGATCCAAGCAAAATCCCTATACGTTCATCTGCCATATTCATACAGTTCTCACTGCTGCATGAAAATGCCAATGTACCAATAAAGAGACTCATTGTAAAACCTATCCCTCCAAGCATTGCAACACCAAAAAGTGCCCGTTTGTCAACTTCTTCAGGCAATTTTCCCCATCCAAGTTTAACTGCAATCATACTAAAGAAGAAAATGCCAACACTTTTTCCGACCATCAACCCCGTTGCAATCCCCATGATCACAGGATGTGAAAAATCATTCACCGTGACATTGCCAAAACTGACACCGGTATTCACAAAAGCAAAAAGTGGCAAGATAAAATAGTTCACTGGTGCATGAAGCGAATGTTCAAGCATTTTGAATGCCTCTGCATTCCCTTTATAAGGGATTAGCAGTCCCAAGATAACACCGGCTATTGTAGCATGCACTCCCGACTTAAGGACAGCTACCCACATAAAAATACCGATAATGATATAGAGAGCCTGGTTGCGAACCCCCATACGATTCATCACGACCAACAGTGCTATCAAAATACCTGAAACCCCTAGCGAGAAAAGAGAAAGCCCTTTCCCATAGAAAAGTGCAATAACAATAATTGCACCAAGATCATCAATGATCGCCAAAGCAAGCAAAAAGAGTTTTAGCCCGGGAGGTACACGATTGCCCAGCAGCGAAAGAATGCCTAATGCAAAGGCGATATCTGTTGCCATAGGGATAGCCCATCCGCGCATCGCCAAAGCATCTGCATGATTAAATGTCATATAAATCAGTGCAGGCACAACCATGCCCCCCAATGCCGCCATAGCTGGAACAACAATACGGGAACGCTCCTGCAGACTCCCATCAAGCAATTCACGCTTGATCTCCATACCTACCATAAAAAAGAAGATTGCCATTAACCCGTCATTGATCCATAGCAGCAAGGGTTTTGCTATAACAAATGTATTGAAACTGACAACAACCGGAATGTCAAGAAGTGCTGTATAGTATCTGTTCATCCCTGTATTGGCAGCGATCATCGCCAAGACTGTCGCGATAATAAGCAAAACCCCCGTTGCCGATTCACTTTTAAAAAATGCCCTCATACCACGCTTCCTTTCCATTATGACTTATTGCTCCTCACAGGTACGCTAAGGCATATCATACAGTATTATTTCTAAAACAGGACACTATCTCCTTCGCCGGTAACTTAGTGCTTCGAGCATATCGCGCTTTTCTATCTGCTCATGCCCCTCAATATCGGCGATGGTACGGGCTACCTTCTTCACTGATGCTATGGAACGGTGTGAAAGAGCAAACCGTTCTATTGCCCCATCAAGAATTTTCTGTGCCTCTGCATCAAGTATGCAGTACTTCTCTATCTCTTCCTCTTTTAACTTACCGTTAAGACGCTGCTGTCCTCTTTGCTTTTGACACTTAAAAGCATTCAGCACGGCATCGTGCATTGCACGGGAACTTACATCTGCTTTGTCACCCTGCTCTACCTCCTGCATCACCACAAAAAGATCGATACGGTCAAGAAACGGATCTGAGAGTTTGTTTTTGTAGCGTTTGATCTCCACATCCGAACAGCGGCAGACTTTTGCAGGGTTTTTGGAGAGCAGGTTGCCGCATGGGCAGGGGTTTTGTGCTGCGACAAACATGATATCTGCCTCATACTCTATTTTGCTGTTGACACGTGAAATGAGTACTCTCCTGTCCTGAAGCGGCTCACGCATCGCTTCAAGGACGCCCTTTGAGAAGTGTGGAATCTCATCAAAAAAAAGCATGCCAGCATGTGCGAGGGCGACTTCTCCAATTTTTGCAGTGCCTGAACCACCGCCAAAGATAGAAGCGGATGTTGCCGTATGGTGGGGTGATCGAAACGGTCGTATGGGTGTGAATGTAGGAGTCTGACCGTCAAGAAACTGGTGTTTGGCAATACTGAGCAGTTCCGTTTCGCTCACTGGCGGCAAAATATCACACAGCCTTTTGGCTATCATACTCTTACCGCAGCCGGGGTTACCCTCCATAAAGAAGTTGTGCATCCCGGCAGCTGCGATTAGCGCAGCACGTTTGGCTACCATCTGCCCTTTTACCTCTTTAAAATCTGCCCTGTACTCTCTTACATAATAATAGGGAACACCCTCTATCTCCACTTTTTGGGCATGATACGAAAATGTCGTGCTCTCTCCTTCCATTTTGCCATTTTGCATCAGCGCAATGGCTTCGCTCAGGGTCTCAACCGAAATGAACTTCACTCCGGAGATGTGCTTCAGATATGCCATCGCCTCTTTGGGTACGATCGCCTTCTCTATGCATCCTTGCTGTTTAAGAGAAAGGATAAGCGGGAAAAGCATGGAAGAGCTTTTAATGCGCCCGTCCAGTCCCAATTCGCCAAACACATAAAGTTTCGGTTCATCGAACGCTTTTTTGTTCAATGCAATCAGCAATGCGATGGGCAGGTCAAACTGACTACCAAATTTACGCAGCTCTGATGGTGAAAGTCCAATCGTGATTTTTAACGGAGGAAAGACAAAATCATTGGTCAGGAGTGCCGACTTGACACGCTCCTTTGCCTCCTGTATATCCGAGCTTGCCAATCCTACTATTGCAAATCCCGGTAAGCCTTTGGTAAAAGTAGCCTCCACTTCAACCACATGTGCATTAACCCCCTCCAGTGTTGCACACAGCAGCCTGTTGACAATGGCTTCCTCTTTGGGTTTTTGTTTGACTTTGACCTGTTTTGTGTTGTTTGGTGTATTCTGTTTTGCATTCATACTGTAATTATGATGCATTTTGGAAAGAAGGAAGAAAAATATGTCAAATTGACATATTTTGAGAGTAAAAAATCTTTTTTAGAGAACGCATCTTATGATGCCTTTCTCCTTTTTTTCCACTCTTTTTCAAATTTTTTGCGCTTTATGAACGAAAGTTTTTCAATAAATACCCGTCCTTCAAGATGATCTATCTCATGCTGCATAGCAATAGCAAGGAAGTCATCATCTTCTATAACGTGTTTTTCACCGTGTCTGTCACAATATTCGACTTTGACATGCTTGGCACGTTCAACCTCTTCGTAAATGCCCGGAACAGAGAGACACCCCTCCTGAAACTTGGTAGAACCATCCTTTTCAATGATAACAGGGTTGATCATCTCCAGCGTATTTTCACGAGGCTGTTCATCCTCCCCTTCAGGAATATCTTCAAGCGGAATATTGATGATAAGCACACGCTGGTCAATGCCTACCTGAATAGCAGCAAGCCCCACACCGTTTTTTGCACGCATGGTATCGTACATATCGTCCAAAAGAGTGTGCAGCTCCTCATCGAAAGTCTCTACAGGTTTTGATACCAGTTTAAGGCGCTTGTCCGGATAGACAACGATCTCTCTCACCATAAAACTGCCTTTTATGTAAAGCTTTTTGTCAATACCTGATCGATCAGACCGTACTCTACCGCCTCTTTGGAAGACATAAAGTTGTCACGGTCGGTATCTTTTTCGATCTGTTTGACCTTTTTGCCGGTCTTTTCCGACAGAATGTGATTAAGGGTATCTTTCAGACGCTTGATCTCCTCAGCCTGAATGAGAATATCCGTCGCCTGCCCTTGTGCACCGCCAAGTGGCTGGTGGATCATAATACGTGCATTTGGCAGCGCATAGCGCTTCCCTTCTGTTCCGGATGCCAGCAAAAATGCACCCATTGATGCTGCCTGACCGATACAGATGGTGACAATATCGGGTTTGATATAGTTCATCGTGTCAAAGATAGAAAAGCCACTGGTGATGACACCACCTGGAGAGTTGATATAGAAATAGATATCTTTGTCCGGATCCTGTGCTTCAAGGAAGAGCAGCTGTGCAACGATGGAAGATGCTACAGCATCATTGATCTCACCGCTGAGCATGATGATACGGTCTTTGAGCAGTCTTGAGTAGATGTCGTAACTTCTTTCGCCTCTACCGGTCTGTTCTACCACGTATGGAATGTAACTCATAAGTTGCCTTTGTACTATAGAATATAAATTGGATTATAGGGAATATACATTAAAAAAGTTAATGCGGAGAAAACAGGCCGCACATTGACGGCCAATTATGGCTTACTTTTCGTCGAGTCCAAGCAGTTTGCTAAAGAGCTTGTCTTCAATCATACCCATCTTGACTGCCGGGAGCAGATTGTTCTCCTGATAGTACTTGATCACTGCCTGAGGATCCTGTCCGCTCATCAGCGCTTCATAGTAGATCGCCTGAGAGACTTCCTGATCATCTACTGTCACCCCTTGCTCTTTTGCCAGTGCATCAACGATAAAGGTTGCTTTCACAGAGTTTTGTGCCTCTTCTCTGACTTCATCTCTCAATGCTTCTACTTTGTCTGGATTTTCTTTGTACTCTTTAAGTTCATCCTCGCTCATCTGCTGTGCTTTGGCATTGATCTTCGCATCGATCTCCTGCTCAACAATGTTGTTTGGCAGTGCAAAATCAAATGCTTCTACCAGTGCTTCTACCATTTTCGGTTTCAGCTCTTCCTGATAAAGTTTGGAGAGCTTCTCGTTGAGTACCTGATCTTTGAGTCTTGCTTTAAGATCATCAAGTGTCGCTTTCTCGTCATTGAGCAGTTTCTGTGCCAACTCATCATTCAGCTCTGCAGGTACCTGCTCCTGAATTTCGTGCAGCTTCACTTTAAACATTGCCTCTTTCCCTGCAAGGTTCTCAGCACCGTAGTTTTCAGGGAAAGTGACAGTGATCTCTTTCTCTTCATCATACTTCATACCGATGATCTGGTCTTCAAATCCTGGAATGAACTGCCCGGAACCGATCTTGAGAGCGAATTTTTCCGCTTTGCCGCCCTCGAATGCTTCACCGTCAACAAAGCCTTCAAAATCGATCAGTGCAGTATCACCGTCTCTGACCATTCTTTTGCGTTTGATCTTTTGCATACTTCCCTGCTGCTGTGCAACCTCTTCAAGTTTTGCTTCTACCTCTTCATCGGTCGCTTCAGGCTTTTCGAAAGAAGGAATGGTTTTTTCGTAGCCACTGACATCAACAGAAGGTCTCAATGAGATCTCAAGTTCCACATCTATTCCGTTCTCTTTTTTGTCATATTTTGTAAATGCCGGCTCGCCAATGATATCTGCAGTATTGATACCTGCCTCGGTAATACCCAGATCGACCAGTGCTTTAAGCGCATCGGCTTCGGCATCCTGTTGGAGTTTATCACCGTACATTTTTTTGACAATATGCGGTGGTACTTTCCCTTTTCTAAAACCGTCAACCTTCATTTGTTTCCCGGCTTCTCTTGCCAATCTGTCGATATTCGTTTCGATGGCACTGTTTTCGATCTGACCGGAAACGGCTACGTTCGCGTCATCAATCTTTTTTACTTCAACTTTCACTGTAATCCTTTTTACATAATAAATTGCGTGATTTTATCCAAAATTTGATAAAAACTATTTTGCATTCTTTTTATCACGTTGTACACGTCTTCTCATTGTTGGGTCAAGGTGCTTTTTCCTGATACGTATATTTTCAGGAGTCACTTCAATCAGTTCATCATCTTCAATCCACTCCATCGCATGTTCGAGTGTCATCTCTCTTGGCGGTACCAGCTTGATGGCATCTTCGCTTCCTGCACTTCGCATGTTGGTCAGCTGTTTTCCTTTGAGCGGATTGACTTCCAGATCGCCGGGACGTGCGGATTCACCGATAACCATTCCGTTGTACACTTTGTCCTGAGGATGGATAAAGAGCGTACCGCGTGCCTGAAGATTGTACAAGGAGAAGGCAACCGCCTCACCGTCATCCATCGAAATGAGTGCACCCGGTGTTCGGCTGACAACCATACCTGTATAGGGTCTGTACTCGATGAATGAGTGATTCATGATCCCCTCTCCTTTGGTATCGGTCAGAAACTCTGAACGGAACCCGATGAGCCCACGCGCAGGAATCTCAAACTCAATACGTACCGTACCGTCCGGCATCGGTGTAAGACTTGTCATCTCCGCTTTACGTTTTCCAAGTTTTTCAATGGCAACTCCCTGGAACTCTTCAGGCACATCAACCACAAGATGTTCGAACGGTTCCATCTTCACACCGTTTTCCTCTTTGACAACCACTTCCGGACGCGCCAGCAGGAATTCAAACCCTTCACGTCTCATGTTCTCCGCCAAAATACCGATCTGAAGCTCACCACGGCCGGAGACTTTGAAAGAGGCATCTCCCATCGGCTCCATACGCATAGCGATATTAGTCTCCATCTCTTTTTCAAGACGCTCGCGTATCTTGTTGGAGGTGACGTGCTTCCCTTCCGTTCCAGCCAAAGGTCCATCATTGACCGACATGATAACAGAGAGTGTCGGCTCTTCAACATGCATCGGATCAAGCGGTACCGGATTGGCTACATCACAGATGGAGTCTCCTACATCAATATCGGCAAAACCGGCGATTGCAACAATGTCACCCGCTTCAGCTTCTTCGATCTCGATACGGTCAAGCCCTTTAAATCCGATCAGCTTGCTGACACGTGATTTACTCTTCTCTCCGCTCGCTTTGATAAGCACATACTCATCACCTTTTTTGATCTTGCCGTTAAAGATACGGGTAACCCCTATACGTCCGACAAAGTTGTCACTGTCAAGTGTAAATACCTGCGCCTGCGTATCATTGTCCGGTGATCCTTCCGGGTACGGTACCTTTTCCAAAATCGCTTCAAAAAGCGGTGTCATATCTTTGTTCTCATCCTCAAGGTTCCACTTGGCATACCCGTCACGCGCAGCGGCATAAAGTACCGGGAATTCAAGCTGCTCTTCGTTTGCATCGAGTGCCACAAGCAGGTCAAACATCTCATCAAGCACACGGTCAGGTTCTGCACCGTCCTTGTCGATCTTGTTGATGACAACAACAGGGATAAGTCCCAGCTCTATCGCCTTTTTAAGTACGAACTTGGTCTGTGGCATAACACCTTCCTGTGCATCGACAAGCATCAAAACGCCGTCAACCATCTTCAGAACACGTTCTACCTCACCACCAAAGTCGGCGTGACCCGGAGTGTCAATAATGTTGATCTTGTGGTCACCGTAGGTAATAGCGGTGTTTTTGGAGAGGATGGTGATGCCTCTTTCTTTTTCGATGTCATTGCTGTCCATGACACGCTCATCCACCTGCTGGTGTGCGGCAAAGGTTCCTGACTGCTGGAGCAGTTCGTCTACGAGTGTGGTCTTGCCGTGGTCGACGTGTGCGATAACAGCGATATTTTTGATTTTTTGCATGAAAATTCCTATCGTTTCAAGGGCATTTGCCCCTCTAATTTTCGCGCATTATATCCAAAAGTTACTATTATAGGGATAATCCGTAAATTTCATGGTAGGTTTTCATCGCATAACGGTCGGTCATGGCAGCAAGATAGTCGGCAATGACACGATGTGGCGAACGTACCTCAAAAAGGGCCTTCTGATGGGCAGGAAGCAGGTCATGATCATCGTTGAACGCCCGGTAAAGCCCCTTCATACACTGCTTGCCCGCATACATCTTTCTGGCGATCTTTTCATGGGTGTAGAGTGTTTGGAAAAGCCGTTTTTTAAGCCGCTTAAGCTGAGTTGCCGTCTCTTTGGAAAAGCCGACAGGAAGCGGTAAATCAGCGTCGAGTGTCGCTGCAATGGGCTGTTCTTTTCTGTATTGTGCCGCACCTGCTTTGGAGTAGGCAATGAAATCCTCCACCAGCAGTTTGATCATGCCGGCAACAAAACGGTGACGGTAGAGCGGTTCACCCTGCGCTACCCCCTCCTGACGCACCATCTTATCAACTCGTTGACACAAAGGCTCTTGGAATAAATCATCAAAGGCAATAAGCCCGTATTTGATCCCGTCATCGATATCGTGGGAGGTGTAGGCAATCTCATCGGCATGGTCTACCACCATCGCTTCAAGACTGGGGTGTTTGTCAAGCGCGAACCGGGCATCGAGCGCTTTAAGAAACGGTTTTTGGTACGGATAGGAGTGTTTGAGCACCCCTTCAAGCGTTGCGAATGTCAGGTTGAGCCCGTCAAAGTCTTTGTAGCGTTTTTCCAGTTTTGTCAAAACACGGAAAGACTGAAAATTGTGCTCAAAGCCAAGCGGATGCCCGTCAGCTTTGAGCAGACGATCCAGCTCGTCACCCCCCACATGCCCAAAAGGGGTATGTCCAAGATCATGTGAGAGAGCGATCACTTCGGCAAGTGTTTCATTCAGTCCAAGCTGACGTGAAAGTGTCCGGGCAATCTGGCTTACCTCCAGTGAATGGGTCAGACGTGTACGGAAGTAGTCCCCCTCATGGTTCAGGAATACCTGTGTCTTGTACTCCAGTCTGCGAAACGAACTGCAGTGGATCACCCTGTCACGGTCACGGGCATACGGGTGGCGAAAATCATCTTCAAAAGCATGGAAGCGTTCATACGGATGCATGGATATCCTTAAGAATATAGAGATTATTTTATTTTGATATAATTGTACCCAAAATCTTTAATAGAAGCAGTCGGAGCATCATTATGGAAACCGTTGAAAAGTACCACATCACCTACACCAAACCGGAAGTGACCCTCTTACAGGAAAGCGGTCTGGGCGTTGCCGAGATCGCTGCACGTACCTGCTACGACAGTTTCGAAAACTCCGAAAACGCATGTATCAAAGCCGCTCCCAAGCAGCTCGATACCGATGCGATCAATGCCATTGAACGCTCTGACCTGCTTGCCAACCTTGCATGGGTACATCACCACCACTCCATCATTGAACACGCCACGCTCAGTTACCTCATCCGCGGTACCTCCCGCGGGGTACTGCAGGAACATGCCCGCCACCGTATTCAGGCCATATCGGTACGCTCCACCCGCTATACGATGTCCTCTGTCATCAATGCGTTTGTCGCTTCGCTTGAAACAGCAGAAGGGTTCGACTTTTTCCTTGAAAAACTGCTCGCGCTCGATCTTTTCGTCATTGCCGATGAAGCCTACCTTGCCATCGAGATCCGTGCCATCTACGACAAACTCCGTTTTCAGTACGAAAGAGACAGCGATTTCATCACCAATGCCGTTGCCAAATCCTCTCTGCCATTGCTTGAACAACACAAAAACAATGCACAGGCACTCTACGAAGCACTCGAGTGCGGCAAGAAGAAACGCAACGTCGGTGATGCCTTCAAGCACATTGTCTCGGACAACTGGAAGGTCGATATGGTCGTTACGTTCAACATCCGCAGTCTCAAAAACTATTTCGATCTGCGTGACAGCGGTGCGGCATGGTTCCAGATACGCTGGCTTGCCGAAGCGATGAAGGCAGTTACGCCTGTGAAGTATCTGCAACTGATCGACAAACAGTACAAAACCCTCTAAGGACAGTCACTTTTGCGTACATTAAAACTTTTTCTATTTTTATTCCTGTTTCAACACATCTTATGGGCACAGCCCCTGACCATGGAGAGCATTACCGCTGATCTTAAACAGGCGATACAGACTAAACTCAAAGGCAAAAATGCCCCGATTATCAGAGAGATCTACAGACTCAACAGCAACACACCGCTCTGGATCGGTGCACAGAACAGAGAGAAGATGAGCCAGATGATACAGGCACTGGAAGATCCTCTCTTTAACTACAAACGCAAACCGTTTGATCAGAAAGCGATCAAAAAACTGCTCTACTATCTTGACAACAACACCATCCCTGTTGAAAAAAGAGCACCTGTCTATGCTAGACTCGATCTGCTGCTGACAAACTCCTATGTCAGACTTGTGCGGTTTATTACCGAAGGAGATGTTGACTGGGCGCTGGTACAAAAAAAATTCAAAGCCCTTGAAACCAACAATGACATCAAGTCGGTGTGGGAAATGAAACCACACTCTCTCCCCTCTGTCAACTCACTCTCCAATGCACTCAAAAAAGGAAATATACGCACCTATCTCACTTCTCTGATTCCGCTTGAAACACGATACAGAAAACTGGTAACCCTATTGAAAAACTATGAGCGTATGGATAAATTTCCAAAGATCCGGTACAGCAGCACGCCACTTAAAGTCGGTGATTACGGTTCACGGATCAAAGAGATCAAAAGACGGCTTCAGATTTCCGGTGACTACCCCAAAGATGCGCCTGTTGACAAACATTTTGATGAAACCCTACGCAAGGCTGTTATTACGTACCAAAAACGTTACTTGCTGAAAGTGACCGGAGAGGTAGACACAACGATGACCTGGTACCTCAACCAGCCTGTAAGCAAAAATATTCAGGCAATCATCACCAATCTTGACAAGACCAAACTCTATCCTAAACATTTTGAAAAAGAATATGTTGAAGTGAATATCCCTGACTTTAACCTGCGATACTACAAAGACGGACAGAAAATCATGAAAATGGGTGTCGTTGTGGGACGTATCGACCGCCCTACTCCTATTTTTGATGATCAAATAGAATACATGGTCATCAATCCGACATGGACAATTCCTGACAACCTTATCAAACGTGATCTTATTCATGTGCTAAGAGAAGATCCAACCTATATGATAGATCACAATATTCATGCATATCGTGGCAATAAAGAGGTGGAAGTAACTCAGGAGATGCTTGACCCCTATGAACACAGTGACAAAAAGGTACCATGGCGTTTTGTGCAGCTTCCGGGAGACAACAATGCACTTGGACGTGTTAAATTCATGTTTCCCAACAAATATGCTGTCTATCTGCACGATACCGACAATAAAAGTCTGCTTAATCGCCGTTACAAGGTCTATTCATCCGGATGTATGCGGATACAACATCCGTTCGAACTTGCTGCCATGCTCTTAAAACATGCCCAAAAACACTATAGCAGCGAAGATATCGATGCTATCATCGCAACAGACAAACCAACTACAATCATGCTTAAAGAACCGGTACCGGTTCATATTGTCTATTTTACAGTCTATGAGGAGGACGGGCTAGCCTACTTCAAACACGATATCTACATGTATGACAAAATCATCGAAGAGTCAACAGCAGGCAACAGAAAAGAGACCTTTACTGTCCCTAAAAAGCGATTCATTACTATCAAAGAGCAGAAAGCAAAACGCAAACCGCTGAGTAATTGATTACTTTCTCATCTTTACACGCTGCAGATGGGTCAGGGCGATCGCCATTGCATCGGTAATATCGAGCGGTTTGATCTCCTTTTTGATCTTCAAAAGCCTCTTGACCATAAAAGCCACCTGTTCTTTTGCAGCCTTGCCGTTCCCAGTAACTGCCTTTTTGACCTGAAGCGGCGTGTATTCGTAAAAATACCCGATCTCCTGTAAAATCTTCAAAGAGAGTGCTCCCCGAAACTGTGCCAGTTTCAAGACTGTCTTGGGGTTATAGGCATAAAAGATATCCTCAATAGCCACTTCATCAACGGTATGGGACTTTAAAATCACATCAATCCCCTCTACCAACTCTACGATCTGCTCCTGTAGCTCTTTGGTTTTGATCTTAAGCAAACCGGCTTCTACAAGTGAAAAGTTTTTCCCGTCCCACTTGAGGATACAATAGCCGAGATTTCGGCTTCCCGGGTCAATTCCTAAAATATTCATTCACACCTTTGTTCACATAGTGAATAAAAAAGTTCACTATCTCTTACTACCCGCATTTTAGCTTAACTTGGCTAAAATTGCACAAGTTATTCACATTAAGGTTTCGCCTCTGATGACAATGTGAAAATCTCTCTCTGGATACGTTGATGAATATTGGGCAAAAAGTACTTTTCGAACTGAAAAAAGAGATCACGCAAACAGAATATGAGCGTTATATCAAAAAACTGGTCTACGATACCAAACATTCCCGCAGCAACATTGCCTGTTTCAATGCCCCCAATATGCTCATTGCAAAGTGGGTCAAGACAAAGTATGCTGATAAAATCGCCCATCTTTTTGAAATCCAAAATGAAGTAAAACCAAAAATAGAGATCAATATTGAACGTCCTAAGGGAAAACAGGGACTTACACCAACAAAATCCATTCCTGAAAAAACCCAGGCTAAAAGTACCCATCTCAACCCCTCTTTGACCTTTGAAAGTTTTATTGTCGGTGACTCCAACCAGTTTGCATATACAACGGCAAAATCTGTAGCAGAGAAACCGGGAAGACAATACAATCCCCTCTTTATCTACGGCGGTGTCGGTCTTGGAAAGACCCATCTGCTTCAAGCTATCGGTAATTACCGTATCGAAATGGGTGATACCGTCATCTATACCACACTCGAACAGTTCATGAACTCTTTCACCTCACACCTGCGTTCACAGACAATGGACCGTTTCAGAGACAAGTTTAGGGAGTGTGACCTTCTTTTGATAGACGATATCCAGTTTCTCAGCAGAAAAGAACAGACACAAGAGGAGTTCTTTCACACCTTCAACGAACTGCACAATGCCAATAAACAGATCGTCATGACAGCCGACAGACCTCCCAAAAAGATCGCCGGGCTGGTAGACAGACTGCGTACACGATTTGAGTGGGGACTTATGGCAGATATCCAGCCTCCGGGTCTTGAGACCAAAATCGCCATTATCCAAAAAAAATGTGAACTTGACGGTATACGGCTCGATCAGGAGATCATCCAGTTTATCGCTACCCATATGGGAGACAATATCCGTGAGATCGAAAGCGCTCTCATCCGTCTCAATGCCATGAGCTCCATGCTTAATCAGGAAATCACCCTTGATTTTGCACAAAATGCCATCAAAGACCAGCTCAAAGAGAAAAAAGAACATGTCACCATCGATGATATCGTCAAGATCGTCTCACGTGAACTCAATGTCAAGCCAAGCGACATCAAATCGAAAAAACGCACTAAAAATGTAGTAAATGCACGACGTACGGCGATATATCTTGCCAGAAACCTTACGCCAAACTCCATGCCACAGATTGCACTCTACTTTGGCATGAAAGACCATACCGCTATCTCTCATGCGATGAAAAAGATCAATGAAATCATTGAAAATGACGAAAACTTCAAAGTGCTCCTTGAAGAGCTCTCCAACAAAATACACACAAACACAATACAAAGTGAATAGAAGATAAAAAACATCTCTAAAAAGTTGAATAAAAAAAAGATATAATTATACAAGTGAACAAAGGTGAACTCCTTCACCTCGGCAATATCACGGCAATGAATGGTATAGAAAGCGTTTGGACAGTTTTTCACATATTCATGCGAAACTACTGCTACGTACTAAAATATAAAATAAATAAGGAGAGTCAATGAAGATCAAAGCACAAAAACAGATCATCGAGTCGATATTAATCAATCTACAGCCTTTTCTTGAAAAAAAAGATGCAACCCAGATCACATCCCATATTTTATTCCAGTCACAACAGGATACCTGTATCGTTAAAGCCAGTGACGGTGAGATAGGTTTGAGTATCACTACAGATCACATTCTTATTGAATCGGAAGGAAGTTTTACTGCCAATGGGAAAAAACTTTTAGACATCATTCGTATTCTTAAAGATGATGAAATCACACTTGAACTGCTCAATGATACTTTAGTCATTAAACAAAATCATTCCAAATTCAAATTGCCGACATTCGATCCTTCAGGATATCCATCTTTCCCTGGAATAGAAGATAAACCGCAAATTACACTTGATTCTCTAAGTCTGATACAAAACCTGAAAAAAATCTCTCCGGCAATTGACACAAACAACCCTAAATTTGAACTCAATGGTGCTTTGATCAATATTAAAGAGGGAACTACAGATCTGGTTGGTACCGATACACGAAGACTTGCCATTGCTACAATTGAGAGTGCAAATACAGAAGCACTTTCCTTAATTGTCCCCAAAAAAGCAATACTGGAGATTCAAAAGCTCTTTCTTGATGAAATCAATATGTACTATGACCAAACCAATCTCATTATCTCCAATGACAATTACTTTTTCTATACACGTCTGATTAACGGAAAATTTCCTGACTATCAGCGTATCATTCCTTCCAGTGTCAAACACAGGGTATCTCTTCCAAAAAAAGAGATGATCGATGCTATCAAAATGATCACTACAATCTCTCATGAGATTAAAATGACACTCCATTCCGATGTTATTGTTTTTAACTCTCTCAGTGCTGATAATGTGGAAGCAAAAACTGAAATAGAACTCTCTACAGGGTTGGATGAAAAATTCGAAATTTCGTTCAACAGTCGTTATATTCTTGATTTTATCTCCCATATTGACAAAAACGAATTTCTTATGGAATTCAACGAATCTACATTGCCGTTTATCGTCAAAGACGACAATTTCATAACAATTATCATGCCTATTGTGGCATAGAAAAAGAGGATAGATACCAATGAGTGAAAGAATGACAAAATATATTTTTGTTACAGGAGGAGTACTCAGTTCTCTGGGAAAAGGAATAACAGCTGCAAGTATAGGTACACTGCTTAAACATACAGGTCAGAGAGTGGGTGTACTTAAGCTTGATCCATACATCAATGTCGATCCGGGTACGATGTCCCCTTTGGAACACGGAGAGGTTTTTGTTACCAAAGACGGTGCAGAAACCGATTTGGATCTTGGACATTATGAACGCTTTCTTGACACTTCTTTGACACAGAACAACAACTTTACAACCGGACAGGTTTATAAAACAGTTATTGAAAATGAGAGAAAAGGGAAATATCTTGGTAAAACCATTCAGGTGGTACCCCATATTGTCAATGAGATCAAAGAGCGTATTTTTCGTGCAGGAGAAGGGAAAGATATTCTTATTGTAGAACTTGGCGGAACAACAGGTGATATTGAGGGACTGCCTTTTCTTGAAACCATTCGGCAAATCAAACACGAATTGGGAAAAAACAGGGTTATGAATGTACATGTGACCCTGTTGCCTTATATTAAAGCGGCAGGGGAGTTAAAAACAAAACCGACCCAACATTCTGTTCAGGAGCTTCGTCGTATTGGTATCGCACCGCACATGCTGGTATTGCGTGCAGAAGTCCCTGTCAGCAGTGAGATCAAACGAAAAATAGCCTATAGCTGTGATGTCGATGAAGATTCTGTGATCGTAGCAGAAGATGCAGCTACTATTTATCAGGTACCGCTCAATTTCCTCAGACAGGATATCCTTACTCCTATTTGCAAACAGCTAGAACTGGAAGATTGCCAGCCTAAAATGGATGAATGGACCGATTTGGTACACAAAATCATCATGCCTCAGGATGAGGTTAAAATTGCGTTTGTCGGGAAATATCTCGATCTTAAAGAGTCTTATAAATCACTGACAGAGGCGCTGATCCATGCTGGAGCACATCTTGACAGTCGTGTCAATATCAAATGGGTTGATTCTGAAAAAGTAGAGGAAGAGGGTGCCGCTAAGTTCCTGAACGATGTTGCCGGGGTACTGGTTGCCGGCGGTTTTGGTGAGCGGGGAGTAGAGGGAAAAATACTTTCTATTCAATATGCAAGAGAAAATAAAATTCCATTCCTAGGTATTTGTCTTGGAATGCAGCTGAGTATGGTAGAATTTGCCAGAAATGTTTTGGGACTTGAAGAAGCGAATTCTGTTGAATTCAATGAAAATACGCCTGACCCCATTATCTATCTGATCGATGAATTTATCGATGCCAGCGGTTCAAGACAGGTACGTACGACAACCTCTCCGATGGGAGGAACACTCAGACTCGGTGAGTATGAGTGTGAAACAAAAGAAGGCAGCCGACTACGTGAAGCATACGGATCTCCAACGATCTATGAAAGACATCGACACCGTTATGAAGCAAATCCTGCATATAGAGGGGAATTTGAATCACACGGTATGGAGATCACAGGAGAATCTCACGGATTGATCGAAGCTGTAGAAGTAAAAGATCATCCATGGTTCCTTGGCGTACAGTTCCATCCTGAATTTACTTCAAGACTGCAAAATCCAAATCCGGCCATTTTGGCATTTGTCAAAGCGGCAGCTGCATCTGTTGAAGATGCTTGATCCCCTTACGCTAAATACCCTCTCTTCTCTTTTAGAGTCACGGTTTGAAGAGGGGTTTCTTACACTCAAAGATCTCCCAAAACCGCATATGTTTAAAGATATGCAGAAAGCTACGGAGCGTATTGTAAGAGCGATCCGCAATAATGAAAAAATCACTGTTATCGGTGATTATGATGTAGACGGAGTTACATCAACCACACTCATGAGGCTTTTTTTTGAAGAGATTGGTTATCCTGTATCATGGATCATTCCAAATCGTTTCAAGGATGGTTACGGACTCTCTGCAAATATCATTCCGCGTATTGAAGAGACAGATCTTGCCATTACGGTGGATAATGGCATATCTGCGACCTATGCTGCAAAACTTTGTGCTGAAATAGGCATCGATCTCATTATTACCGATCATCATTTGCTTCCACCAAAATTGCCTGAAGCGTATGCGATTATTGACCAAAAGCAGCCTGAGTGTATGTTTCCTTATGATGATGTATGCGGTGCGCAGATTGCCTGGTATTTGATTGCCTCACTTAAGAATGCACTGCAGGTGAAAATCGATATGATGTCCTACCTGGAATTGGCTGCTATTGCTATTATTGCAGATATGATGCCTCTGAGACATATCAACCGTACGATGGTCATCGCAGGATTGCAGTTATTGTCAAAAAGCAACCGTCCCGCAATCAGAGCCTATCGGGAATATGCACAGAAGGAGTCATTGAATTCAGAAGATATCGGTTTTTTCCTTGCTCCTTTGCTTAACAGTGCAGGACGTATGGACGATGCTTCCTATGCAGTTGATTTTCTGACAGCTGCAAATATATATGATGCCAGAGTGCGCCTTCAGCGGCTTGTCGATTTTAATGAAGCACGGAAAGCGACTGAATCGGAAATAACCAAAGAGGCACTTGCCAAAGCCGATAGGCATGCCTCAGTGATCGTTGTAGCAGCCGAAGCATGGCATGAAGGGGTTGTAGGTATCGTTGCTGCAAGGGTGGCTAGAGCAATGAAAAAGCCCTGTATTGTTCTAAGCAAAAATGAAGAGGGTATCTTGAAAGGCAGCGGCAGAAGTTTTGGCAGCTGTGATTTGTTTGCATTGGTAGATAAAACGCGCCATCTACTTGAAAAATTCGGCGGTCATGCAGCAGCCGTTGGTTTGAGTCTGGAAGAGACAAATCTTCAGCCATTTATTGACGCACTTCAGAAGTACTACGATACGATGGAAAAGCAAACAGCAGAGGAAGATCCTGATATAGTAGGTGTATTGCACTTTAAGGATATCTCTTTTTCTCTTACAGGGCTTTTGAAACAGTTTGAGCCTTATGGTCATGGCAATCCGGTACCAAAATTTTTGACACGCAATGTGAATATCCTTCAGGCAAACAAAATGGGCAAAGAGGGAAATCATTTGCGTTTTTTGTTTGAACAGGATGGTATTTCACACCAGGGGGTACAGTTCAAAACCGAGGCAGACTATGCTTCGGGTACAACAGCTGATATTGTCTATACCGTCAATGAAAACCACTTCAGGGGCAATGTCACACTCCAGTTAATGGTAGAAGAGGTCAGGGTACATTAGGACACATCTCATGGCGTATGGAAACTTCAAGTGAATCTAATGCATTATCAGAGATAATTACCAGCAAATATGCTTTATAAGGAACGATTGTGAAAGAGTTTGATGTTATAGCGCTAAAAGATGCGATAGCACTTGCAGTGGAGAAGGCAGTACCTAAACATGAATATGAAGTGGTCATGCTGAATGAAGCGCACGGAAGGGTGCTTGCTGAAGATGTTACAGCATGCAAAAATCTTCCTTCTTTCAACAATTCAGCCATGGATGGATTTGCCTATAAGCATACGGATGGCGGCAAAACGCTGCATATTGCCGGACGCATCTTTGCCGGAGATGTTCCTAAACCGGTTCTTAAAGAGGGAGAGTGCTACAAAATCATGACCGGTGCACAACTGCCCTCAGATGTCGATACGGTCGTTCCGATAGAAATGTGCAGTGATGTAAGTGACACAACAGTGACCATACCTGAGGGTGTTGCAAAAGGTGCCAACTTTCGGAAAAAGGGAGAAGAGGTAAGGGCAGGTGATATAGTACTTACCAAAGGAACAGTTTTACGTGCCGGACAGATTGCTCTGCTTGCAGCACAGGGAATCGTTGCTGTAAAGGTTATGGCAAAACCGAGAATTGCCGTTATTGCAACTGGTAATGAGATTAAAGAGCCATGGGTGTGTGCCAGTGAGGATGAGATATATAATGCCAATGCGTTTGGTATAGGAGCACTGCTTAAAGAGTTTGGATTTGACAGTACCTATATAGGGGCGATTCCTGATGATTTGGAAGCAACGGTTGCATTTATTGCCAAACTGAAATCATACGATGTTATACTGACAACAGGAGGTATCTCTCAGGGGGATGCTGATTTTCTTTATGATGCGTTTGTGCGTAATGGACTGAAATCCTTTTTTCATGGGATCAATCTCAAACCGGGACGTGCAGTAATGATGGGCGAGATGGAAAGCACATTTGTTATGGCGATGCCGGGCAATCCCTTGACAACGATGCTGACGGTGCATGCTCTCTGTATCCCTGTGCTCTATGCAATCAGTGGTGCCAATGCATGCTATCACAATGCAGTGTATGCCCGTTTTTCTCAGGACTTGAAACTGCGTGGAGGAAGAACCAATATGGTTATCGGTACACTTGAGAACGGTTCTTTTAGCCCAACACGCAATAATAAGATTGGTTCGGGGATGCTAACGCCTTTATGTGAAAGCAATGCGGTTGCATTTTTTGGAGAGTCTATTGACCATCTCAAGGAAGGAAGTCTGGTCAAAGTAATACGTTTTGCAGATGAGAGCAGGGCATTTGAAAACCATACGCTTAACGAGCATTTATAGGTTCTTATAGTATTTACATTTGATGTATATTACAGTATCATAGGTCTATTCACCTAAAGGAATAAACCGATGGAGAGTAATAGTAAAAGTAGTGTTGTTGCTTTTAAAACGATGCAGTGTCAGTGCGGTATGAGCCGAAGGGATGCCCTGAAAGTGATGGGGCTTACCGGCGGGGCAGCCATGATGATAGGTGCCCCTACACCTGCCCAGGCAGGACCAAGCAGTGAGAAAAAAGTAAAACTGCTTATTGTCGGCGGGGGTGCGGGAGGTATTATGGCGCTGGCACGTCTGAAACGTGCACTGCCCAATGCCGATATTACCATCATTGCACCCAATGAGATACATATTTATCAACCCGGTCAGGTATTTATGGCTGCGGGACTCTATGTACATGATGATGTTATTCGTTCTAACAAGGAGTTCATTTCTGATGATGTGAATTGGATCAAGGATGAGGTAGCGACTTTTGATCCTGATAACAACAAGGTAGTTACACGCAGTGGAAAAGAGGTAGAATATGACTACATGGTCGTTGCAACAGGTATTGTTTACCACTATGACTGGATCAAGGGGCTTACTGAAGCCGATATCGGTACCAATGGTATCTCCAGTGTTTATTTAAATGATCTTGAGAAAGGAACGACCAAAGGGGGAGAGGTTACATGGAAATGGTTCAATGAACTTAAAGCTGCCGCTGCTTCAGGCAAAAAACCAACCGTCATTTATACCCAACCCGCTACACCTATCAAATGTGGTGGAGCACCGCAGAAGATTCTCTACCTGAGTGCAGATCATCTCAAAAAAGAGGGGTTGGGAGCAAACTATATTTTCGCTACCAGCGGCGGAAAACTTTTTGGTATCCCTTCCATTGCCAAATCACTTGAAGAGACCCAGAAAAAGTACGATACCATTACCAACAAGTTTAAACATAACCTTGTTGCGATAGATGTAAAAAACAGAGTAGCTACTTTTGAAGAGACCTATGAAGTCAAAGGTGAGTATGATGAGGATCTTCAAGAGTACGATATGATCACGAAAAAGCGACAGGTGAAAATAAAGTATGATTTCATCCATGTTGTACCGCCGATGTCACCGCCAAAAGCTGTGGTAGACTCTAAACTAGGTTGGCAGAAAGGTTCGGCGAAAGGGTGGTTGGAGGTCGATATGCATACGCTTCAACACAGACGCTACCCCAATATTTTTGGTATCGGAGATGTATTGGGGATTCCCAAGGGAAAAACAGGGGGTTCGGCAAGACACCACGGACCTGTCATTGCGGAGAATATCGTAGCGGTGATCGAAGGGAAAAAACCCACAGCAAAATTCGATGGCTATACCGTCTGTCCCCTCAAAACAGATTATGGTCATATTGTCATGGCGGAATTCAATTATGATGGGCTTTCTCCTACCATTCCGTTCCTTGATCCTGCAAAACCACGATGGATGTGGTGGGCTTTCGATCTTTATATGCTCAAGCCGATGTACTGGTATCTGATGATGCGCGGTCTGATGTAATTGCGGCGGCTGCACGCATGGCACTGACCCATGCAAAATGAAAGTTAAATCCGCCTCTATCACCATCTACATCAAGAATCTCCCCTGCAAAGTAAAGTCCCGGTACATATTTTGATGCCATGGTTACAGGATCGATCTCTGTCGTATCTACGCCGCCTGCAGCTACTTCCGCATAGGCAAATCCCCGGGTATCGCTGATGCTGAGCCTGAGATGTTTGATAGCATAAACGAGTTTGCCTATCTCTTTTCTGTTCAAAAACTTTTCCGTATTTGCCTTGCATCCCGAGACATTGAGAATATGTGGGATGAGTTTTTTGGGCAGTATCCCCTGCAGCCAAAGCGAAAGGGGTTTGTTACTCTCGGCATGGAGGTTTTGCAGCAGCAGATTGGTCAGTCTCTCTTTGCTGAAATTGGGCATGAGATCAAGCGAGAGTTCACAGTAGTCAAACTGTGCCAGATGGTGTGCTGCCTGACGGCTGAGATCAAGTATAGCCAGTCCGCTGATGCCGTAGTTTGTAAAGAGCAGATCTCCCTCTTTTTGTGCAACCGTTTCACCATTGGCAAAAAGGGTGGCATGTCCTTTTATTTTTACTCCGGCACACGCCTTGACCCACTGCTCTTCAGAACAGAGCTGTACAAGGGAAGGGCGGCGTGCCACAAGAGAATGCCCCATACGGGTGGCAAAGGCATATCCTGCATCACTGCCGCCAAGTTTCGGTGCCGCTACCGAACCGGATGCTATCAGTAGTTTTGTGGAGCTGAATACACCTTGAGAGGTCTCTATACGAAATACCTCACCGTTTTTTTCTATACGTTCAGCACGACAGTTGCAGATGATCTTGACACCTGCCTGCTGCGCTTCATAAAGCAGGATATCCACTACGGAGGATGCCTGCATGGACATGGGAAACATCTTTCCCTCTTTCCCTTCGACAAGCGGAAGACCGACAGTGTGAAAAAAGGCTTTTACGGCTTTGAACCCATAGTTGTCAAGAAGCGCTTCGACAAAGTCCGGATTTTGTGAGTGAAACCGGTGGGGTGTGATGTGACGGTTGGTGATGTTGCATTTTCCGTTGCCTGAAACCAGGATCTTTTTACCCACCTTGTTGTTCTGTTCGAGCAGGGTGACATTTAATCCTTTTCTTCCCGCAATAATAGCTGCACATAACCCTGCTGCACCACCGCCTATGATGATCATATCATTACCTTTTTAAAAATGTTTTTCCATTATGATCTTGTTTCTTCTAAAATGCACATCGGCATAAGGAAGTTCGTCAAGTACAGGTATAGTAAGGTTTGATGTTGTTGTATTGAGTTCTTCTGTAGTTCTTTCTATGGGTACAAGTACTTTGTCGACTTCATGGCAACCGGAAAAGATGATGGAACCAATAAAAACAACAAACAGTATGTTTCGATGCATACTTCTCCAATACAGATATTTATGAGATTATACCACTTTTGTAGCCCAAATCTGTTATCATCCGAAAAAAACAGCTCCATCAAGATCGACTGGCGTGAAGGTCCCATCGGCAGACTGAACAAGAAAACCGCCTCAGTGGAAGCGAAACTCGGGCGAAAATTGCATACCTGATATACAATTAGAGCGACCAGTCGCGAGAGCCCTCCGCTGAGGAGAACACAGCGTTAGCGCAGCAATGACGGGCTTTGCTCGGTATGCGTCCTTTCAGATAGAAGTTAAGTTTGGCTATAATACCGTCAAATTGACACAAGGATTTCAGATGCTATGTGCTGAAAGAATGCAACGTATCATACAGGCGATTATTTTGGGGCTGATCATGGGACTGGCAGGCTCAAAGATGTTCGCTGCTGCGTTTGTTGTGACCTTTGCCATGATGGCGATGCTTTTTATTGCCGGTTTGACCGGTTTCTGTCCGGGTCTGATGATCCTGAAAAAAATATTTCCGCCGTGTAAGTGCGAAGAGAAGGATGCATAAATGTCCAATATATCTTATAAAGATGCAGGCGTCGATATTGATGCCGGAAATGAGTTTGTAGAGGCGATCAAAGCGGATGTCAAATCAACATTCGATGCCAATGTCATCGGCGGTATTGGCTCTTTTGCCGGTGCTTATGCACTGCCAAGTGGCTACAAAGAGCCGGTGATTCTTTCTGCAACGGATGGGGTAGGAACCAAGCTCAAGATCGCTATTGAGAGCGGCAAACTCGACACAGTAGGTATCGATCTGGTTGCGATGTGTGTCAATGACCTTATCTGCAACAATGGTGTGCCGATGTTCTTCCTTGACTACTACGCCACAGGCAAACTTCTGCCGCAAAATGCCAAAGATGTCGTTGCCGGTATTGCAGAGGGGTGCCGCAGGGCAGAGTGTGCCCTTGTCGGCGGTGAGACTGCTGAGATGCCCGGAATGTACAGTGAAGATGACTTTGACCTTGCCGGTTTTGCCGTAGGGATCGCAGAGCGCAGCGAGATGGATACGGTTGCCAATGTCAAGCCGGGTCAGGTACTCATCGCGATGCCAAGCTCAGGGGTACACTCCAACGGGTACTCACTGGTGAGAAAACTCTTTTTTGACAAACTTGGTATGAGCCTTGAGACAGAGTTTGAGGGCAAGCCGCTGCTGGAGACTCTATTGGAGCCTACCCGTATCTATGTCAAAGAGTATAAAGCCAACAAGCAGTACATCAAAGCCTTAGCCCACATCACAGGCGGCGGGATTGTAGAGAACCTGCCAAGAGTCCTTCCCGAGGGTATTAGGGCGGTTGTGAAAAAGGATGATATCAGAGTATTGCCTATCTTTGAGTTTATGAGCCAGTATGTCGATGAGGCAGAGATGTACAGAGCCTTTAACATGGGTGTCGGAATGGTATGGGTTGTAGAACCTGAAGATGTCGATAGCGTACTTGCCAATACCGACGGTTATGTCATTGGTGAACTTGCTGCCGGTGAAAAAGGGGTAGAGCTTATCTAACCCTTTTAAAGCCTCCTTTTCTTGCAGGAGGTTCTTTTCCTCTTCTATATCTTGATAATCCCAAAATTGTTCAGCATCATAAAGACAATGGCAGCCGGTGCGATGTAACGCAGGCTAAATCGCCATATGTTGTACAGAGTAACGGGTACGCGGTGGTGCTTTCGCATCTCTTCACGGGTATGTTCAGGCAGGACATATCCGACAAAGAGGGCGATCAGAAGCCCTCCTACGGGCAGCAAAATGGAGTCTGTTGAGAACTCCAGTGCATCAAAGAGCGGTGTACCGCCTATGCTAAAGGTAGCACCGTAGGCTTTGGTATAGCTCAAAATAGCACCGATACCGACGATAAAGTAGAGTGAAGTGTTGACAATCACCGCTTTGGGACGGCTCCAGTGGAACCGCTGGATGAAATATTCAACAGCAGGTTCTGTCAGTGAAATGGCGGATGTCAGTCCGGCAAAGGCAAGTCCTATGAAAAATACGGCAGCAAGGATCGTACCGGTTGTGCCAAGCTGTGAGAGGACAATAGGGAGTGTTTTAAACACCAGTCCCGGTCCCTGTCCCGGCTCTGCATTGAACTGGAAGATAAAACTGTAGAGCATGACCCCGGCAATGAGGGCAATGAGAGTATCAAGAAAAGTGACCCAGAAGGCCGCTTTGAAAACAGACTGTTTATGGCTCATAGAAGCCGCGTAGGTGATCATGGTACCCAGACCTATGGAGAGGGTAAAGAAAGCATGTCCTACCGCCCTTACGATCGCCAAAGAGGTAAGTTTGCTCCAGTCTGGCTCGAACATAAATGCAAGTGCCTTGCCAAATCCGTCAAACTGCATGGCATAGACCAGCAGCCCAAGTAAAATTGCCATTAGCATCGGCATCAGAATGAGGTTTGCCTTTTCAATACCGGCTTTGATCCCTCCCATAAGCACCACAGCCACGAACAGGGTGGCAAGCAGATGCCAAAGGGTGGCAGTTACTGGAGAGAGTCCAACCAGTCCGTCAAAGGTGTTTTTGGCTGCTTCCATCGTAGAGGGGAGGCTGCCTGTTGCCGAGAGATAGATATAGTGAAATATCCATCCAATGACTACCGAATAAAAGGTCATGATGATCATACCGCTGATAAACATAAATCCGGCGTATTTCCACCCTTTTTTACCTTCAGGTGACACGAGCTCAAAACTTGTCACAGCATCTTTGCCGCCTTTGTATCCGATGAACATCTCGGCAGCCAAAATAGAAAAACCGATCATCATCACAGTGATCAGATAGACAAAGACAAATGCACCGCCACCATACATACCCGTAATATACGGAAACTTCCAAATATTCCCCAGACCGACTGCTGCACCTGCTGCAGCCAAAATAAATCCGATCCGGCTAAACCGTGCTTTTGCCATACATGCTCCTTGAGCGAAAGATTAGATTGTATGATTTTATCACAGGTTGGGAAAATATATGTCAAATCGGCAGAATTTCCCATAAATTTGGCAAATAAACAAAAAAATGATACAAATTGTCAAAAAGCTATTGACATTTAAAAAAGTTTCGACTATAATTGCAGTCCTTTTTGAGACGGAGTGTAGCGCAGTCTGGTAGCGCACCTGGTTTGGGACCAGGGGGTCGAAGGTTCGAGTCCTTTCACTCCGACCATTTTTTTTATTTTCATCAATCAGCTAACATTTTGAATACAATTTTTGTTCAAATAGCGTTTTGATACGGTATATGGTAGGCGTAGTTCAGTTGGTAGAGCGCCAGTTTGTGGCACTGGTTGTCGCGGGTTCGAGTCCCGTCGCCTACCCCATTATTAATCAGTAGCCCTGCCGAAGCGCCAGTAGCTCAATTGGATAGAGCATCAGACTTCGGATCTGAGGGTTAGGGGTTCGACTCCTCTCTGGCGTACCATTATGGACGACTTCAGCAGTCGGCTCATGTGACTGGTCACATTGTGATTGCAGATATTTGGTAGCTTTTTATTTTTGATGCACTCGTAGCTCAGCTGGATAGAGCACCCGCCTTCTAAGCGGGCGGTCTCAGGTTCGAATCCTGACGGGTGTACCACCCCTTATTTTTTATTGTTTCGTAAAACAATCACATGCGGATGTGGTGGAATTGGTAGACACGCCAGACTTAGGATCTGGTGCCTAACGGTGTGGAGGTTCGAGTCCTCTCATCCGCACCACTTTTTCTAAATTCTTCATACTTTTTCGAAAAATCATAGTATAATTAAAATCAATTTTAACAGAGGGTAACTCTATGGATAAATCGTTTATGATATTTTTGGCTGTAGGTATAGCGTTTTTTTATGTGGTAACGACCTATGTCGGAGATATTCAGAAAGAAGATGATGTATATCAGAATAGTGAATATGAAAAAGAACATAAATATGATCAGTATAAAACGAAAGACAGCATAGGGCAGGATATTCTCGATGTAACGACAGCTGATCCACAAACTCAGGTAGAAGCATGGAACCATAGTACCTTGAAGGAAGAGTTTTTAGGGCTTTACCCAGATTTTGACACGATGAAAACATTTGTAAAAAACCGTGTCAGAGGTGAGCAGCTTGTGAAAAAACTGACTGCCAAAATCAATATGGTAGAAGATAAGTTCTTTTCGGGTGCCATGGATGCCGAGCAGGCGAAACGTGCGCTCGAAACCCTCCACTAATTAAATTTTAGCGGCAGGGATCGCTCATCGCATTTCTGTCTGCATACAGGTACACTTCTACACGTCTGTTAAGCGCACGGTTCCTGGCACTGTTGTTTGGTGCGATCGGTTTTTCCCATGAACATCCCTTGACCAGAGGGCGACCGTTGACTGCCAAAAGGTTCGCCACACTTCTTGCCCGGCGCTCTGAGAGACCGAGATTATACTCATAGCTTCCTCTATCATCTGCAAAACCGGCAACCCCAACCACAGTTTGTGGATAACGCTGCAGTAGATATGCGATCTTTTCCACTTTTCTGCGGGCATGGGGTTGAATGTAGGCTGAATTGGTAGCGAACATCATATCGTCACGGAACATGATGCGTACATGGTCAGGATATTTGGAAACGATAATACTGTTTTGCGGGTCAAGTGCCGCAAGCGGATCGTTATTGACCCTGGTACCCAAGGCTCGGGCAACTGCATTGGCCTGTTCATCCAGACTGTATCCTATTGCACCACCAAGTGCCGCACCAAGCAGGGCACCAATGGCGGCCCGTTCACCTCTATGATGACCTTTGGTGTTATAGCCGATGGCAGCTCCGGCGAGTGCACCCGTCAGCGCACCTGTTTTGGTGCGGTCATAGCTTTGATCTTCTACCAGTCCGGGTTGCTGGTAACATCCGCTCAGCAGCAGAAGTGCAGCTGCTGAGACCATAAGTGTTCGTTTTATATGTAGCATTGTTCTCTCCTATTCGTGCCATCCGCCAGTTTGTACAGGCTGAGGGTTGTTTTGATCAACGGCGTTGCCGATCAGTCCGCCTACTGCCGCACCTGCAACAGCACCAAGTGCGGCATCTGTACCGCTATGGCTTCCGGCATTGTATCCGATAACCGACCCGGCAATTGCACCCGTAGCAACACCTGTTTGGGTAGCATTTGCAGGAAGTACTTCATTGCCGGTACACCCTGAAAGCAGCAGGGCAACAACGATCGAAAACAGATTCAGTGTATGTTTCATAATGTGCTCCTTTTGTCATTTTT
This sequence comes from Sulfurovum sp., assembly GCA_027082955.1. Taxonomy (GTDB): domain Bacteria; phylum Campylobacterota; class Campylobacteria; order Campylobacterales; family Sulfurovaceae; genus Sulfurovum. The sequence goes on along the minus strand of JALWTA010000034.1, from coordinate 16,142 downwards.
TCTTGGCTCTAGGATGATTATAGCATATGAATGTGTCAGAATTGTGACTAAGTATCTTTCTGTATGATTTTCTGGTGCCACTCCCAAAGTGTTTTTTCAAATCCTATCTTTCGGGTTTCGTAGAAGTGCAGGGGAGCAGTGGCATAGGATTGTGCGACCCATCCGCCAAAATCGTGTGGATATTGGTAGTTTTTGGCATGGGTCTTGATGTGGTCTGGTACAGGATATATTTCACCGTTTTTGACCGCTTTTTGGGCTTTGTTGATCGCCATATAGGCACTGTTTGACTTTGGAGAAGAGGCGAGGTAAATGACAAGCTGTGAAAGGCTGATACGAGCCTCCGGATAGCCGATGTGTTTGACGATCTCAAGTGTGGAAGCGGCAATGGTAAGGGCATTTGGATTGGCATTGCCCACATCTTCACTGGCAAGGATGGCAAGCCGCCTTGCGATGAATTCTGCAGGCTCTCCTCCTTCGATGAGTCTGGCAAGGTAGTAGAGTGCTGCATCGATGTCTGATCCGCGTATACTTTTGATCATAGCAGATGTCAGTTCGTAGTGGCTTTCACTTTCGCTGCTGCCTGCCTGCATGGCATGGGGGCGGATGGATTTGAGGATGTCAAGTGTTACCGGTGTGGCAACCGCAGATGCACTCTCAAGCAGATTGAGCATAGCACGGACATCTCCGCCGCTTGAGAATACGAGGTATGCTCTGGCATCATCATCGGCTTCAATATGTTCCTTTTCAAGTACGCTCTCCAAAAAGGTACGCATTGCTTCTGCATTGATGGCACGGAGTTCAAAGAGGTGGGAGCGCGAGCGCATGGCTGCTGTCATAGAGTAGTAGGGGTTTTCAGTCGAAGCCCCGATGATCAGTGCATCGTTGTTCTCCATAAAGGGCAACAGTACCTCCTGCTGGTTTTTACTGAGACGATGTACCTCATCGATAAAAACAAGCGGCTTTTGCAGTGCATTGGCATAGGTTTTGAAGATCTTGCGCAGCTCCTCTATCTTAAGAGAAGTGGCATTCATGTCATAAAAAGGTCTTCCAGTCGCACCGGCGATAATGCGGGCGAGGGTGGTTTTACCGCATCCGGGAGGACCGTAGAGAAAGGTGTGCCCGAGTTTATCGTTTTCAATCAGCTTTCGCAGCACACCCTCTTTGCCAAGCAGATGAGTTTGTCCTATCATGTCATCAAGATGCGCAGGACGGTACTTTAGTGCCAGTGTGCCCATTAGTCCTCTTCTGCCTTCGATGCCGCTTTGCGGGTACGTTTCTGCTCTTTTTTACGCTGCTTGAGAAAAGCGTGTAGGTCATCATATTCACGTTTGGTGAAGAAGCGCGTCTTATTGGTTGGCAGGTTGTTGAGCTCAATGCCGCCAAATGCTACCCGTTTCAGGTCAAGCACTTTGGCATCGAAGTGTCCGAAAAAGCGGCGAAGTTCACGGTTTTTCCCCTCGTTGATAGTCACACGCAGTTTGGTATAGCTTTTGCCTTCGGAACGGATCTCAAAACCGACAAAGGGTGCAAATGTCATGCTATGGATTTTGCTCTTTTCGTGTGCGCCGGCACGGGCATCATCGAGCACCAGCCCCTCCCGCATGGCATCGACCATCTCCTGCGTGAGCGGTTTGTCAATCTTTATGTTGTAAGTTCGGTCGAGATTGCTCTCCATAAGCGCCGTAGCAACCTCTACATTGTCCGTAAGCAGCAAAAGTCCCTCTGAGGCATAGTCGAGCCTGCCTACAGGGATAAAGTGTCTGAATTTTCCCGGTAGCTTGTGATAGATGGTAGCTCTTCCTCTGTCATCTTTTTTGGTCACCAGCACCCCTTTGGGTTTGTTGTAGACAATGACGGTCACTTCATTGCCCTTTTCCTTGACCATGCGCCCCTTGACAAAGATGCGGTCGCCCGGCTGCACGTCGTAGCCAAACTCTTTGATGGGATGTTTGTTGAGCGTTACCTCTCCCGCTTCGATGAGTGCATCGGCTTCCCGTCTTGAGTATTTGGTATTGTGCGCGATATATTTGTTCAGTCTCATGGTTCTCTCTTAGGTACTTTTGATACCCGCATTGACAAGATCGTGAATGTGCAGTACGCCGACGATCTCATCATGTTGGGTGGTGATAGGCAGCAGCTGTATGCGTGCATTTTCTATGATCTCCAGCGCTTCGCTGGCAAGCAGTTCGGTATTGTGGTAGCGTTTGGGATCTTTGGTGGCATAGGTGAAAGCCGGTTCATCCATGCTGAAGTCCTCCTGCATCAGGGCACGGCGAAGGTCACCGTCACTAAGCAGGGCTGTCAGTTGTCCGCTGCTGTTGGTAATGAGCACATTGCCGAGTTTGCCCTCGCTCATAACCACAATCGCCTCTTTGAGCGGTGTTTTATCATCGATGATGGGCAAGTTCTCGGTACGCATGAGGTCTTTGACTTTGACAAAAAGTTTCTTACCAAGAGAGCCACCGGGGTGAAAAGAGGCGAAATCCTCTTTTCTAAATCCTCTTTTCTGCATCAGTGCCACCGCCAATGCATCTCCCAGTGCCATGGTTAGGGTGGTTGAAGCAGTCGGTGCCGTGTTGAGCGGACACGCCTCTTTTTCTACAGAGATATCGAGCCAGACATCTGCATAGCGTCCCAGTGATGAATCTTTGTTCCCCGTCATACCGATAAGCGGAATCTCAAAGCGTTTGATATGTGGCAAGATCTTGGTCAGTTCTTCACTCTCTCCGCTGTTGCTGATGGCAAGCAGAGTATCTTCCTTGCCGATCATCCCAAGGTCGCCATGCAGCGCTTCGGTAGGATGGAGAAAAAAGCTTGAAGTACCGGTAGAGGCGAAAGTGGCAGCCATCTTTGCTCCGACAAGCCCCGATTTGCCTACACCGGTAATGATCAGTTTTCCCTTTGTGTGTTCAATAAGTGCCACAGCATCGAGAAAATTCCCGTCAATACGGGAGTGTAGGCGTTTGAGTGCTTCTATTTCGATTTGAAGGGTCTCTTTTGCAATGTCGATCAGGTTCATAATACTGCTTTTGTTGTTGAAATAGAGTGTATTATAGCATAGAAGTGGACTGGAGCGGGAGCGCTCCAAAGATTATATGACAAAAACGGTAGGGATGATGAGCGGATAGCGTTTTTTGGTACGAACAACGTGTTTACGCACAGCACTGCGTATCTCATCTTCAATGACTGTATGTTCAGGGATCCCTTTTGCTTTCATGTTCAGCAGCATGGTCTCCAGTAGATGCTCGATCTCTTTGGCAAACTTTTTGTCTTCTTTGTCCGGTACCAGACCGTGCGTATAGACAACCGGTTTGCCTACCAGTCTTCCTTCACTCTGTGAAACCTGCGCAACGATGGTTACAATGCCGTCTTCTGCAAGCTTCTGTCTGTCAAGTACCACATCGTTTTCGATGGTCATGTTGTTCTGGTTGTCAATGTAGGTTTTGCCTGATTTGACTGTTTTAACCTTTTTGAGGTATTTTGGGGTGATCTCCACCTGGTCACCGTCGCTCATGAGCAGAATGTTGCGCTCATCCACACCACACTCTACCGCAGTACGCGCATGTTTGGCGATGTGGTTGTACTCACCGTGTACAGGAAGGAAGAATTTTGGCTGTACCAGTCTGAGGATGAGCTTTTGCTCCTCCTGTGCGGCGTGTCCGGAGACGTGAATATCGCTGAACTCTTTGTAGCGTACGGTTACGCCGGCTTTCATCAGCAGGTTCATCAGTTTGGAAACGCTTGCCTCATTGCCCGGAATAGCGGAAGCGGAGATAATAACAGTGTCGCTTGGCTTAAGCTTGATGTGACGATGTTCATCACTTGCCATACGGTTAAGTGCTGCCATGGTCTCACCCTGTGAACCTGTGGTGACAATGAGTACTTCATGGTCAGCATATTTGGGTACTTCATGTACTTCGATGAAGTGTCTGTCATCAATATCGACGTAGCCCAGTGCCCGGTTTGTCTCGACGTTTCTCTCCATGGAACGTCCAATGACACAGATCTTTCTGTTGTGTTTTACCCCGCGCTGCATCGCCTGGAAGATACGGTGGACATTGGAGGAGAAGGTAGACATGATCACCCGTCCTTTTGCCATCTCAAAGAGCTGATCGAAGGTTTTACCTACAACGGTTTCACTTTTGGTAAAGCCTGGATTGTGAGAGTTGGTCGAGTCGGAGAAGAGACAAAGTACCCCTTTTTCACCGTAATGTGCATAGCGGCGAAGGTCCATAGTATAGCCGTCAACCGGTGTATGATCGATCTTGAAATCTGCAGTATGCATCAAAATACCTGCCGGTGTTTCAATGGCAAGAGAACAGGCATCGATAATAGAGTGGGTGTTGTGGATCCACTCGATCTTCATATCACCGATCTCATACTGCTTTCGCTTGGTAATAAATCGGAAATATTTGGCATCAGCTTTCAGTCCGTGTTCGTTGAACTTGTTCTCTATCATTGCCAGTGCAAGCGGTGTGCCGTAAACTGGGAATTTGAGTTCTTTGAAGAGGTAGGGCATCGCACCGATGTGGTCTTCGTGACCATGGGTGATGACAATACCTTTGATTTTGTCTTTAATGGTATGCAGGTAGCTGAAGTCCGGTACAAGGATGTCTACACCATGCATCGTCTCATCAGGGAAGCTCATCCCCACATCGATGACAATTGCAGTGGTTTCAGTCTCAAGTACGGCCATGTTTCCACCGATCTCTCCAAGGCCTCCAAGCGGAGTGAAGCGTACTTTGCCCTTGGAGTTGAGATCGATCTGCTTCCATGGTGCCATACGGGCTTCCTGTACCCGTCTGTTCTCCTCTATGGAAGCGCGCATGGTATCATTTACTGTAGTGACATTTTTGCGCTTGTTGCCACGTCCTTTGTTGCCTCCGCCGTTACGGTTGGCATTGCTGTTTGGCTTCCTGTTGTTCTGCCCCTGATTGCGGTTGTTTTGCCCCTCTTGACGCTGTTGCTGTCCACCTTGACGGTTGGGGTTTGGTTTTCTGTTTCTGTTACGGTTTCTGTTACCGTTGTTGTTGCCGGAAGCTTCCGTATTTTTGTTTTCTCGGTTCTCTTGCGGCTGGCGGTTGGGGTTGTTGTGCTGTCTGTGCGGGTTAGGGCGTCGGTTGCGCTGCGGTTTACTGCCTTCTTGCGTTTTTTGCCCTTGATTTTGACTGTTTTCGTTTTGTGTTTTGCTGTTTTCCATCTAACATATCCTTTAATTCATTATATAGCAGATGATACATCGATGTCACAGCTTCATGAGGCCGCAAGTTTGGATCGAGATCCAGTGTTGCGAAGGTTTGTGCAACCCTATCTTTGGAAAAGGCGGCAGTGAGATTTTTGAAAAGCTTTTTACGCGGCTGCGCAAAAGCGATCTTGAGGAACGCTTCAAACTTCTCATCATCCAGACTGCGGTCTTTTTCAATCAAAAGCACGGCAGAAGTGACGTTTGGCGGCGGCACGAACGCTTCGGGTTCTACCTCGAAGCAGAGCGTAGCGCTGCCTACGCTGGAAGCCAGTACAGAGAGTGCAGAAAACGCTTTCTCTCCCGGTTTTGCAGCGAACTTGTCGGCAACTTCCTTCTGAACCATGACCAGTATGGACCGGCACTGTTCATCTTTGAATGCTTTTAAAATGATATTGGTTGCTATATAGTAGGGGAGGTTCGCTACCAGATGATAAGGCTCATCCAGTAGAGTGCCTTCCCCCCAACGCTCAAGCACATCTCCGCACCGAAGTTCAAAACGCCCTTGTGAGATAGGGTCCTCAAACGCCGTGGTAAGATGCTCGCATAATCTTTTATCAACCTCAAATGCTGTGACATTTCGAGCTTTTACAAGCTCTTTGGTTAAATCACCTAAGCCAGGTCCGATCTCGGCGACCTTCAGGTCATCGTCGGGCATCGCTTGGATGATTTTGTGCAGATAGACATTGTTCTTTAGAAAGTTCTGTCCAAACTTCTTTGAAGCGAATGCTGCCAAATTATCGATAATCATACTATAATAAACCTTTATACTGCCTATATGTAGGCACTCAACCCCTATTTGGGATAATTTTTGTATAATCTTACCATATTTGGCGGTACAATAGGTTAACTGAACAACTTTTGTGTTGGCTCGATGGCGACAAAGGAGCGTTTGCGACTGCCAGAGGTATCGAGCCAACACATATTGTAATATTACCGTAAGATTATGGAGCAATTATGGACTATTTTGCAAAACGTATTATTCCCTGTCTCGATGTCGATGGCGGACGTGTCGTCAAAGGGGTCAACTTTGTGGGGCTCCGCGATGCGGGTGATCCGGTTGAGGTAGCACGCCGTTACAACGAAGAGGGAGCAGATGAGCTTACCTTTCTTGACATCGGTGCAAGCCATGAGGGGCGTGATACCATCGTCGATGTGGTGAAAAAAGTTGCACAGGAGGTCTTTATCCCTCTGACTGTCGGCGGAGGTATCCGCAAACTTGAAGACATCTATGCGCTGCTCAATGTCGGGTGCGACAAAGTAAGCATCAACTCTGCTGCCATTAAACGTCCTGAATTTATCGAAGAGGGTGCCAAACGTTTCGGTTCGCAGTGTATTGTGGTTGCCATCGATGCCAAACGGGTAGATGAAGACAGATGGCACATCTTTACCCACGGTGGGCGTAACGACACCGGCATTGATGCAATCGCATGGGCGAAAGAGGCGTATGAGAGAGGGGCGGGAGAGCTGCTGGTTACCTCGATGGATGCCGATGGTACCAAAGCGGGATTTGACAACGAGCTCAACCGGAAAATCGGCGAAGTGGTGAACATCCCTGTGATTGCCAGTGGCGGTGCAGGAACAATGGAACATATGAAAGAGGCATTTACCGAGGGTCATGCTGATGCGGCACTGGCAGCATCGATCTTTCACTTCAGAGAGATCGATATTATGGATCTGAAGCGTTATCTCAAGTCTGAAAATATTCCAGTGAGACTTGGATGATTGTCTGTGCGGGCAATATCGAGCAGTTTGATTTTGCCAAACCAGTGGGCATAGGGCTTGAGAATGTGGCGATCAACCTGACCCGTATCTGTATGCTTGAAAAACCGGAGTTTCTTTTTTTTGTAGGAACAGCAGGCAGTTACGGTGACAAAGAGATTTTTGAGATTGTCACATCACAAAAGGCAACACAGATAGAGCAGAGTGTTATCACAGAAGATGCCTACACACCCCTTGAAGAGGCACTGAAAGGCATAACATCTTTGGATGAGATGGCTGAAATCCACTCTTTTTTCAAAGACCAAAATGTTTCACGTGAAACTGTTGTCAACTCCTCCAACTACATTACGACCAATGAGGCAGCAGGAGCATGGTATAGAGAAAGAGGCATTGATTTGGAAAATATGGAATTTTATGCAGTGCTCAAAGTAGCCAAAGCATTCAACATTCCTGCCGCGGGTCTGTTCATTGTTACGAATTACTGTAACAAACATGCGCATAGTGATTTTATGAAAAATCACCAAGAGGCGATGGAAAGGTTGTCTTGGTATATCAATAGGTATTTAAATGAGCAATAAAAAAATTTTGAATAAAAGGTATATCTTTATTCTAATTGTAGGAGTAATGATTATAGGTATTAATAAATATTCGGTAATAGTAACTTCACATGATATAGAAAATACAAAAGAATATATCTCAGAAAAAACAACAGATATAAAAAGTTTTCAATCAGATACAGATGACTTTATTGCACAGCATACAAGATATATTCCTGCACATACAGAGAAAGAAGAGTATAAAATAGAATTGTATCAATGTGATGGTAGGCAGTATTGTAGTCAAATGCATTCATGTGAAGAGGCAACATATTTTTTACAGCATTGCCCAGATACACATATGGATGGTGATAGAGATGGTATACCCTGTGAAAGACAGTGGTGTGGATATTAAAATGAGGATAATATGAAAAAAATCATTCAAGACCTGACAAAACAAGAGCTTGCAGAAGAGATCAAACCGGCATTTCGTGCAAAACAGATCTATCAATGGATCTATCACAAATATGCTACCTCATTTGAGGAGATGAAAAATCTTCCCAAAGAGATGCGTTCTGAACTCGAAGCAAAATATACTCTTACTCCGCTCAAAACGGTGATGGTACAAAATTCCAAAGACGGCAGCAGAAAATATCTCTTTGAGCTGCATGACGGACATACTGTTGAAGCGGTCTTGCTGCTGATGCGCAACAAAGAGTACCACGAAGATGGCTCCTTAAAGCATCAGGAGCGCTATACAGTCTGTATCTCCTCTCAGGTAGGGTGCAAGGTAGGGTGTGCTTTTTGTTTGACTGCAAAGGGCGGTTTCATGCGAAATTTAACACCCGGTGAGATTGTCGAGCAGCTGCGTCTGATCAAAAAGGACAATGATATCGCTGCCAACCGCCGTGTCAATATTGTCTTTATGGGGATGGGGGAACCGCTTGACAACCTTGATGCGGTTGCCAAGTCGGTAAAAATATTTGCCGATGAAGAGGGGATGGCGATCGCACCACACCGTCAGACCATCTCAACCTCCGGGCTCAGCAGCAAGATAGAGAAGCTTGGAAAGATGGAGCTTGGCATCAACCTTGCCATCTCACTGCATGCCGTCGATGATGAGCTAAGAGCGAAGCTGATGCCGATCAACAAAGCCTACAATATCGAGTCAATTATCACCGCGGTTAAAAACTTCCCTGTCAATGACCGCAAACGGGTGATGTTTGAGTATCTTGTCATCAAAGATGTCAATGATGATATCAGTGCGGCAAAAAAACTGTTGAAACTCCTTGACGGCATCAAAGCCAAAGTCAATCTCATCTACTTTAACCCCTACGGCGGTACAGAGTTTAAGCGTCCAAGTGAAGCTGATATGAAAAAATTTCAGGAGTATTTAACCAAAAGAGGACTACATTGCACCATCAGAGAGTCCAAAGGACTTGATATTTCTGCTGCCTGCGGCCAGTTACGTGAGCAGGGAGCCAAAGGAGAGGTGTAGTATGCCTGATGTACAGATTGCGTTGTTGGTCTTTATTGTATTGGTAGTCGGTGTCGGTGGCGGGTGGTTCATCTATGATGCAAACCGAGATGACGATAGGGAATAAGGAGCAGGGAGTAGGGTGCGTAATCACGCACCTTTCAATCATCTGGTTGTAATAGTAATGTGTATTTTCGATCAACGGTTTGAAGGTGCGTGACTACGCACCCTACGCGAACCAATCCCCCCCCCAATAATGAATATACAAATCCTTCATCCCTACAACCTACTACTTGCTACCTATCACCTATTCCCTCATTAAATTTTCGCTTTTCTTTCGGACAAATCTCCTCTTTCATCCCTGCAAAATCTACTTTGCTTTCAATAAAATAGGTTGCCCCATAAGGAAATTTCAGAGTCTGCGCATGAAGCATCAGCCGTGTGGCACCTGTTTGTTCAAGGCGTTGTTGCGGGGTGAGGGTATCTTCTAGGTAATGATTGGCACTCTGGAATGTGGTACCGTAAATGGGGTCACCCAAAATAGGGTGTTTCACGTGAAACAAATGGACTCTGATCTGGTGGGTTCTGCCTGTAAGAGGGTAACATGCAACCAGTGTGGCATCGAGCTTGGTATCGTAATGCAGAGGGGTGAAGTCTGTGTGCGCAGACTTGCCTTCATCGTCAATAAACACCTTATGCTTACACTCCGAATAGTCATCGTTGATCTTGATAGGCTTGCTTACAGAAAAGGGCTCTGCAAGCTTTCCGTCTACCCATGCAAGATAGCTCTTTTGTATGATCTTCCGCTCAAATGCATTCTTCAAATAGTGTTCCGCTTTTTTGTGTTTGCTTGCAAGCAGCAATCCTGACGTCTCCATATCGATGCGGTGTGTGGCATTGGCATTCTCCCCATGCAGAGCACGAATCTCATCAAGCATGGAGTAGGGGGTTTCCATCTTGTTGGGGTGTACGAGTACGCCTGAGGGTTTCTCAAATACCATGAAGTCCTTGTTTTGGAAGAGGGGTTTTACACCGGTTCCGGAAGGCTTAAAATGGACAACCTCTACTTCTCCGGGCTGTAACTTTGTGCCGGGATTGTAGATGGACGCTCCGTCAATGAGCAGACGTCCTTTGCAGACAAGACGCTGTGCCTGTCCTTGCGTCAGGTTGAACGTACGCATGACAAACAGAAAGGCAGGCATGGTTTGTTTCACGTGAAACTTCTCTTTGACGAACGGCATCTCTTACCTCTTTGTAACAGCTATTTAGATAGAATACTATCAAAAATTTATAAAGGGTGCCTACGGTTATTTGAGGTACCCTCTAAAGGGTTAGTATGGTAGAACGTTATTCACGTAAAGAGATGGCAGACAACTGGACTATGCAGGCGAAGTATCAGGCATGGCTGGATGTTGAATTGGCAGTTGTCAAAGCATGGAACAAGCTGGGGCTCATTCCCGATGAGGATGCCAAAAAGATCGTAGAGAATGCGGGCTTCTCGGTAGAACGTATCGATGAGATCGAAGCGGTCACGCGTCACGACCTGATCGCCTTTACCACATCGGTCTCCGAGACGCTGGGAGAGGAGAGCCGCTGGTTCCACTACGGGATGACCAGTTCCGATACAGTCGATACCGCTGTTGCACTGCAGATGGTACGCTCGCTTAAGATCATCATCGAAGATGTCAAAATGATGATGGAGTCGATCAAAAAAAGAGCCTTTGAACACAAAAAGACACTCATGGTCGGACGCAGCCATGGGATTCACGGTGAGCCCATTACCTTCGGTTTGGTGCTAGCAGTTTGGTATGATGAGATGGCAAGACATCTCAAGAATCTCGAAGAGACGATGGAAGTCATCAGAGTAGGGCAGATCAGTGGTGCGATGGGTAACTTCGCGCATGCCCCGCTTGAGCTTGAAGAGTATGCGATGGAGGAGCTCGGACTCAAGCCCGCACCCGTCTCCAATCAGGTCATCCAGCGTGACCGCTATGCACGTCTTGCTTCCGCACTGGCACTGTTGGCATCTTCGGTAGAGAAGTTCGCTGTACAGGTACGCCACTGGCAGCGTACAGAGGTCTATGAGGTAGAGGAGTATTTCGCCAAAGGACAGAAGGGCTCTTCTGCTATGCCGCACAAGCGTAACCCGATCCTCACAGAAAACATCACAGGACTCGCACGTATTATCAGAGCCTACGCAACCCCTGCGATGGAAAATGTCGCCCTCTGGCATGAGCGTGACATCTCCCACTCTTCCACGGAACGCTTCTGGCTACCGGATTCTTTCATTACCACAGACTTTATGCTCCACCGTATGAACGGTGTCATCGCCAACATGACCGTCATGCCTGAAAATATGATGAAAAACCTCAACCTCACCGGTGGACTGGTCTTCTCCCAGCGTGTCCTGCTCGAACTGCCAAAAGCAGGTGTCAGCCGTGAAGATGCCTACAAGATCGTACAGCGCAACGCCATGAAAGTATGGGAAGAGATCCAGCAGGGCAAACCAACCCTCAATGAAAAAGGCGAATCGCTCTACCTGCAGTATCTGCTCGAAGACAAAGAGCTCAGAGAGAAGCTAAGCGAAGAGCAGATCAGGGAGTGTTTTAACTACGACTATTACACTAAAAACGTAGACAAAATCTTCGATCGCGTCTTCAAATAGGCGGATTGCACCGCATCTTCGGAGGAGCACGTTCGGTCACTTACTTTTAGTAAGCTCCCTCAGTGCAACCTCCAAATCTGCGGCACACTCCGCCTATTTGGTCTTATTGCAAGATTGCACCGCATCTTTGGAGGGGTACGCTCAGTTACTTGCTTGTAGCAAGCTCCTTCGGTACAACCTCCAAATCTGCGGCACACTCCACCTATTTGGTTTTGGTGTATGATTGCACTGCATCTTTGAGGGAGATGTGCTCGGTCACTTACTGCTCGTAAGCTCCTTCGGCACAACCCTCAAATCTACAGCGCACTCCGCCTATTTGGCTTTGGAGATAATCTATAACCCTACGTCCCTAATCATACCCTTAGTACTTAATCCTTAACCCTTAGCACTCAACGCTAAACGCTCATCACTAAAAAATCTGCTTATATTTTTGCAAATGCCCTGCAGCACTGCGCTTGCAAAAATATCACGTTTTCTTATAAAAATATTGTTGAAAAATGATACAGAATTTCAAACACACTTAACAATAATTTGAGTAAAATCGGGTAATCTTTTACCCTTAAAAAGTGGGTATGCAAATGTCACTGGCATGTTGTTTTTTGCCGATAATTCAGGAGTATGTATGATTCGAGTTGTAAAGAGAAACGGTAGAGTAGAGACCTTGGATGTTACCAAGATCCAAAAGTACACCTCAGCAGCGGTAGAGGGGCTTGCAGGGGTCAGCCAGAGCGAGCTGGAGGTCGATGCAAAACTGCAGTTTCGTGACATGATCACCTCTGAGGAGATCCAGACAACCCTTATCAAGACAGCGGTTGACAAGATTGACATTGACCGTCCAAACTGGACATTTGTCGCTGCGCGTCTTTTCCTGTACGATCTCTATCATAAAGTCACCGGATTTACAGGCTACAACCACCTCAGAGAGTACTTTGAAAGAGGGGAGAAAGAGGGGCGTATCGTACTGGGACTTAAGGACAAGTATGACCTCGATGACCTCAATGACTATATCAAACCTGAGCGTGATCTTCAGTTTACCTACCTTGGTATCCGTACGCTCTATGACCGCTATCTTATCAAAGACAGACAGGGCGTGCCGATAGAACTGCCGCAGCAGCTCTTTATGGCGGTGGCGATGTTCCTTGCGCAAAACGAGTTTGACTGTCAGACATGGGCGAAGAAGTTCTATGACATCTTGAGCAAGTTTGAAGTGATGGCGGCAACACCGACACTCTCCAATGCACGTACTCCAAGACACCAGCTTAGCTCCTGCTACATCGGTTCTACGCCTGACAACATTGAAGGGATCTTTGACGGCTACAAAGAGATGGCGTTACTGAGCAAATTTGGCGGCGGTATCGGCTGGGACTGGACACAGGTAAGGGGCATGGGCTCTTTCATTGACGGGCACAAACATGCTGCAGGGGGTATTGTCCCATTCCTTAAGATCGCCAACGACGTTGCCATTGCGGTCGATCAGCTTGGTACCCGTAAAGGGGCGATTGCTGTGTACATTGAGCCGTGGCATGTGGATGTGAAAGATTTCCTCGATCTCAAAAAGAACTCCGGTGAGGAGCGAAGACGTGCACACGACCTTTTCCCTGCACTCTGGATCAACGACCTTTTCATGGAGCGTGTCGCCAATGACGAGATGTGGACACTCTTTGACCCGTTTGAAGTCAAAGAGTTGACAGAACTGTACGGTGAGGAGTTCGAGAAACGTTACATAGAACTTGAGAACAGTGATGATGAAATCACCAGAGAGCGCATCTCTGCAAAAGGGCTTTGGAAGGAGATTCTTCGTTCCTATTTTGAGACAGGAAACCCGTTCCTGACCTTCAAAGATACGGCAAACCGTGCCAACCCCAACAAGCATGCCGGTATCATCCGCAGTACGAACCTCTGTACGGAGATCTTCCAGAACACAAGCCCCAACCACTACAAAATACGCTTTGTTTTTGAAGACGGCACAACCGAGTCGTATGAAGAGAATGAGCTGTTGACAGTTGACAGCGGCGTAACCAAGCCGGCTAAGAAAGTGACAGCGCTTGACAGCCTCAACGGCAGACAGATATGGATTGTTGACAAAGAGAAGATCGATGGCGATACAGCCGTGTGTAACCTTGCCTCTGTCAACCTCTCCAAGATCAACACCAAAGAGGACTTTGAGCGGGTCGTTCCTGTAGCGGTGCGTATGCTTGACAATGTGATCGACCTGAACTTCTACCCGTTGGCGAAGGTCAAGAAGACCAACGAGAAGTCCCGCTCCATCGGTCTGGGTGTCATGGGGGAAGCACAGATGCTGGCAGAGCACAAAATAGAGTGGGGAAGCCCGGAACATCTTGAAAAGATTGATGAGGTGATGGAGTCCTTCTCCTACTACACCATAGAAGCCTCCAGCAACCTTGCGCTTGAAAAGGGTACCTATCCTAACTTTGAAGGTTCGGACTGGTCAAAAGGGATTTTGCCGATTGATAAGGCAAACGAAAATGCCTGCAAACTGGTTGACAGAGGCGGACTCTTTGGCTATACCCATGACTGGCAGCGACTGCGTGAGAAGGTCAAAAAAGACGGTATGCGAAACGGCTACCTCATGGCAGTGGCACCGACAAGTTCCATCTCTATCCTTACTGGAACCACACAGGCGATCGAACCGGTCTACAAGCGCAAGTGGTTTGAAGAGAATCTCTCAGGACTCATCCCTGTCGTTGTGCCAAATCTCTCACCAGATACATGGCAGTACTATACACCGGCATACGACCTTGACCAGAACCTGTTGATCAAAGCCGGTGCCATTCGTCAAAAGTGGCTTGATCAGGGACAGTCACTGAATATTTTCATCACGCTTGACAAAGCCAGCGGACGGTATCTGAATGAGATCTATATGAATGCATGGAAGTTTGGACTCAAGTCCACTTACTATCTGCGTTCACAGTCTCCGGAGAGTACGAATGATGTAGAAGACAGAAGTCAGGAGTGTGTCGGCTGTCAATAATGTTATTGCACCCTTTGCCAAATGGCTTTGTCCCGTTTGGTGAAATCTACATAAAACCAAAAGACTATTAAAAAAGCTTTACATTTTCACTTTCTCACTCTGAAACATAGTAAAAAATAGAAAACCCTATTTAAATACGTTAGCAGCCAAAATAAAGCATTTTACCTATTTACCCTTCTCTTGGTATGAAAAAAATAAAAAAATGGCTTATTTCCCCCACTTTTTAGGCTTCACTTTTGACGAAAATTAAGATAATATAAAAGAATGGTATCCCAAAAGATTCCTTAATAGATAAGGAGAAGAAATGTTACGCACTATTTTGACCGGTTTGTTTATGCTGACAGTACATACCTATGCTTTGGAGAGCAAAGTGAGAACCATATCGTGTGAACCCACTATACTTTACAAATGTACCATACTGGGGTGCAAAAGTATCGACGTGGTGAATATAGATGAAGAAGATAGACAATATTTCAATATAGATCTTGAAAAGAAAACCCTTGCAGGCAAGATAGGCAATGCTGTTGTGGATGTTGAAAATATTGTCAGTAGACACGGAAATGCCAATACGTTTATCTTTTTTGGTACCCATGCGGACTCTAAATATGACTGGATACTGAGAATAGACAGGAAGAGTCAAAAAATGGATCTGCTTGCAACCAATGAAGCGCTTGAGAGTTTTGCAATATACGGTACATGCAGATGGGAGGAGGGGCAATGAAAAAGTTATTTTTCTTCTTGTTTGTGACTGCTGTTTTCTCTTTTGGCGGAGGCAAAGTACTTTACTCGCTGGATTTTACGAAGCAGAAAGACGGCGATGCAAAAGCATGGCTTCGGGCTAAAGGGTTTAAAATGATGCTAGATGCCCCGGAACTTTCTATGCAATTTAAAAGTGGCAAACTTGTAATACGGACATCTGGAGAAAAAGCCGGGCTTTTTGGGATCAGATTGCCTGAAGGCAGGTATCTTGACAATGTCGGCTCTGTCAAGATTGTCTGGGGTGTGGACAAATTCCCAAATGGAGCCAACTGGGCTGCCGGAAACAACCGTCTTGCCATTGGTGCACTCATTGCTTTGGGTACACAAACACTAAGCTCCGGTCTGCCACTAGGCATCAATGCCGCACCTCCGTTTTTGGGTCCGTTTATCGGAGAGAAAGAACAGGTTGGGAAACGTTATCTTGGGAAACTCTACAAGAAGGGAGGACGCTACTACTGTGTGGCAAATAAAAAGGGTGCAGTGACGACACATTTTGATATAGATGCAAAATACAGACAGGAGTTTCACAAAGCACCCCCGCCGGTAACAGCGTTTGGGTTTCAAATGAATACCAAAGATACCAGTGGTGGGGCACAGGCATTTATTAAGAGTATTACGTTTTATAGTAACTCAACTTTCGCACATAAATTCTAAAGGAAAATCCATCTACGAAAGCCCATAAACAGGCAGATTTACGTACAATTTGTTACCACACACATTGTATAAAGGAGCCTGTTTTATGGAACTTG
>JALWTA010000033.1 GCA_027082955.1 Sulfurovum sp. | reverse complement strand
GTTAAATCACAGACCACGAAAAGTACTTGGATTCAGGACACCTTATGAGGTGTTTTTCGAAGAATTCGCTAAAGAAGTAGCTGCTTAATTTAGAGGTGAATTGCACTTATAATTTGAATGGGCGAAATTAAAAAGAGCTCTTTATATAAATGAAGATGGTGCGTCAGAGAGGATTTGAACCTCCACACCACTAGGGCACTACCCCCTCAAGGTAGCGTGTCTACCGTTCCACCACTGACGCATTTTCGATAGTTTGAAACTATCTGAAGTTTTAAAATGAGGGCTTAACAAAAAGTTGTAGCGGAAGTATACCGCCACAACCTTAAAGTCTCCTTAACTTACCCGATAAAAGGGTTAGCATAAAGAGCGATCAGTGCGATTACCAGAGTATAAATAACCTGTGCTTCGATCATCGCAAGTGCAATGAACATTGTAGTCATCAGCTTACCGCCAAGACCTGGGTTTCTTGCAGTACCAGCAATTGTTGCAGCAGCTGTGTGACCCATACCGATCGCACCACCAAGAGCAGCGAGACCAAGACCAACACCAGCAGCAACTACAGAGTATGCTTTAATCATAGATTCGCCTTCACCAGCGAAAGCAAAAGCACCAAGTGCCAGGAAAAGTAAAAAGAACTTTTTCATTTGATATCCTTTAAATAAATAGAGTTTAAGTCTCTTCGACTGTTTTCCAAAGTCTGTTCGGATAGCGTAAACAGTGTTCCCACTGCCAACCGGCACATAAATGCAACCGATTTCCCTACTGATCACTTTGTATAAACGGCGGTATTATACCAAAATGTACTTTAAGGAGACATCTAAGATAGAAGACTAACTATCTTACAGATGTCACAAGTATCAAAAATTATTCCACAAGAAAATACAGCTGAGAGATTATCCTTCATGCATCTGCTCTATGGAGATACTTCTGTCTTGTAAAGTTGGCAATACAGTTTCGTTCGGTCTTTGAGAGAGATACTGCTGTACCGCCTGAAGCAGTGTGTTAAACACGATAGGGAACAGATGAGTGAAACGAGAGAGCAAATGTTCATTGTGATAAATAAAATCCTTGATCATATCATCAACAATAGCTTTCATTTCATAAGCACCGATCTCTCCAAGGGTGCTCTGTAGCGAAAAGCACTCGGCTTTCAGTCTTTCATAGCGTTTTTGGCTAATCCACTTCGGTACAAGCTCGTTCATTTTGCCATAGCGGTGTACAAACATTTCCAAGCGTTCTCTGTAACGTTTTTCATCCCCTTCTGCCCAAGCCATACCTTCAGTGATATCCAGCCCTTCTATTTGCAACATATTCTCCAGTGATGTATAACGCTGTTTAGGCGGTATATAGAGTTTAAAGGCTGTATAGAGCTGATGAATATTGAGCGGTTTAGTCAAAAATGCATTGCTGCCAACTGCAAACATCTGTGCGATCTCTTCACCTCCGACAAATGCTGTGAATGTTACAATAGGGATCATGTCATAACGTTTTTGCAGGCGGATGCGACGTGTCGCTTCAATACCATCCATCACAGGCATACTTATATCCATCAGAATAATATCAAACCCCTCTTCGGAGCTTTCAAGTATCTCAAGTCCCTCTTCACCGTTGTTGGCGATTTGAAGTATCATACCTGATTTTTGAAGAATGCTTTTAATAATACTCTGGTTGATCTTGTTATCTTCAACAAGCAGCACCCGTGCACCTTTAAAATAGGCAAAACATTCCGCGTCAATGTTCTGGGTTTCATACAGTGCATCTTTGTGTACAGGAAGGATTGTACCTCTTTGACTCTTGTGGGGCACTTCTGGCGAAGCAGCTTGCTCTTTTTGCTGTTTAGGCTGTTCAGCGTGAGATATTGGTTCAGGGGGAATAGTACGTTTTGGTTTCTCATTCACATATTCAGACGCTCTCCTGTACTCTCTGCGCTGATAATACATTGTATAAAAAAGTGCTCCCAGCAAAACCGTAACACTGACTGCAAATATGATCAAAACGTATACCATCTTTTCCCTCCTTTCAGGGGTGGTTCAGACTATTGTAAAAACTCAGGTGTTGCCAACTCCACTTTTTTTCCTTTTTGTTCCATAACGACCACTTCGATTTCATCACCTTCATGATATCGGTCTGCCAGATCGGTCACTCGCATTTTTGCCACTTTCGATATATGCAAAAGTGCGTCAAAACCATCCGGCATTTCAACGAACACACCAAAATCAACGACCCTCTTGACCTTTCCTTTGTAGGACTTGCCAATTTCATACTGCATCTGCTTGCGTATCGGGGTATCGGCAATTTTTTGTATATGTTCCTTTGCTGCAGCTACTTTCTGCTTATCATGCCCAGAGACTTTTACGCCGCCGGCATCCCTGTCAAGATCAATACTCACCTCAAACTTCTCAATAATATCCCTAATTGTAGCACCTGCTTTTCCGATAATATCACCGATTTTGCTTGGATGAATACTGAAATGCTCAGTACTCGGCAGCGCTTCACTTTCAACAATATTCTTTTCAGCCTCTTCCATCAGATCGAGAATATGGTTCTTCCCTCTGGATGCCTGTAGGAGTGCATCTTTCAGTACATGCAGATCAATACCGCCAAGTTTGATATCCATCTGCATTGCGGTAATACCTTTGCGGGTTCCTGCAATTTTGAAGTCCATATCGCCATCGTGATCTTCAAGCCCCATAATATCAGACAAAATAGCATAGCGATCGCCTTCATGGATAAGCCCCATTGCAATCCCTGCAACAAGTGAGGTCATTTCCACCTCGGCAGAACGCAATGCCAGTGAACCGCCGCAAATCGTTGCCATAGAGGAGGAACCATTGCTTTCAAGTACTTCGGAAACCAGACGGATCGTTCCGTCAAACTCAAGCGAGATAGCGGGTTCAAGTGCACGCTTGGCAAGATTACCATGCCCAAGTTCCCGCCTTCCCGGTGCTCCTATATAGGATGCTTCGCCGACAGAATAACCGGGGAAGTTGTAATGTACCATGAAATTTTCCGATTTGCTATGCTTATCCGTAAGGAGTTCGAACATCTGCGCATCTTTTTTGTCACCCAGTGTTGCGGTCACAAGCACTTGCGTCTGTCCTCGTGTAAAAAGACAGGAACCATGCACAGATGGAAGTATGTTTGTTTCAATGGAAATAGGTCTTACCTGATCAAGCGCTCGTCCATCCGCACGTACACCTTTATCGAGAATCATGCTGCGGACAACCTGCTTTTTGTATGCTTCAAGCACACTGCTTACTGTCTCTTTGTCCGCTTCTTTGCCCTCTTTTTCCAATGCTTTCAAGATAGCACTACGCACTTTTTTAAGTGCTATAGAACGTTCAGACTTTGCCATATGCGAAATGGCATCCACCACTGCTTCTGAAAAATGCTGTGCAATATAGTCATACAGTGCCTCATCACTCTTACTGTCGTTCAGTGCAAGCACCAGTGGTTCTCTTACAACAGGATCGAGCTTGGCAGTATAGGTTTTGCTTGCCTCTTCAATAGCATCCTGTGCCAGTGCAATAGCTTCAATAAGTGCCTCTTCATCGATCTCATTGCTCTCCTGATGCTCGAGTATCATGGGAGCCGCTCCCATCATCGGATCGATCGGATCAACTTCAATATCATCGATGACTTCCGACGCTTTGGTACGCATTTCGATCATCAAAATATCTCTGTCCGCACCGACAACAAGCAGATCCAGCACACTCTCATCCTGCTTTGTAAGCGAAGGGTTGATAACAAGCTCGCCGTTTATCTTCCCAACCCTGACCGCACCAAGTGCCCGCTTGACAGGGATGTCAGAGACATACAGCGCTGCCGATGCTGCATGGAGTGCCGCAACCTGTAGGTCCACCTCACTGTCACTGCTTACAACCGTGACAGTGATACTTACAGGATAGAAAAAACCATCCTGGAAAAGTGGTCTTAAAGAACGGTCAATAATCCGTGAGGTAAGTGTTTCAAAATCCCCGGGTTTTGTCTCACGTTTGATAAAACCACCGGGGATCTTTGCCGCAGCGTAGGCCTTTTCAATATACTGCACTGTCAGCGGAAGGAACTTCTCTTCAACCGGTGTCTCATCAATCGCCACCGCAGCAATCAGCACCGCTTTGCCTTGCCTATACATCACAGCACCGCTTGCCTGCTTTGCAACCTTGTTACAGATATAGGTTTCCTCCAGATTATTGACCTGGATTTTAATCGTTTCTTCTTTCATTGTTTACTGTTTTCCTTACTGTTCAAATTTGTCAATAGCTCTGATTTTTCATAAGCAGCCATCATCTCCAATATTTCGTCGAATCCAACCTTATCAAATAATCTGTAATAATATTCTATCGAAATATAGTTTCGGATTTTGTGAGGGCAAAAGACACCATCGCATATACTAAGCAGATTTTCATATACAGACCGGTCCAATATCGGTGTTGCAATATAGATATTTTTTGCACCTCTTTCGATCACCGATTTCAAGGCAACCATCATCGTCAATCCGGTTTCAACACACTCGTCTGCAAGTACAACGTACTTTCCTCTTAGAGGCAGAAGGTCACTTCCTTTCCGATACCGGTAAACATATCCGAGTATCTCCTCCTCATATTTTCTCTGCGCCTCATTATAGACAAAATCTTCGTTGATATCGAAAGCATCGATTAGCGCTTTATGCATAACCACCTCTTCAGTTTCCGAAATCATTGCAATGGCAACTTCCGGATTATTCGGAGCGAGGATGGGTTCAGTAAGCAAGATATCCATCTTTGCATCGATTGCCTGTGCAATCTTATCAGCAAAGTAAACACCTCCTTCGCTAACACCGATAACGACGGTCTCATTCTTTTTCAAAAACTCAAGGGGTAATGTTTCTATCAATTGAGAGGCGGCATCTTTCCGGTCTTCAAAATAAAAATCATGGTCTGAAACGTGTGGCATGGTCTACTCCCGGAAACTGTCTGCTGATCTCATCTTCATCAAAAGTATAACGAAATTCTTCTATATACTGCATCAAAAGGCGGTATGCTTCATTGAGTTTTTCCATCCTTTCAACATCTCCACCGACATCTGGATGTGCTTTTTTTGCCAAAAACCGATACTGTTTTCGGATATCTTCCTTGGTAACGAAGCGGGGAAGCTCCAGTATCTCAAGAGCTTCAGAAAGTTTAGCGTAAGGGTCGGTGTTCATCAACGCGGTACATCTACCATACTTTCCAGTTCAGCTGTATTAACACTGACAAACGGTACAAAATTCAGTTGTACATAAAAACTGTACTCTTGGCTATAGTCAAGCACACCGGGTACAGCGGTAGGACGCGGTCGTACATCTGCTGAGACAGATGCCGATATACTCCAACAGTCCCTGCTATAGCTTCCTCCAAGTCGCCACAATTCACTGTTTTTATCCTCAATATTATAGATCAATCCTCCATTGATCGCAAACCGCTCATTGTAATTGTAACTAAAATCAAAACTGATATCATTTCCGGTAACGGTACTGGATGTATCTGAGAGTGCCTGTTTATAGGTATGACCGATACTGAGTTTGTAGTCTTTGTTCTTAAGATTTATACTGCTCGATGCTTCACTGATCTTGCTAAATGCAAACGAATAATCGATATAGTTATAAAAACTCCATTCACCCCAGTCAAACTCCATCTCATTTTTCAAATCTGCAAAAGTATTGTCACGGTTTGGATAGTAGTCCTGTGTCAAACGCTGGAAAAAGATCAGATTCATATTCTCATCATAGAGATACTGGTTGAGAGAGAGCACTGCCTGCTCCTCAGGAAGTCCAACAGAGAAAAGCTCTTTAACCTGAGGCTGTTCTTCAACCAATTGTCCGAAAGTAACGGGTTTATGGTTTTCCGATCCCGGTTTTACATAGGAAACAGACGGCTGAATCACATGGGTATAACCATTACTGAGCTTTGCAGTCAAGTCACTGAATATCTTGGCATTATGTACATTGCTGTAATACTGAAAATAATCATGTTGCAATGTACTGTCCTGTCCAAATGAAAAACGACCGAAATAGAGATACTCACCCAGAGAAATATTCAAATAATCATCAAGGAAAGACGCGGTGAACTCCACGGGTACACGGAACTCAACTTGATTCATTGTGGTGCCTGTCTTGCGATCAAAATGCTTCGTCTGCATATCGATCGAATAGGTCAGGTTGTCGATCAGAAAACTGTTTAAAAATTTGTGAAGCTGCAATGCGGGAAGCTGCTGAATCGTCTCATCATTATTTGCTAAACGCGTATCAATGAAATACTTTGCATTCAACCCGCCGTACCATGTGTCATTCTGAATGAAATAGTTCAATCTTGACTCTTGCAGCGGTACCTGACCGAAGTGTGTCAAGTGTGTTTTTTGCAGGTTGAGATAGTCAATATCATTCAGAAGTGTTGCATTGATATAGAGCCCGTCCGTATATCCTGCCGGCAGTGCCTGGCTAAAAAGCTGTGAGGAATCATAAAGAAATTCCAGCCCGTAATGTTCATCTTTTGTCAAGTTACGTTTTTCAAGATAACTAGGCTTGTCCTTAAAATATCCTGCCCGCAAACTTCCGTAAGAATGTGGTGTGTCCGCAAAACGGAATGTACCATAGATACCATAACTTCTGGACGTACGGATCTGAGGGTTGAGTTCAAGGTCCATACTGGGGTTGATCGCCCAGAAGATAGGCTGTTCATAAACAAACCCTTCATCTTTGCTATATCCAAAAAGCGGAAACAACAAGCCCGATGAGCGCTCATTGTTTGTTGAAAATGCCAAATAGGGTGTATAAAATACCGGAATGTCTTCAAAATAGACACTGGTATTGTACAGTTTCATATACTGCTCTTGACTGTCGTACACGGAACGGGAAAAATGCATGGTCCACAGCGGATCATTAATATCACAACTAGATAGCATACTTTCACCGAATGTATAGATCGACTTTGTCCTGTTTGCATCATTCGCCATAAGCCAGATATCATTCTGGTTCGTAAAGAAAAGCTCCTTAAATGCAATGGTGTCTGTCTGTGTATCTATCTCCATATGGGAAGTGTGCTCTTTACTCCCACGGTAGCCTATCATTTCAACATTGCCATCCAAAATCAGTTTGTGCAGATCTTTCTGATATACTGCCTTATCCGCATGAATGATCGAATCCTGGTAATAGACCACTACCCCGTCTTGTGCATACAAAACGGATTTGTCACCCTCCACATGTTTGGCAGTAACCTCAATATTGGCTTTCCCAAAATTGGAAGCAGCAAGTGACGAAGCCAGCAGAGCAATTGAAACAAAAGAAAATGTATATTTAAACATCGATAACCACACAATTTGAAAGTTTATCATGAAGGGTTTGGTGCAAAGGAGAGAAGAAAGCGAACAAAAATCCTATATAGAAGAATATTTCGCTCAACAATCTCACCGATGCCCGCCAGAATGCCTGTGCCAGAGAAGGTAGCTCTCCACTGGCATAATCTACCGTCTTTATTTTGAGAAAGTATTTACCGACTGTCATCCCTGTCTGCCAGATCAATACACCATGATAGAGTACTTTAACAGCAAATACAATGGGAAGATTGTCGATAATGAACTGGTTGATCATCATTACAGAAGCTTCATTGACCTCGGTAATTTGCGACATCAAAGCAGAGAGTTGTGAAGAGAAAATGATCATGAGAAAAACATTGACTATCATATCGTCTATCACGAATGCTGCAACACGCTTAGCATTGCTGGCGATTGGCATGTTTCTCTCTTCCATCCATCTCTCCTACAGTGCCTGATAGGCAATGTCTGTACGGCACTGTTTCCCGGCAAAGTGTACCTGTCCGACAAGCATATAGGCACGGTCACGTGCCTCCTTGATGCTGTCACCAAGCCCCACACATACCAGCACACGCCCGCCTGTCGCATAGAGCTTGCCATCCTCTCCGCGGCTGACACCGGCAAAGGCGATGTGGGTATTCTCTCTCACATCCTCATGGTGGATCTCATCGATAATGATCTCGGCTGCCGGAGAGCTTTTGTAGGGGTAGTCTCTGCTTGCCATCACCACACCTACTGCGTACTTGTCATGAAATTCGATCTTGGCATTTTTAAGATCACCGGTTGCTGCCTTATAGAAAAGTTCGCTGGCCGGGGACTTAAGCAGCGGCATCAGCTCTTCACACTCAGGGTCACCAAAACGTACATTGTACTCAAGGATAATAGGCTCACCCTTGACCACCATCACACCGATAAAGAGCACACCTGTAAAAGGCATCCCCTCCTCTTCCATCCCTTTGAGGGTCGGCTTGATCACACGTTCGTCAAGTTTTCTGTAAATGTCATCATTGACCAGCGGAGTCGGCGCATAAGCCCCCATGCCGCCGGTGTTAGGTCCCTGATCATTGTCAAGCAAACGTTTGTGATCCTGTGCAGCAGGCAGTACCACATAATCCTTCCCGTCACATATGGCAAAGACAGAAAGCTCATACCCGTCAAGGAACTCCTCAATGACAATCGCAGTGCCTGCATCACCGAAGGCATTGCCGCTGAGCATCTCGCCGGCAGTTTTTTTCGCCTCTTCATGACTCTGGGCGATGATCACCCCTTTACCGCCGCACAGTCCGTCAGCTTTGACAACAATCGGTGCATCGAGTGTCTCAATGAAGCGATACGCCTCTTCAATAGAACTTGTTTCAATATAACGCGCAGTAGGGACATTGTGGCGTGCCAGAAAGTTCTTCATAAAGATCTTCGATCCTTCAAGCTGTGCCGCTTTGGCAGTCGGTCCGAAGATCGTCAGTCCTCTTGCCTTAAATACATCGACAATCCCTTCAACCAGCGGTGCTTCAGGACCGACAATCGTCAAATCCACCTCATGCTCTTCTACAAAATCCGCCAATGCATTGAAATCGGTAATATCGAGATTCTCTCCCAGTTCATCAGTTGCCCCGTTACCCGGTGCAAACCACAGCTTCTCTACATTCTCATCCTGTTTGAGTGCTCTGCCTATAGCATACTCACGACCGCCGCTGCCTATGATCAATATTTTCATTCTTGTGATTCTCCCCCATTGTGACAATATTTCAGGTAGTTTATTATTGGCTTAGACTCAGTAGTTGCCGTGCTTGTGCGCAGAGGGTTTTCAAAAAGTTTGAAGGCATACTCGAAGTACATCGAAAACATTTTGGAAAGCCTATGCGTGCAATGACGGCAACTCATTAAGTACTTTACCCCAGATGGCCGTTCTGTATAACAGTCGGCCCTAAAAAGCCAACGGTGCAGGAGAGAGGGGTGCTTTAGGGGGCAGATCCTCGCACATAACTGTGCTCAAACGGAAGTGTCCGCACACCGCACCCGCTACATGTCCCGCAAATACTAAATGTTGGACCCCATATTACAGTGGTCGAACCATCCAGGTTAAAATGATTATAACCTATTTGGTGTTAGAAGAGAGTAAAATCTCCTGTGCTTTTTCAACACAGGCATCGATCAATGGCTTTTTTGCTACAGCACAGCGTGCATTTTCCGGCAGATGTGCTTTGGTTGCTTCACCAATAACGACTGCCGTGTAGGAGTCCAACCACGAAAACTGCTTTAAAAAGCAGTGAATGGTTGAAGGCGATGTGAAGATAATAATACTTCCTTCCGGAGGCTGTTTCTCTTTTGGATACTCCATACAGTGTGTCTCATAAATGATCTGTTCGTGCAGTATGATATCTTTTTGTGCCAAAAATGCTTTGGCATCAAAAGAAACCTCTTTGGGACGCAGATAGAGAATATGCCGTGTACTAAAGAATGACTCAATATCCTCAGCGAGCGACTTCCCGTAAAAGTGCTTCGGATAGTATATCACCTCACCGCCGAGCGCTTCGATCTGTTTTTTTGTCGCACCGCCAATGGCAATACAGGGGTAGTGTTTCCATACAGGGTCGATCTCATCAGCGGTTTTAACTGCCTGCTTCGAGGTGAACATCAGGGTATCACATCCTGAAAAATCTATCTTCTTGGCAACTGTCTCAAAACCTATCATGGGCAGCGGCACTGTTCCTTCACGTTTGACTGGTGAAAGCAGATAGACCTGTCTCAACACCCTACTCCTTGATTATTTTGGGAAGTTCAACGAGTGGCTTCCCATGCAGCATCGCCTCATTCATGTCTGAATCATCATATGGATCAAAATGAGGAGTGATTACCCATCGTTTTTGAGGGTCAAGCTTCATGATCTTCTCTTCGATCTCATCAGCAATGCGATGTGCTTCAAGCAACAGCATATTGGGACGCAGTACCATATGAAACTCCACAAAATTCGTACTGCCGTCTGTACGGGTCTTCAGCCAATGGTAGGAGTTGACCTCAGGATGGGAGACGATGATCTTGTCTATCTGATCGATCAATGTTTTATCCAATGCTTTATCCAGCAGTATAGATACCCCCTCGACAATGATCTCATATGCCGAGTAGATAATGTATGCGCCAATTCCCAATCCGAACAGTGCATCGATCGCATCGATCCCTGACAGTGATACCAGTACCAATGACACCAGTACCGCCCCGTTACTCCAAAGGTCAGTCTGATAGTGCAGTGCATCTGCTTTGATGACAACGTTACCGGTCTCTTCTGCGATCTTTAAGAGGTAACGTACCAAAAAGAAGGTCGCTGCAATAGAAAAGAGCATCGCAAAGATCGACGGCGTCAAAAGCGTGGTCTCCTTACCGTTTACCAGCTTTTTAAGCCCTTCATACATAATGAAAAGACCCGATGTGGTAATCACTGTTCCCTCGATCACCGCTGCGATCGCCTGTATCTTCCCTTTGCCATAGTGGTAGTTTTCGTCAGGCTCCTCTTCGGCTTTTTTAATTGCAAAAAAGTTGAACATCGATACAGCTGTATCAAGCAGGGAGTCGATCGCCGATGCCAAAACAGCAACCGAACCGCTGGCGATCCCGATCACCAGTTTGACCAGTACAAGCAGTACCGCAACCGAAGTAGAGACAACCGTCGCTTTTTTCTGTGGAGACATCAAAGAAGTGCTCAAAGTAGTCCTTTTACAGAGGGGTTTATTTGTGTGATTCTATCATAAATTTGTAGAAGGCAGAATATATCAGACTGAAAGCGCTTGTCCAGCCTGATATGCAGTATCTTTTTAGAGGGCTTTTGCTGCCAGTTTGGCGATGCGGTGTGCAAATGCGGTTTTGTCTTTTGGCTCGATACCCTCGGAGAGTTTGGCAGTGTCAAGCAACACATGTGCCATATCGCCAAAGAGTGTGTCATCTTCCACTTTTTCAAGCTTCTTAACCATCTCATGATCAGGGTTGATCTCAAGAATAAGCGGGATCTCCGGCATCTCCTGTCCCATCTGCGCGAACATTGCCGCCATCCCTGCCATTGGGTCGGAGCTGTCTTTGAGTACACACGACGGACTGTCGGTCAGACGGGTTGATATCTTCACCTCTTTGACCTCATCACCGAGTTTCTCTTTGAGCTTCTCTACAAGCGGTTTGAACTCCTCTTCGATCTCCTTCTTCTCCTCTTCGGTTTTCGAGTCAGGCGCATCAATGGTTGTAATGTCTTTGAGTGTCCACTCTTTGTAGCTGCCGATCATTGGTGTAACAATGCTGTCTACTTCGTAATCATCCATGATGAGTACTTCAATATTGGCTTTTTTGTACGCTTCAAGCAGCGGAGAGTTTTTCAGTACCTTCTCATCTTCACCGATGATATAGTAGATCTCTTTCTTTTCACTATCAGCTCTGGAGATGTAGTCATCGAACGATACCATCCCCTCTTCGCTTGAACTCTTGTAACGGACGATCTCCAGCAGGGTCTCTTTGTTGGTAAAGTCGGTATAGATCCCCTCTTTGATCACACGATTGTACTGCGATACAAAGCGGTCAAAATCTTCACCCTCAAGCTTTTTGATCGCACCGAGGATCTTCTTGACCGCATTCTGTTTGATATTTGCCAAAATACGGTTCTCCTGCAGTATCTCACGGCTGACATTAAGCGGTAGGTCTTCGGAGTCTATGATACCGCGGACAAATCTCAGATATGGTGGCAGCAGCTCTTTGTCATCATCGGTGATAAACACACGTTTGACATAGAGCTTGACTCCGGGCTGATAGTCCGCACGGTAAAGATCCATCGGTGCCGTTCTTGGGATGTAGAAGAGTGTGGTAAACTGCGTTGCCCCTTCCACTTTGTTATGAATGTATGTCAACGGCTCTTCACTGTCATGCGAGATGGTTTTGTAAAACTCGATGTAGTCCTCTTTTTTCAGCTCACTCTTTGGCAGAGTCCAGAGTGCCGT
Organism: Sulfurovum sp.; assembly: GCA_027082955.1. GTDB lineage: Bacteria > Campylobacterota > Campylobacteria > Campylobacterales > Sulfurovaceae > Sulfurovum. The sequence goes on along the minus strand of JALWTA010000033.1, from coordinate 37,847 downwards.
TGCGGCATTGACCTGTTCACTCTTTTGTACTTTTTTCTCTTTTTTGTCATCCCCCTCACCCTCAAACTCGACATCTTCGTAATTGAGCATGATCGGGTAGGCGATATGGTTGGAGTATTTCTTGATCACCTCTTCAACACGCCACTTGTCAAGGAACTCTTTCTCATCCTCTTTGAGTTTGATGTAAATGACCGTACCATGTGCCTCTTTGGTCACAGGCTTGATCTCATACTCACCTGTTCCGTCAGTGGAGAATTTGTAAGCTTGGTCTTCACCTGCTTTTTTGGTGATCACATCTACATTGTCCGCAACCATAAAGACAGAGTAAAATCCAACCCCGAACTGTCCAATGAGATTGCTGTCTTTTTTCGCATCACCGGTAAGCTGTTCCATAAAGGCTTTGGTACCCGATTTGGCAATGGTACCGAGGTTCTCCATCAGATCCTCTTCGTTCATACCGATACCATTGTCACCAATGGTCAGAGAGTTGTCCTCTTTATCGATCTTCACATTGATCTTCCCTGACCAGTTCTCCTCTTTGAACTTCTCATCTGTCAGATGAAGATAGTTAAATTTATCGATCGCATCACTTGCATTAGAGATCAGCTCTCTTAGAAAAATCTCTTTGTTCGAGTACAAAGAGTGTGTCATGAGTTTGAGCAGTTGCCCTATCTCTGTTTGAAACTGATGTTTTGCCATTCCGTTTCTCCTGTTATGCTGTAATTTTTTGGGATTATAGTATATTTTTAAAAATATTTCAAGTTTTTTTGAAAGAAAGTTTAGCCATATAGACTAAACTTTGTAGTGTATTTGAAGAAAATCTGCTTGAGTCATAACCGGTATATGGCAAAAATTGACTATTTGCCCGATTTGCACCCAGATGCTTGAAACTCGTTTTCAAGTGTCGCTTTATGCTGTTTTGCATCTTTAAGGATTCTGCTCTTGTTTGTACTCGTAGAGATTTCGGTACGCGGCAGTGCAGCAACATACTCATCTACATGTGACTGATCCATACCTGCTATCTCTTTGTAAAAATTCTCTGTCTGCATGATCTTTTTACTCAGCGTGGCACACTCTTTTTCATTTGCCTGTGTTGTTGCAGGAGCAGGCTGTGCACATCCGCTGAATAACATTCCGCATACCGCCATACCAATATAGAGTCCTGTTTTTTTCATCGTATCGTCCTTTTCATAATGATGGTTTTCATTATAACAGAAGAGGATTAAAGCAAAAATGCAGATTGGCTCAGGTGAAGTGAAACATGAAAAATAATAATGCCTTTAGTTTGCCGTAGGTTTGGGCAAGCGGCGTGAGTGGAGTGAGGGAGCATACATAGAAGTATGTGACCGAACGAAACGAAGCCGTTTGGTCAAAGATGCGGTAAAATAAAGAGCATAAAACTTGAATTTTACTTAGTGTGCAGTAGTTGCGAGGGTTGTCGCGAAGGAGCCTACTAAGAAGTAGGCGACTGAGCCGATCTCCCTCGTAAATGCTGTGCAATAAGTAAAATTACTCCCATTCGATGGTGGCTGGGGGTTTTGAAGATATATCATAGACCACTCGGTTAATCCCATCAATCTCATTGATAATTCTTCTACTAATGCCTTCCAAGACATCATGCGGCACATGTGCAAAGGTGGCAGTCATACCATCGACAGACTCTACCATACGGACACAGACGGTGTTATCGTAGGTGCGGTTATCGCCCATGACACCGACGGACTGGACATTAAGCAGTACAGTAAAGGCTTGCCATACTTTATCGTAGTAGCCTGTAGCACGCAGCTCCTCTTGCATAATAGCATCACTCTCACGAAGCAATCTAAGTGCCTCTTCGTTCACCTCTCCCATGACACGGATCGCCAATCCCGGTCCGGGGAAAGGGTGACGGCCGATCATATGTTTGGGGAGACCCAGTTCAAGCCCCAGTTTACGTACCTCATCTTTAAATATCTCACGCAGTGGCTCAACCAGCTCAAAGGTCATCCACTCAGGCAGTCCGCCGACATTGTGGTGGGATTTGATCGTTTTGGAAGGTCCTTTGACAGAAACAGACTCGATCACGTCAGTATAGAGTGTCCCCTGTGCTAGGAAACTTACATCGGTATGTTTGCTTGCCTCTTTGTCAAAGACTTCGATAAACTTCTCTCCAATAATCTTGCGTTTACGCTCAGGATCACTTACTCCTTTGAGTGCATTCAAAAACTCCTCTTTTGCATCAATGGTAATGAGTGGGATATCAAGCAGTCTAAACATATCTTGTACCTGCTTTGCCTCATCTTTACGCAGTAGCCCCTGATCGACAAAGACACACACAAGCTGCTCTTTGGGCAGTGCTTGACTGAGCAGTGCAGCAACCACAGAGGAGTCTACCCCACCGCTGACACCACATAGCACTTTTCTCTCACCCACCTGCTTGCGGATCTCTTCGATCTTCTGCTTGGCAAAACTGCCCATATTCCATGTACTCTCACAGCCACAGATATACTTGGCAAAGTTTTTGAGCATCTTGGTACCCTCTACAGAGTGATGCACTTCAGGGTGGAACTGGAATGCATAGATATTTCTGCTCTCATCTGCGATCGCGGCATATGGAGAGTTCTCACTCGTACCAACCGCTTCAAAACCTTCTGGCAGTCTTTCTGCACGGTCACCATGGCTCATCCAGACGATGGAGTCTTGGGCAATATCTTTGAAGATCGGCGAATTTTCTTTTTCTATGTGAAGCTTCGCTTTACCGTACTCATGGTGATCAGCAGGAATGACACTGCCGCCAAAATGCTGTGTGATCAGCTGCATCCCATAGCAGATACCAAGAATAGGCAGTCCGAGATCCCAGATCGCTTCATCAGGCTTATAGGCATCTTCGGCATAAACAGATGCAGGACCGCCTGAGAGGATGATCCCTTGGGGCTTTCGTGCTTTGATATCCTCAATTTTCTCTCTGTAAGGCACTACTTCTGTATAGACGCCTGATTCTCTCAGTTTACGTGCGATCAACTGTGTATACTGCGACCCAAAATCGAGTACCAAAATAGGAACTTGTTTCATATCTATCTCTTCCTTAGTGTTTATATGAGTCAATCTTCCGTAAAAGATTCATTCATATAAAATATATGATGGTGTAGTTTCTCGTTCCCATCGTCCCCGATGGGAATGCATACCATACCTTGAGTAATAACACATAAGTGCCAAACAATACGCTATATGTATTCCCACGCAGGAGCGTGGGAACGAAAAACCAAAAGCAATGCTCCCTGCTTCCTTACAACTTGCTATCTAAATATCATCCGATATGCAGGACAATGAACTGGAAATACCAGACCGCAATAGAGACAATATACCCTGCCAAAACAGTCCATGCATATTTCATGTGGGAAGCAAAAGTGTAAATACCATGCAGTTTTCCCATGACACCGACACCTGCGGCAGAACCAAAAGAGATAAGACTTCCGCCTACACCGGCTGTCATAGTAACCAGCATCCACTGCTCTTTGGTGAATGCTCCCATATTCGGATCAGCTTTGAGTACGGCAGACATTACCGGAACATTATCGATCACTGCCGAAATGAAACCGACACCGACATTCACAGTTGTCGGACCGAACTGATCATAGAGCTTGGTAAAGTACTCCAGATAACCAAGAAAATGCAATCCTCCAACAGCTGCTAGGATACCAAAGAAAAAGAGCAGTGTATCATTCTCTATTTTAGCGATCCATGAGAAAGCATTCATCTGTGTCGGACCGGAATTCTGATTGATATAGTAAACATAGATCTTCAAAAGTGCCAGACCGAACATCATACCCCACATCGCAGGCAAATGCAGCAGTTGATGAGAAAGCACCGCCAGAACAATGGTCAATGCGAACAAACCAATAATCTGCTTGCCTCCCTCCTGTATAACCGCTTTTTCCTCTGAAGCATTAAATGGCGGCTGCCCTTCAGGCACCACACGGCTGAGCAGGAATGCAGTCACATACCAGCCTAAAATGGCTGCAGGGAAAAGAAAGAGGAACTCCTGAAACGCTCCTTTGCCATCAACCCACACCATCAGGGTCGTAATATCCCCAAACGGTGACCATGCACCACCGGCATTGGCAGCAACGACAATATTGATCGCTCCGGGAACAAGAAAGTTCTTGTTTTCACGGTCAATAGTGATCAGCACGGTAGAAAGGATCAGCGCAGTCGTCAGGTTATCTGCCACAGGAGAGATGAAAAATGCCAACAGTCCTGTCACCCAAAAGAGTCTTCTGTATGTATAGCCTTTGGAAACCAGATTGTAACGCAGTGCAGAGAAGACCCCTCGGTCTATCATCGCCTCAATATAGGTCATTGCAACCATGAGGAAGAAGAAGATACCGGCGATCTCATAGATCAGCTCCTCTATCTCCTTCTCCAGAGAATGTCCGTCAATGCCATTGATAGCAAAATAGACACCGATAAGCATGAAAATACCCGTACCTGCGAGCAGTGCCGGTTTGGCTTTGTTAATGTGGTATTTGTCCTCTGTTGCGATGAAATAGTAGCCAAGTACAAAAATAACGAGCGATACGATCCCGACCCATGTACCTGTCAAATCCAAATGTGCAGCTGCCTGTTGTGCCGCTGATTCCATAGTCTCTCCTGCATGTTTAAATATTCTATACAAAGTCTTAAGACTCGATATAGTGAGAACCCAACGATACCGTACGTGCCAGTGCCGCTTCGACAATGGCAGAAGCCGTGTTCAGGCGTAATTGAAGCAAACGGCCTATCTCCCTGTTCTTCATATCGTAGATCAGGTTCTTTGCTTCATGAAGCCCTTTGGTCGTACGAATGATACCTATGTCATCCCACATCACCTGACGCAGTTTTTGCTTATAGGTCTTGTCGTTCTCTTTGTGCAGAATATTACCATAATCCTTCTCAAAAGCAGGTATCGGTACAGAGACATGGGTCTTTCCAAGCAGATGTTCAACCGCACGCCGAGCAAAGACCACTCCTTCAAGAAGCGAATTGGAAGCGAGCCTGTTGGCACCATGCACTCCGGTACATGCCGCTTCACCGATCACATAAAGCCCTTCTATGCCAGGGATACAGCCATGCGTGTCACATTTAATACCGCCGTTTGCATAATGGAATGCTGGTGAGATCGGTACTCTGTCCTGCGGGAAATGATAGCCGAGTGCCTCAAAGGTATGGGTAATATTGGGGAAACGTGTGTGAAACCACTCTTCTTCAAACATAGAAAAATCAAGATAGACTTTTTTGCCTGTTTGGCGCTTATAGTCAAAAATACCTCTGGAAACGATATCCCTGCTTGCCAGCTCGCCTCTTTCATCATATTCGAACAGGAACCGGTATCCATCCTCATCTACAACATGGGCTCCTTCTCCTCTAAGTGCTTCTGTAAGAAGCAGTTTTCTGGCAAACGGTGTTTCAACAAAAACGGTCGGATGGAACTGCATGAATTCCATGTCGGCAAGCGCAATACCCTTTTCGACACATATCCCGTGAATATCGGCAGAGACCGTTCTTGAGTTGGTATTGTACGCATACAGAGAGCCTATCCCTCCGCTGGCAATGATCACATCATCGGCATAAATGGTAGTGGGTTCATAATTGACCGTCGCTTTCACGCCGTAACAGCGTCCATTCTCAATCAGCAGGTCATACACCAGTGTATTTCTCTGGAGTTGGTGCTTGTTCTGCACCATCATAAAGTAGTGCATATAACGTCCCGTCGCATCTCCGCCGGCATGGACAATACGCGGTACGGAATGTGCCGCCTCCTTGGTATAAAGCATTTTGCCCTGTGCATCTTTGTCAAATGCCATCCCGCGTTCAATCAGATCGGGTGTGGTCTTGAGCGAAGTACGGGAGAGAATCTCCACCGCCTCGGGGTTGTTATGGTAGGCACCGGCAGCCAGCGTGTCTTGCACATGCACAGGAACATCCGTCTCACTCAATGCCGTGACCATACCGCCTTGCGCATAGAATGTATTACACTCCCAGGGGATATCTTTGCAAACAACCAACACCTTTTTGCTTCGTGGCAGTTGCATCGCCGCATAGAGCCCTGCGATCCCTGCACCGATTATCAATACATCATATCTCTTCACCAATCTCTCCCAAACCCTGTTGTCTTATTTGGCAGACTGTTGGGGAGCATTGTCAGGAACATAAACCGGTGCGGTCTTGTGCCCACAGCCAACCAGTGCGATACAGCAAACAGATGCTATAATTAGTGTATGAAAAATGCGTCTATGATCTTGTCTCATCTTAGTAACCAACCTCAATTCAGATATTTGAAACGGCATGTCTGCTACCAGAAATTTATCGCTTTGCTTGGCAAAAAATGGCAAAAGGCCATTGCTTTTGTCTATATCAAAAACGATACGCTTTTTGTTGCAGTCACTCACCCCGGTTTCAAAATGGAGCTTCATTATAATAGAGATTTATTAAAAAGCGTATTAACGCAGCTTGCATCTGCAGATGCTGACTGTTCCTTGCTTCAAGCGAACAACGTAATCATATTTCACAGCAAATACCGAAGTATCGTGAAACAGACGCCTACAGAAGAGAGCGTACCATATTATAGAGAGCAGGCGCAAAACCGTTTTGAAATCCATACCGATGACCCAGATCTTATGCAGCGTTTTAACAAGACAAAACAGTTGATCCAATGCAGCAAACCCTAAAAACACTTCCAGACACGCCAGGTGTCTATCAGTATTTCGATGCGGAAGACAAACTTCTGTACGTGGGAAAAGCCAAAAGCCTTAAACACCGCGTAAAAAGCTACTGGCGTATCACTCCGACGCTGCACCCCAATCCGTCACAGAGCCCCCGTATCCTCAAGATGCTCTCTGAAGCAGTCAAACTGGAATATATAGTAGTCCAAAGTGAAGAAGATGCACTCATTCTTGAAAACTCACTGATCAAACAACTCAAACCGAAATACAATATTCTCCTGCGTGATGACAAAACCTACCCTTACATCTATCTTGACGAATCACAACCCTACCCGCGTTTTGAGATCACACGAAAGGTCGTGAAAGGCAAACACATCACCTATTACGGTCCTTTTCCTTCAGGTGGCAGGGCACTGATAGATGCACTCTATGAAAGCTATCCTCTCATACAGAAAAAAAACTGCCTCAAAGAGGGGAAAGCCTGCCTCTTTTACCAGATAGGCAAATGTCTCGCTCCCTGTGAAGCCAAAATCAGTCAGGAGGCATACCGTGCCATCGTCGAGGAAGCAAAACAGGCTCTCCATCAGCGCCATATATTGATCGATAAGCTCGAATCCCGCATGCTGACACTTGCCCAACAGGAGCGCTTTGAAGAAGCAGCCGCTGTACGGGATGCCATCAATGCCATCAATGCACTTTCCATAGACTCTTCCATCGATCTTGCCAATCGATTTGATACCGACATATTTGCGATTCTCAACGGAGATGCCAAAGGTATTACGGTCAAATTATTTATGAGAGAGGGCAAGATCATCTCATCCTCACACAATTATTTTCGTCACACCCATATCTATGATGTCAATGAAGCGTACAAACAGGCACTGCTTGCTTTCTATACTGTAGATAGCCCCTATGTTCCCAAAGAGATTCTTATAGCGCATGAAATCGATGATGCTCAAAGCATAGCAGAAACACTTTCGAGCAGATTCGGGAAGAAAATCACCATACACACTCCCCGTCGGGGGAACAAAGCGAAACTGACCGCATTGGCGCTGCAAAATGCCAAAATGCTTCTCAAAAAAGAGGACAACAGTATCATCGAACAAAAAATCGCAGACCTGTTCGATCTTTCCCATATTCCATACCGCATTGAGACGTTCGACAACTCACACATGATGGGAACGGCAACCGTAGGGGGTATGGTTGTATGGGATGAAGGGAAATGGGACAAAAAGAGCTATCGGCGTTACCGCCTTGAGGCACGTGACGAATATGCGCAAATGCGGGAGATGCTCAGTCGGCGCATTGCCGACTTTGCCAATATGCCACCACCTGATCTCTGGGTACTTGACGGCGGAGAGGCAAATCTGAACCTCGCTCGTTCACTTCTTGCCTCCGCCAAAGTCAATCTTGATGTCATTGCCATTGCCAAAGAAAAACTCGATGCCAAAGCGCACCGTGCCAAAGGTGCCGCAAAAGACCTGATCTACACCCCTTCGGGTATCATGGCACTTAAAAGCACCGACAAAAGACTTCACTGGGTTCAGCGCCTTCGTGATGAAGCACACCGTTATGCCATCGCCTACCACCGCAACCTGAAACGCAAAGAAGATATGCGCTTGTCTCTGCTTGAAACCAAAGGGGTTGGGAAGGCAACACTGCAAAAGCTCATAGGATATTTCGGTACGTTCGATGCTGTTAGTGCCGCATCCTATGATGAAATTGCACGGATTACCAATAAAAAAGTTGCTGAAATTATCTCAAATCATAATAAAAATTGATATATTTTAGTAATTTTTAAGTGATATTCTTTTTGAATTCATGCTATTTTTAGTTAATTTATTATAAAGTTAATGTAGACAATTCCCAGTGGTAGTCGAATAAGGAATCAATAGACGAGGAAGGAAGCAAATGAGAAGACCCGATCCAATAGATGAAGAGTACAAATTCACAGAGGGGGTGATCGTCAGTTCGACAGATCTGAAGGGCATCATCACCTATGCCAACAGAAAATTTTGTGAGATCTCAGGCTACGATAAAAAGGAGCTGACAGGGAAAAACCACAACATTGTGCGCCATCCCGATATGCCCAAAGCAGCGTTCAAAGACCTCTGGGATACTATCCAGTCTGGTCAAGAGTGGACAGGCGTTGTCAAGAACCTGCGCAAGGATGGTCGTTACTACTGGGTCTATTCGCACATTGCCCCTATTGTAAACGACAGTGATGAGATCATCGGCTACACCGCTGCGCGGAGACCAGCATCTGAAAATGAGATCAATGAATGTGTACCGCTCTACAAAGAGATGCGCGAACAAGAGAACTAAGGAAGAAGGAGTTATGAAACCCATGTATTACATCACCAACCCGGCAGGGAAGATCGTTGCAACCGATACACAGATACTTGAACACTTTGATGTTGCCGATGCAGATGCATTTGACAAACAGATTGCACTGGGAGAGATCGGTATCGATCTTCAGGGAGAGGAAGTCAGCCTTACGGCAAACGGCAAAACAGTACGTTACCCTGCTGTACGCAGTCAACTTTCCGGGATTCTTGGAGACCTGACACTGGTACAGATAGATACGTCACATCCATCCGAAACAGAGGGAGAAGAAGATGAAACACTTCTTTATGACATACTTGATGAACCGCTTCATGAAGAAGAAACATCCGTTCAGGAAGAAAGTACTTCGGACGAACTGCTTCCACTGGAGGAGGATGAACTTATTTCATTAAAAGATGAAACAACTCAGGCAGAAGAGAGTGAAGCAGAACAATCACCCAAGCTGCCTGAAACAGAAGAGTCATCCGAACTGCTTGACCTGCTTCTGCCGGAAGAAGCAGACAATGCCATTGAAGAGATTGCCAAAGAGACACCTCCTTCCAAAGAAGAGACAACGCCTATCTATATCGACATAGATACTGTCAGCGCGAAAATCGGTATTTCCCATGATGACTACAATATGTTCCTTGATGAATACATTGACACAGCATTGGCGCTTGAAGATGCATTGCAAAAAGAGCAGACAGAGGAGCAGGCAGAGGCTCTGAAAAAGCTGTCACACCTCTCCAATGTCCTTCATCTTCCTATTGTCGGCAGTATGCTTCATCAGATAGAAGAGAGCAGCGGAGAGGAACAGCATCAGGCTGTCCAAACATTCTTTACAGCCCTTGGCAGACTCACAACTGCCCACTTCGAAGAGGAGAAAAAGCCTGCTGCGCAAGCGCCGTCCGAAACACCGCCACCGGCAGAAGAAAAGCCTGAAGCGGAAACGGAGAGTGTTAGCGGTACCCAGCGGGCACCGATCGACTTGAGCGATGTCAAACCGATACACTTTGATTTCCAACTCGAAGCTGCGGCGGAAGACCTGAGTCTTCCGGTCGAACTCATTGAAGAGTTCGTCAACGACTTCATACAGCAGGCACATGAGGAGACGGAGAAAATGCTTGCTGCCTATGAAAAAGGTGATCTTGAGACTGTACAGAAGATCGGGCATCTGCTGAAGGGAACATCGAGCAACCTTCGCATTATCCCGCTCTCTGACACTCTCTATGAGATCCAGTTCAATGAAGATATCGAGAGGGTACCGGAACTGGTCAGGAACTACTGGGCACACTTCCTGTCACTGGAGAACCAGTTCAAACTCATCTCAAACAAATAAAAAGGAAATAGACCATGACCATACGTAATAGACTAAAACTGATCGCACTCGTACCGATCCTGCTGCTTCTGTTGCTGTCAAGTTACTTCTTCGTAACTTCATACATCAACTACGAGAAGGCACAGGCGCTCAAAACGGCCCTGAGCAACAATGCCTACCTGAGTAAATCACTCGCCGAGATCGGTAAAGAACGCGGATTGACCGCACTCTATATCGGTAGTGACAAAAAAACATACGGCAACCTGCTGCTCAACCAGCGAAAGACCACGGACAAAACGCTTGGACAACTGCGCGGCAAACTGGTAACAGATAACGGTAACCTCATTCCTTTTTTGCCTAAACTTCTGCATGAGAAAACAGAGCTGGACAAACAGGCATATGATGCTCTGATCGCAAACATCGCAAAACTTCCAGCCATTCGTAAAGAGGTCGATGGGCCCAAGGCTGACTTTAAAAAGATCTTCTTTGACGAATATACGAAAAAAATCGCTACGCCGATCATGAAGAACCTCTTCCAGATCAAAGACTTTGCTCTGGATACCGACATTGCATCCCTTATTGCAACCCTCTCGGAACTCTATACGGTCAAAGAGAATGCCGGACTGGAGCGGGGATATGTCGCGTACTACATGACAAAAAAAGCTTCTATGGCATTTGACGAAATCGCTCTTTGGGATGACTTTAGAACCAAAGCGAACATCTTTGACCTCAAACTGGTCACTAACGCGAAACTGCGTGCACAGCTTGAGAAGATCCTTGCCAACCCCAAAGCAAAAGAGATACTTCAGGATCTGGCTGAAACCTCTTCTGCCACGCAGACAGACGTCGACAACGGTGACTATGCAGAAGATGTCATGGACTGGTTCTCCCTTCAGACACAAAAGATTTCACTCTATAACAAAGCGGAACTTGTCGTTGCCAATACACTATGGAAAAAAGCGGATGTTTACCTTCAGAAACAGGTATCACTGCTTGCTATCGCATCTGCCATCCTGCTGCTGAGTTTGCTTCTTGCTTACCTTGGGTACACAACAACACGCGATATTACGCGAAACATTAAAGAGCTTGAAGACGTTTTGAACAAAGCGGTTGAAGATATGAAAGAGAGTGACCAGTATCTCTCAGCCGATACTGCACATATCGAAAACATCGAACTCGATACTCACGAAGGGACCAAAGAGGCATACCAGTTCCTCGAACGGCTTGTTGAAACCGCAAAAGAAGACAAGCAAATCGCCCTTCAGGCAAATGAGGCGAAATCGCTCTTCCTTGCCAACATGTCTCATGAGATCCGTACACCGCTTAACGGTATCGTCGGATTTACAGAGATCCTCAGAAGTACCAATCTCGATGCTGAGCAGCAGGAGTTCCTGAACATTATCGACAAGAGTTCCGAAAACCTGCTGAGCATTATCAACAACATTCTTGACCTCTCCAAGATCGAAAGTAACAAGATCGAGATCGAAAATGTTGTCTTCGATGCTGAAGAAGAGTTTGAAAGTGCGGTTGAAACCTATGCTGTCGGTGCTGCCGAGAAAAATATCGATCTCAACTTCTATATGGATCCGCGTATCAGTCCAAAACTCAAAGGGGATCCGACAAAACTCAAAGAGATCGTTATCAACCTGCTCAGCAACGCGATCAAATTTACCGGTTACGGCGGAATCATCAACCTCAAGATCGAAAAAGTATCCGAAGAGGAGGGCACTACCGAATATGTCAAGTTCTCTATCCAGGATAACGGTATCGGTATGACCAAAGACCAGCAGGAGCGTATCTTCGATGCCTTCTCCCAGGCAGATGTATCGGTCACAAGAAAATACGGCGGTACAGGACTGGGTCTGACCATCTCCAGCCAGTTTGTTGAACTCATGGGCGGCAAGCTTGAACTTGAGAGTGCCAAAGACCATGGTACAACCTTCTTCTTCACGGTTCCGCTCGAAGCCGTACCGTCTGCAGAGACCAACTACAACCATGCGTTTGAAGATATGACCATCTGTAAATATCAGGAAGAGATCCCGACGGTACTCGATACCTATCTGGCATCCTACTTCGAATACTTTGGTCCGGAAGTGCGCCACTACGAATCGGTCAGCGATCTGAGAGAACTGAGCGATCTGGGTATCTGTAAAACATTCTGGCTTGACATTGACAAAACAAAACAGAACATCCTTGATGCCATTGCCAATGTTGACAAATCAAAACTGATCCTGATTGCAAATGTCACCAGCCGAAACAAGATCGACGAACTGGGGGTTGATCAGGACAATGTCATCTTCAAACCGGTAACACTGAGCAAACTGAAAGCCGTACTGAGCAGAACAGCCAGTACCACACCTGAGCTTGTTGAAAAAGCGGTTCAGGCACAGGCAACGCAGTTCGATGCCAAGATATTGGTCACCGAAGACAATATCATCAACCAGAAACTGATCAAACGTGTCCTTGAAGACCACGGTATTACCGTAGAGCTTGCCAACAACGGTCTGGAAGCCTTCGAAAAACGCAGAAATAACGATTATGATATGCTCTTCATGGATATCCAGATGCCGGTCATGGACGGTATTGAAGCGACCCATGAGATCCTTGACTTCGAAGAGGATGAGGAAGTTCCGCATATTCCAATCGTAGCCCTGACAGCCAACGCACTCAAAGGGGACAGAGAGCGCTTCCTTGCAGAAGGTATGGACGAGTATATCACCAAACCTATCGAAACAACGGAACTGCTCTATATTCTGAACAAATTCCTCTCACACAAAGCAAAAGCGGCTGCGCCTCAAGCGAAAGAAGAAACCAAGCCAGCCAAAGAGGAACCTGCCCAGCCAGAAAAAGAGACATCTGCACCTGCCCAACCAGAAGCAGATGCCATCGAGATGAGCATGCCATCCGCTGAAGAGGAAATACCGCTATCACTTGAGAGTGAAGCAGCACAAACAGATACACATACATCTGGAGAAAAAAAGATCCTGATCGCGAAAAAATTCCTCTTGGAACGCCGTGTTCTTACCAAAGTCATTGAAAACTTAGGGTATGATTACGATATTGTTGAAGATATGGACACACTGGATACAAAACTTGCCAGCGGAGACTATGACATACTCTTCACAGATGCTGAGCTGGTCACGGATGCCCTCAAAACAAAAGCTGACGGTATAGAGATCGTGACAGACAGTACAGAAAAAGAACAGATTGAATCCATAATCAATTCACATAGAGGATAAACGAAATGGGACTGAAAGTACTTGTAGTTGACGATGATATGATCAACAGAATGCTATTGAAGACATTGCTGAAAAAGAACAGCCATGTCAGCGACATTGTCGAGGCGGAGAATGGTTCTGATGCTTTGGATAAGATGAAAAAAGATCCAGGCATCAACCTGATCCTGCTTGATATTATGATGCCGATCGTAGACGGAATAGAGTTTCTTAAAATTTTCCGCGCAGACATGTCCAATGCACATATCCCGGTCATTGTTCTTTCAACCGATGATACCAAAAAGACAGAAGTATTTGACAATGGTGCCAACGACTTCATTAGAAAGCCGGTCAAAGAGGAAGAGCTCTTTTCAAAAATGGAGCAGTGGTCTCAATAGATTAACAACACAAGAGGAAGCCTGCTTAGAGCAAGGCTTCTTTGAGTACCTCTTCTACATTAGATACCCCAACAATCTTAATATTCTCTTTTACTTCATCTGGAATATCATCAAGATCTCTTTCATAATTTTTTACCGGTATCAGTGCCTTTTTAACCCCTGCTTTATACGCAGCAATCAGCTTCTCTTTCAGCCCGCCGATAGGCAGTACCTTGCCTGTCAGTGTCACTTCTCCGGTCATGGCAACCTTATTATCTACTTTTCTATTGCTTAGTATGGAGGCAATGGCGGTCACCATGGTAATCCCCGCACTTGGTCCGTCTTTTGGTGTGGCACCTTCGGGTACATGGATGTGCAGGTCGTACCGCTTATACACTTCACTTGGATCCACTTCTATACGCTCTTCTCGCTCTTTGAGGGTATGCGGAATGGCAGAAGGCGGTACTTTGAGTTTGCGTGCATCAATAAGGATCTTCACAACCGAATGCGCAATGCGTACAGATTCTTTCATCACATCTCCGAGACTGCCTGTAAGCTGCAGTCCGCCTTTCCCGCGTATCTTGATCGCTTCAATCGTCAACACATCGCCGCCTACCGCTGTCCAGGCAAGTCCGGAAACAACACCTACCTGCGGCTTCTTGTCTACCAGTGAAATCTCAAATACTTTCTTGTCAACGAATTTGGTAAGATTCTTTTTGGTAATATGTACCTCATTTTTATCGCGCTCTTCAAGCAGCATACGTGCTGTTTTCCGCATAAGAGAGGCAATGCGGCGTCTCAGGTTTCTCACCCCTGCTTCTCTCGTATATTCATCTATCAAGATGCGCAGTGCCTTGTCTGAAATGTGGAATTCATGCGTCTTGAGTGCATGTTTTTTCAGCTCTTGAGGTATCAGGTAGCGTCTGGCTATCTCAAACTTCTCTTTTGGGGTATAGGAGTTCAGCCCAATGAACTCCATCCTGTCTCTAAGCGGTGCAGGAATACGCCCCACATCATTCGCCGTGGCAATAAATACCGCTTTGCTAAGATCGATGTTGAAATTGAGGTAATAGTCACGGTATTTGCTGTTCTGCTCAGGATCTAGTATCTCCAGCAGTGCAGCAGTCGGGTCTCCACGCATACTGCGTCCTACTTTGTCTATCTCATCGAGCACAATGACCGGGTCCATGCTTTTTGCCTCAATAAGTCCCTGCACCAAACGTCCCGGCATCGCACCGACGTAGGTACGTCTGTGTCCTCGAAGCTCATTGACATCTTCAAGCCCGCCAAGTGCAATGCGTACCAGCGGTCTGCCTAGCGCATGGGCAATAGAGTTTGCCAAAGAGGTCTTCCCTACTCCCGGAGGTCCCGCAAAACACAAGATCGCTCCACCGGTCTCTTTTTGCTGTACACCTCTAAGCATCGCAAGTTCACGTACTGAAAAGAACTCGACAATACGCTCTTTTGGTTTTTCGAGTGAATAGTGGTCTTTGTCAAGTTCTCTGGCAACATCTTCAACCGAAAGGCTCTTCTTGCTCAATTGTCCAAAGGGCAGATCGAGTACCCACTCAAGATAGCTCTGTAGAAGGTTCGCATCGGCTGAATCGGGATGCATACGGGCAAAACGGTCAAGCTGCTTGCTGATCTCCTTGTAGGCATCTTCGCTCATAGCAGGTTTGAGCTTTTCGATCTTCTCTCTAAAGTTGGCGATCTCCTCTTCTCTTTGGGTATCCATACCCAGCTCCTGCTGTATCTCTTTGAGCTGTTCTTTAAGGAAATACTCTTTGTTCGTCTGTTCAATCTTACTGTGTACTTTGGTGCGGATCTCACGCTGTACTTTTGCCGCCTCGATCTCAGATGTAACCACATCGATCAGACCTAGCAGCCGCTTTTCCACATCGGGCTCAATGTAAAGCGCATAGGCAACCTCTTTGTCCAGTTTGAGCATAGAAGAGACCAGATCGGCAATGCGCTGAGGCTCATCGTTTTCTTCTATGGTGCGTACCAGATCGGCTGGCAGGTGAGAACTTAAAGAAGAGAGCTGTTTTACCTTGTCTCTAAGCACACCCATCAGGGCATCCGTTCTGAGCTTATCATAGGGTTTTGCCTGTACCACATCGATCACGGCACGGTTGATATCGCCTGGGATCGGTTCGATGATTTTCCCGCGTGAGAGTCCTTGAAAGAGTATCTTGACCCGTCCGTCGGGGATGTGCACTTTACGCATGACCGAACCGATAACCCCTACTTTGTACATGGCATCAAAATCTCTCTCGCCCTCTTTCCCCGCCACGGAAGCGGTTACAAAAAGAAGCGAATTCTTCTCAATCGCCTCTGTAGCGGCATCAATATCCCGCTGGTTGGTCAAAAAGATCGGGCTGATCATAAAAGGATACAAAAAGAGTTCATCCTCTACCACAATGGGGAGTGTATTTGGAAAATTATCGTAATCACTTAGCTGCATTGAAAATCCTTTGGATTTTGAAAATTAAAAGTTAAAAATTAAAAGTTAAAGTTTTTGCAAAAACGAAAGTATAGTCAACAGAAGTAAACAATTTTTTAATTTTTAATTTTTAATTTTTCCTTCCGAGCAAAAGCAAGGACACGCTTTTAGTCAAAAATCTTCCCAAGGAATCCCTGTGCAGGCGGGGTGATATCGGTCATTTCTACCAAGGAATGCTTATTCTTGGCACGATAGATCTTTGCCGCTTCGGGTTTTCCTGTACGATCATAAAGTGCAGCAATGTTCTCATTGAGAAGATACTGACTCATATGAAGCCGTACCAGTATGGAATTTACCAACGGTGTATATTTCGAACCGGGATAACGCAGCAGATATATCTTCGCACGATTGATGCTGTCCATGATGAGCTTCTGGTCTTTGTAGACATCCTTGATGCCAAGAAAAGAGGCTTTGAGCTTCATAAATTCTGTATATTCACGGCTGCCTTCATCGGCGTAGCGTTTGTTGTATTCATCCCAGTAGTAGCTTGCAAGAAGGTACTCTTCCTCCTGCATATGCGCATGTGCCAGTATCATGATGGCTGTGGGCATCAGAGGAGAGAGCATATGCTCGCTTTTGAGCGAAATGTAGTATTCGTCCGCCTTGTCCATGTTGCCGCTGCTAATACTCTCAGCGATCTTTTTGTACCAGTAGAGTGCGGGCTTGTTGAACTCTGTCACCTCTTGGTTCTTGCCGCACCCAGTAAACAGCAACAGTGCCGCAACTGCGGCAAAAAGACTCTTTTTCCATACCATGAAGTATCCTCACGCATAATGTTTCCTATATCATATCTCAAAGTATGTAAAAAGCGTATTAGTCACACCCTTCTTGGCGTCGGAAGCTTTAGCCCCGCTTTGCGTTTTTTGCAGTTTTACCTCAAGCCGAAGCTAAAGCTGTCGGTTCCAAGTCTTTTTGGAGTCGGAGGCTTCAGCCCCGCCCTATACTTTTCCGAAATTCCAACCTTTTTCCGACGCTGAAGCTGTCGGTTCCAAGTCTTTTGGGAGTCGGTGGCTTTAGTCATGCCGTATGTCTTTTTATCCATACAATTGACACATCTCATTCTATTATGATAAAATGAAAATACATACATAAAATGCAAAAGGATATGCATGATAGAAACTACATTAAGCCAAATGCGAAACTCGAGTGACTTTTTCAAAACGTCTGAAATTATCCACATACTGGATGGAAGGAAAAAGGAGGAGATCGGGTTTTTTGTGCCTGTTGCATTGCGAGATGAGTTTCAAAAGTTTGTAAAAAAGGTTGAAAAGCAAAAAAAAGAAGCCCTGCTTAAACGCATAGTAAAAGCACAAAAAGCCGATCCGGTAGGTGACGGGAGTGTTGACGATGGCATTCTGTAAAGGAGACATCCATCTTGTAAATTTCAATCCGGCAAAAGGCGGAGAGATAGGCAAACTCCGACCGGCGATCATCATGAGTAACTCTGACGATAACGCTATTCTGGAAACCTGCATAGTCATCCCCCTCTCCACCGTCATCGTAGAAGATGCACTGCCCTACAGGTACACCATCAGCAAAAGAGATGCCCTCCATCAGAACAGCGATGCGTGCATCAATGAAATCAGAGCCTTTTCCAAAACACGCATCAAAGAGAAGATTGCTTCACTTTCACCTACGGAGCTTGAAGTCATACAAAAGTCACTCTGCAAACTTTTGCTTTGAATGCGTTTTCTGTACTTCAGCATTTTTCCGACGCTGAAGCTGTCGGTTCCAAACCTTTTTGGAGTCGGAGGCTTCAGCCCCGCTTATGTTTTTTTCAGTTCAACATTTTTCCGACGCTGAAGCTGTCGGTTCCTGTATGATGTTACCCGTAAATCCCAAAATAACGTAATCCACCATCTTCCAATCCTGCCTTCAAGGGGTTATTTTTGATATATGCATAGGTGATTTCAAAATGCTTTTCATCTCTGATGGCACGGTCAAAATAGTCTCGTGACCATACAGCACCGTTTCGAGACAGGTTTTTATTGACAATATGTGCTGCACCACCTTTGAGGATTTGCACTATTTTTGAGAGTGACTCATTTTGCTTTAAAAGTACATGCACATGGTTTGGCATAGCACATATGCTTACCAGTTCAAAAGCATCCCCGCTCTTCAAACGGTAATAGTCAATGATCTCCACCGCCGTATTGCCATCTATCAAACAACCATTTCCCGAAGTGTCCAAATGTTTGTCTATCAAATAGTGTTTCTGTTTGTTTGTCAGAGTGCTTGCATAGAGTTTTTTCATATAGAGGTCAAGGCTCTCTTTAGTACGAAACGTAATGAACTGATAATGTTCTTTGAGATCGATGTGTGGAAGATGTGTATATTTTCGCTCATGCATACATGACAATCCAAATGCTATTTGTAGGATTATACACTGCCGAAGCTAAAGCTGTCGGTTCCAAGTCTTTTTGGAATCGGAGGCTTCAGCCCTGCTTACGTTTTTTACAAACTCAATCTTCTTTCCGACGCTGAAGCTGTCGGTTCCATCCCATTCGGAATCGGAGGCTTTAGCCCCGCCCTATGTTTTACTATACTTCCATGTTTTGTCGAAGCTGAAGCTTTCGGTTCCATCCCATTCGGAATCGGAGGCTTTAGCCCCGCTGTACGTTTTGCTGTAGTTTCACGTTTGACCGAAGCTAAAGCTGTCGGTTCCATAAGGATAAAAATAAATATGCTCTTTACAAACATCAAAATATGATGTATAATTATGTATACTAATAAAAAGGATTTGATGATGGCAATGCAGCATAGCTATGATCGCATCACATTCTCGCTTCCTCACAGTATGAATGAAACACTCGATGCTTTAAAAAAGGAGCTCAAAAGCTCCAAGTCCGATATTATCAAGCAAGCAATAGAGTCTTTTGTACAAAAACAGAAGGAGAAAAAGCTTGCAAGGGCTGTAAATCTTATGGCTAACGAGTATGAACACAACAGTGAACTGACATCCCTTACCGATCTTGATGGCGAGGATTTTCAATGAAACAAGGTTCCTTATGGCAGGTCAATCTCGACCCTACGGTCGGTTCAGAAATACAAAAAAGCCGTCCGTGCATCGTTTTAAACAGTGACAAAATCGGCAAATTGCCGCTGAAAGTGATCGCACCCATAACCGACTTTAAACCGCATTATGCTGATGTGCCATGGATGGTCGTCATCGAACCCACTGCAACAAACGGTCTCAAGAAAAAGTCGGTGATCGATCTTTTTCAAGTGCGCTCCGTATCACAGATACGACTTAGCAAAAAATTGGGGGAGGTTACCCAAGCCACCCTTCAAAAATGCAGAGAGGCTCTGAACATCGTTTTTGATGTTGCATGAGTTCTTATTTACATGCATGTCATGTGCCGAAGCTAAAGCTGTCGGTTCCAATTTTTCTTGGCATCGGAGGCTTTAGCCCCGCCATATATTTTTGCCCAATCCGACGTTTTTCCAACGCTGAAGCTGTCGGTTCTAAACATAACACTAAACTGAATTTATAAAGTTATCAAATCTTTTAAAGTCTGCCTATGCATCCGGCTCACCTACAATATATGCATGTCCAGTCTCTTTCTCAATGCGTATCACCAAATCAGGGATAGAAGTATCTTTAAACTTGAAGGTCAAATTACAATCTGATGTCATGATGGTGCTGTAATCAGGGGAGGTCGAACCGCTAAAACCGACATGTGGACGCCCCATATGGTCAAACCCCACATAGCGCGCAGCATCGGTTCCTCCACCGCCACAGTTGAGAAACATATTGGTATCTTTGATGCCATATTTATGGGAAATAAAGATGTTAGGAGAGGCACTGTTGTTGGAACCGCTGGCACAGGAAGTACCGGGAGCACCCATCATTATCTTGCCATTCAGAGGATCGATCGCAGCTTCGTTATTGTCAATATTGCCACCCCTGTTCTCATCGGAAGCGACATAGTAGAACACATCACCTTCGCTTGCAAGACATGTACGTACACCAAAACGCCAAAATGCCCGCTGCCAATTTGACTGCCGCGGATCTGTCACGTTGTCAATCAATGCCATATGTTTGGCATAACGTATGGCAGAGAGGATGTTGTCTCCGGCTTCCTGCCGCACATCACGTTCCATCCTTGGTAGTGCCAGTGCGGTCAAAATGCCAAGTACCACAATCACCATGACCAGTTCCAGCAGGGTAAATGCTCTACGCCCCATCTTTTTTCCTCATTTAATTGTATTATTTCGCATAGTATAGCATAAAATAATGCAGACCCTGCAAAAGTGTAGGAAGGGGTTGGATGAGATTTTTTCTTCCCAATCAATTTAAAGTAAACTAAATTTGTAAATATAATCGTATTTATAACTATTAATAGAACTTATTTTTATATCCCTTTTATCTTAAATATGTTATATTTAGTCAAGTAGTGTATGGAGAAAAGCCAAACCTGTCGCGAGGCAGAGACGGAAAGCCACGGGTCTTACAAAGACAGCCGGGTTGCCTACCATGAACATTTCGTTTATGGCATTTTTTCGATGTACATACGAATCTTGCTCTGTCCTCCAAAGGATAGAGATTTAAAGGTGTGATAATGAAATATTTAACAAAATTGTTCTTTTTTATGCTATATCTGACGATTTTATCTGTATTTGCTCAAGCTGCAGCTACAGATGATAGTTTTAGTACCCCATATAATACACAACTTTCAGAAAATGTATTGACAAATGATACAGGTTTCAGTAAATATGTAGATACTTATAATGCTCCAACGTGTGGTACTATTACCAACTTTTCCCAGAATGGAAATTTTACATATGAACCAGGTACATGTACTGGGACTGTTACCTTTCAGTATAGAATGTGGTGGTGGCAGGGCGGATGGCATTACGATATAGCAACTGTTACTATCTCTATCATTGCTGGAACACCACCAACAATTTCCAACAAACCCATTCCAGACCAAACAGGAACGGTTGGTGCAGCCTTTTCGCACCAAATTAGTGCTACAGAACCGGATGGTGATACAATCACCTACTCTGCCACAGGTCTGCCAAACGGTTTAAGCATAAATAGCGCGACAGGACTAATCTCAGGCACACCGTCCTCAGCAAATACATTCAGTGTGCAGGTACAGGCATGCGATAAAGACGGGTGTGATTCTGATACTTTCAATATTTCAATCAACTCTATTGCCCTTGCTACCAATGACAGCTATGCCACACCTCTAAACACCACACTCAATGTAAGCAGTCCGGGTCTGCTGGCAAATGACGCGGGACCCGGCATCACAGTCAGTTCCTATACACAGCCATCCTCCGGCAGTGTAACCGTCAATCCCGATGGAAGCTTCAGCTACACGCCCCCTGCAGGGTTTAGCAACTCCACATCCTTCAGCTACACCATTACGGATACGAGCGGACACACCAGTACCGCCAACGTAACCATTACCGTAGGTGCTACCGCTCATGCGACAGACAACAGCTACAAAGTCAAACCCGGCAATAGTGTCAGCGGCAATATGATCACCGATGATACGGGTGCGGGTGTCGATCAGGGGAATAATATTCAGGTAACACAGGTAACATCCCCAAGCAAAGGAACCCTCACATGGAATGCGAACGGAAGCTTTACCTATACACCGCAATCGGGAAAAGTGGGGATAGACAAACTCACCTACACCATTACTGACAGCGGAGGGCAGACAGCAACTGCGTCACTTATCTTCAACATTCTCAACTTTAACGTCAGTAACCCTAGAACATTTACCAAAGTCTGGATCAACGGTGAAAAAGATACCAATATCTACGGTGATCTCACCGTCATTGGAAACCAGTCTCTATGTTGGAAAAACGGTACAAGCAGTTGCCAGAAACCGCCTTTTGACGCCTCTAACAACTCCTACTATCAGCAAAATATCAACCTTGATAGCAGTGCAGCTACGGCAGGCTATAAAAACTCCACTTCTGCCAATCTGACACTTGGACCGGATGACGAGGTGATCGATGCATGGCTCTACTGGATCGGTCGTATCGATACAACTGTTAGTGGAGAATCCTCAAAAAGAGATATTGCAGACCGTATCTACCTCAAGACACCGACAACAAACGGGCAATACATAGAACTGCACAGCCAACCGGACAAGTTTGCATGGATGGTAGGCTATGATGGGGTGTTTGACTACGGCGGAGCTGTGGATGTCAAGCAATATGTCAAACAGGGAGGTACCTACTGGGTAGCAGACCTTCAGGCAACCCAAATGTACAACCAGGGCTCAGGATGGGCATTGGCAGTTATTATAAAAGACAAAACCAATGGGGCTGTACGTACCATTAAAAATATCTCCCTCTATGACGGCTTTACCGGTGTCTACAGTGCCAGCTCAGAGTATCCGAGTACAGTGACACAGCTTATTAGCGGATTTAAAACCCCAAGAACGGGTACAGTTGACTCCAACCTCGTCTTCTTCAGCGGTGAGAGCGACCGCTCACTTGGTGACAGAATGAGTCTTACCGATAAAAGCGGAAATGAACATTTCTTGAAGGACAGCCTGAACGATTCATACAACATCCAAAACGGAACCATCTCGCGCAACGGAACCAATGTAACAGACAGAAATCCAAACTATGAAAATACACTCGGTACCGATATTGATGTGATCGACACAAGCAATGTCATACAGAACAATCAAACATCCACCAATATCAAACTCTACTCCTATGATGACCGTATCTTCCTTTCCATGTTTGGTTTTGCCACACAACTTTACCAGCCAAATGTCTGTTATGACTATGTTCTGAAGCGCAATGAATTCCTGCTGCCGTCTAATAACAGACAATACGATATACAAAATATCTCCAAAGATGATGAGATAAGCTTCACTGTCGCCATTTGGGATATTACCGGAGATATCGACCCTCAAAAAGTCGCTGTAGGGCTTCACCTGAAACCGACGGATGGGAATGTCACTGCCATCATGAACCCGGACAAAGGCTTCTACACCTACCCCAATGCCAATACCCTCATTAAAACCAATTATGCCAAGTCAAGTACACCGCTTAACCCTGTAATCACCATAGGTAAAGGCAGAACGGTAGATGTGGGAGGTACCATCAGTCCCAATGAAACCTACTATACCAAATTCTATTTCCAGGCCAATGACGATCAGGCGGCAAAAGGAAGTTTTGATGTCGATGTCAATGTGACGCTGAACTACGGTTCCGGAGACTTCTGGCAATTCCTCAATGTCAAACGGTGTCCTCAAAATCCGACATATACACCGACATGGTACCGCTTCAATATAGAAAAACCGTTCACGCAGAATAACGTACCAGCCAACCCGACAAAACACTACTCTCTTCCAACGCGTGTGGCAGGAAAAGATTTTGACTATTCCGTTGCATCCTACACAACCGACAGTAATGGAGAATATACCGTACCTGCTCCTGCGGATGGTGTGACCGTCGATGTTGAGATGATCAATATTGACGCATTCGATGACAATGCATCCTACTTCAAATGCAGCAATGCTGAACCATCAATTATTGCAATGCCGGGAAGATTCAATTACTTCACAAATAATGTCAAGCGTATTACCGTTAATGATCCGACAGATCTTACAAACACCTATGCTATACGCAGTACGACCTTCCGTATGTGGATACTTGCCGATGCAAACGGTACCATTATCACCTCACCGAGTTACCACGCAAAAAGTGACAATGCCTACTTTGCACAAGTATATAAAGATACATTCCAGGCTACCGATATTCACAACAGATGTGGTGCTGCATGTACGTCACCATACAATTACCAAAGTCCCCGACTACCATTTGATCCTCAGGCAACAGGATGTTACGCCTGTCTAAGAGACTATTTTGCAAGACCTTATTGTGCAAGAGACAACTTTGCTATCCGCCCAAAAGCTATACGCGTTACGCTTCAAGATAAAGGCAAAGACGGTAATGCAACGACTACCACAACGATCGTTAGCAATACAAGTGCAACCAGCTTGACACGGCTTGCCGCAGGATACCCCTACGAGGCAAATCTCACAGCAGTCAACAATGATGGTGTCACAAGAACACACCAGTACTATTCTGACAGTACCATATTTACTGCTGTCAACAATGTCTCACCTCTTCCGACAAAATATGGCAGTAACGCTGCCAGCAGTGCGCTGCTCCAGTTTAACGATGCTTCAACCTGTGCAGACACAAACAGTAAAACACTTCAGTTTAATTTTGGAGACGGTATAGCCCTCCATCAGTTTACACACAATAATGCAGGGAAATACCGCTTTGAGATCTGGGACATGAACTGGACCAAAGTTGACAATGCATCCATCAACCAATACAAAACCATTTTTGAAAGTGGCTGTAAAAACAGCAGCGCACCGGGATGTAATGACTGTCTTCTTGGCAATACAACCGATGATGTCACCACTGATGGCTATGAAAAGACAGGATGTCTGACAGGTTCATTCCTGACATATATCGACGGTACGACGCAAAAAGGCAGTTTTGCGCCGCTTAATGTCAAGTTTACGCCCTACTTATACGACCTTTCGAGCATCACGTTCCACACTCGTCCAGATGATGGGAAAAACTGGCTATACATGAATAATCTTGGAGACAGTCTGACTATGCGTGTCTCTTTAGAGGGAAATATTACAGCTAAAAGCAAAGACGGAACAGCACTCTCCAACTTCACAAGCAGTTGTGCAGCAGAAAATGTCTCTCTTTGGATGGACAGGAACATGATCCCGACAGCAGAAAGCAACTTGACCGACAGCAATGGCAGTAGAGTCCTCTTCCAGCAGGTTCTTAAAGATACAGGCGGCACTTCCCTTATGGATACTTCCTCCAATTACGATATGAATGCTTCTCTTGCAGGATCGAACTTTACCAACACAGTAGACCTAAATGGAAGTGCACCGATAGAGCTCTACTATAATTTCCAAAAACCGTATGCAAGCACTGTCAATCCGATCGATGTAAACTTCACAATGCTGCATGCAGCATCACAGACAGCAATCAATGCTATGCAGACAACGACCTATCTGCCAGACGGCAATCTTTCCATCAATGCAGACAGGTGGTTCTATTTTGCAAAAATCAAAGAGTCTGACGGTACAGATGGCAAACAAGAGTATGGTGCAACAGTCAATACAACTGTCAGGGTTATGGCATACTGCGATACGCTCTTTGTCCCATGTTCTACACTACCTGGTTTTGCATTGACCCCTGATGAGACACAAGGAACAGTAGGATGGTACCGCATGAAAGACCATCTCTCCTCAAACGGTGACGGGAAGATCATCAGTGTTTCTACACCTCAGCCGGGTGTGACAATATCCCCAAACAGCAATATCACATTCGATAACAATGGTACGACAGGAACCATTACTATTACCTATCCGATAAGCAGTACGCGACCTGTTCATCCGGTCTTCTCCATTACCCCTGACCCATGGTTGAAATATGATCCAAATCCGGCGAACAATGGGATTCGAAACTTCACTATCAATTTCCTTACACAAGGATTGAGATGGAAAGGGAAAGGGAAAACAGGTCATGTTATACAGACTGAACCTACCACACAATCAAGCGGGAGAGTAAATTGGTAAACAAAAGATGCTGTAAGATGGTGTATCCATCCAAAATACGTCCCGCTATTGCGATGATCGAACTGATCTTTGCGATCACCATTATGGGTATTGTCATGTTGAGTGCACCGCTTCTCATTGACCGTTCATCAAAAAGTACCTACATCGCACTTCAACAGGAATCGATCGCAGCAGCAGCTACACAGATCAATATGATTATGGCAACAGAATGGGACAATGCAGACACAAACAGTTCAAAAGGTGCGCCTGTATTGCAAACAGGCAGTACAGCTATTAGTAACTGTACAACAGACAAACCTGTAGGTGTCACCAGTGCAAGCGGCAGATACTGCAAAGATGCATTAGCCACAAATTCTGTCTTTTTATCGGCAACATCCCCCTTGTCTCTGGGGGCAGAAAGTACTGATAGTACTGTATACAATGACGTAGATGACTTCAACAACAAATCCTATACAGTCAGCGTATATCACTCTGAAAACTATACCACCTATCAGGGTGACTATCTTGACAGTGACATCAATGTAACATCCAATGTCTACTATGGTGATGACACACCAAGAAATGTTTCGGACACTGCAGGAAACTATCAGACAAGCACAACATTTTCCAATCCGTTCAGACATATCATCACTGCACACAGTACCAATATCAAACTGATCAAAGTGACACTTTCTTCGACAAATACTGCCAACGAAATCAATAATAAACAGATTGTTTTAACGGCATTTATGTGCAATATCGGCGCACCAAAACCAAAATTTTATTCCAACAGGCCATAGACAATGAAAATCGTTTCAACAACAAAAAAACATGATGCTTTTACGTTAATAGAAGTGGTTATTGTGATCGTAATATTGGGTATTGTATCTTCCATCGGTTCAGAGATCATCGCCAATGTGTACAAAAACTACCTTTTGCAACGTGCTACATACAAAGCAAACCTTAAAACCGAACTTGCGGCACAGCAGATAGCCAATCTGCTTAGCTATCGGGTAGCAGGAACAACACTTGCAAAAAACCCAGATAATCTTTCAGACTTTGTGCGTGTCACAGATGCCACGAAATATTCGGATGAAAACCATACACAGCTTGAATGGATTGGGACAGATAATGACGGCTTTACAGCATCTGTCAGACCGCCATGGAACGGATTTGCCGATGTTGACGCTTCTGACCAGTCTAAAGTGATCACACCCGGTTCAAAACTCAGTCTTGCTGATACCATTATGTCAAGCCTTTCAAATGGTCAGGTTTCTTTAAGCGGTCCACAATACCCTGCCATCTTTTTCCGTGATTCCCGCTACACAGATGATACACTTGGCAATGTTGTCAATTATGATGTGACCAGTTGCATGGGTGTAACATCAGGCAATACCGGCTGTATCTCGGCGGTAGGAAGAACAGGAGATGAACAGCTTGATTTCAAAACTCCTGGATCCGGCGTTGCGAACAAAGTGATCTCAGAACACTATAAACTGGCATGGAGCGCTTACTCAATCTGTCCGAAAAGAAGAACAAGTACCGGGCACTATGACCTTGTTCTTTTCTATAACTACCAGCCATGGGAGGGAGAAAGGCTCAACGGCACTAACTGCGGTTCCACCGTGGGCAGTCATGCAACACTCATTACCAATGTCACTGTCTTCAAATTTGCAGAATCGGGCAACACATTCCGATTTAAACTATGTGCTCAGGAAAACATAGGCGGGGACTTTAACGTTACCATTTGCAAAGAAAAGGCTATTATATTATGAGAAATGCATTTTCCCTTGTTACCGCTATTTTTGTGATTGTTATTATGGCAACACTGGCAGCTTTCGTATTCAATCTTGCAGGTAAAACTGTACAGGAAACTACTGCACAATACAGAGAAGAGCAAGCTGCATTACTGGCAAGAAGCTACACAGAGCTTGCTGTTATGGCAGTCATCAACCATGACAGAAATCAAACCACACCTAGCTGCATTGAAGATATAGATGGTTCCGTAAACGGCCTTATTCCCGGTGGAGCGGTAAGCGGAAACGGTGGTGGAAGCAATGGAGGTTATCAAGTTCAAACACGTATTTACTACATAGGCAATAATCTTCCATGCAGTGAAACACGTAAACTCAATGACAGCACCAGTGCTATCAACAGTTCGACACTTCTGGTAACAGATTATAACAATACGAATGCCAGTGATGCATTGGCTGCCATTCTGGTGGACGTTTTCGTAAGCTACCAAAATCCCGATACACCAAACAATACAATCAAATACCACAGACGTACGCTTCAAAAAATTTGATACTCTGTTTACCCCTCATTAAGTTTCTTAAGTTACAATTAAGTATAAAGAGTCACAAAAGACCCTTTATACTTCAACACTAAGGATCTATCATGAATAAAAGTATTACCGGACGACATTTCGAACTTACAGATGCCATCAAAGCGTATGCGGATGCACTGCTTGAAGGACTGAAAAAATACAACCTCGATATCATTTCAGGAAATGTGGTCATTTCAGCCGATGAGAAGAACGGGAAAAAAGGCTTTAGTGTAGAGATACTGGTCAACCTCAAAGACAAAAACACCATTGTCATCACACAGCATGACAAAGATGTCTATGCCGCCCTCGATTTGGGTATGGAACGTGTCAAAAAGTCACTCAGAAGACACGCTGACAAGATCAAAAACCACAAAGTCAACAGCTTTGCAGACCTCGGTGAAGAGGCCCAAGCGGTCAGCGACATCGACATCGACGACATCGAGATCGTCCCTATGGACCTTGAGCTGCATAAACCGCTTGATTTCGATGAAGCCATCGATGCACTCAAGGCAGAAAAAAAACGCCAGTTCATCGTCTTTAACGACTACGATGGTAACATGCGTGTTATGTACAAAAGAGCAGACGGCAAATTTGGTCTCTATTAAAAAACAGCGTTCAGCGTTTAGCGCTGAGCGTTCAGCTAAAGATTACTTTTTATATATTTCTCTGCGATGTCCCACCTTAACCACATATACAACCAATATCTCATCCTCAATGCTGTAAAGTATGCGGTAGTTACCGATTCTGATGCGGTATTTTTCATCTCCTGAGAGCTTTTTGCATCCCACAGGTCTCGGCTCTGATGACAAACCCTTGATCTTCTTAAGTACCCTTAGCATCATTGTTTTGGGCAGCTTCTCTATCTCTTTGGCTGCCGATTTTTTAATCTCGATACTATAGTTTGCCATCTGCCTCTAACTTTTTCATGAAATTTTCCAAAGAAATCGTCTCTTCATTTTTTCTCGACTCAAAGAGTTTCAGATCTTCATTGTCTTCCCTAAATGCATCCAAGACAAGTTCATTCACAATCTTGGAAACCGACTGAGAAGTTTCAACTGCTTTGAGTTTTAAAAGCTTCAACGTATTCTCATCAAACGACACAGTAGTACGTACAGACATCTGTCATCCTTTTTGTTTTCATTATAGCATACTGATGCATTGATGTAAAGATGCATGCAGAAATTCCTAATTCCTAATTCCTAATTTTAATGCTCCCAATCTGGTCTTAGCCTGCGCTATCACCGCCTCGTCTTCCGTCATGTCAAGCCACTTAAACTTCTGTCCGCTCTGGATGGTACCGTCGACAATATCACCGCTGCTGCGGAACTTAAGGTCGAGTTTGGCAATGTCAAAGCCGTTGGTGGTCTGGCAAAATTTTTGCAGACGTTCATTCTGTGGCACATTACTGAAAAGGTAGCACCAGCTCTCAAGCCCGTTTCGCCCTACCCGTCCGCGCAGTTGATGAAGTGTCGCCAAGCCTAACCGTTCGGCACCGACAATGACAATAAGCGTCAGTCTCGGCAGAGAGATACCCACCTCTACGACAGTGGTTGCCAAGAGGATATTGCCTTTTTCCCTAAATTCAAGCAAGACATCCTCTTTTTGCTTGTCTTTTCCGTGGGTGACATAGACATCTTCAAAACGTTTCTCCCAAAACGCCCTCCCCTCATCGAGCGACTGGTAAGGTATCTCACTGCTCTCCTCCACTAGGGGATAAACAATGAGCACTTGATGATTTTCGGAAATCTCGGTTTCAATATGCTTCAAAAGTACCGGAAACTCCGGCTTGCCAATGACTTTTGTACTCACTTTTTTATCAAACGGTGTGGTCGTGATAAGGCTCACATCAATCAGCTCACTCTCCATCATCGCTTGTGTACGGGGAATGGGTGTGGCAGAAAACTGCAGATAGTGAGGTTTCTCCTCCCCTTCGCCGCTGACAAGCGCTTCAAGCATCTGACGCTGCACTGTTCCAAAACGGTGCTGTTCATCCACCATCACCAAGGCTGCCTGTGGCAGATCTTCTTTGTAGAGCAACGCATGGGTACCGATGATGAAATCGGCATCATGGTAATCACCCTCCTCTTTGCCCTGCATTAACAGTGCCACACGTACTGATCTTGGAAGATGTTTGCACGCCTCTTCGTAGAGCTGCAATGCAAGCAGGGAGGTAGGCGCCATGAGAATGCTCTTGTGCGGTAGGGCTGTCATCGCAGCAGCAAGGATCACCATTGTTTTCCCTGAGCCCACATCTCCGACGATCATCCGCTTTGCGGCACGTTCTTTGTTGGCAAGATCGGATCTGATGTCGGCAATGGTCTGCTGCTGCTGCTCAGTTAGCTTAAAAGGCAATCCTTCTACAAACGGTGTGATGTCACCCGTCAATGCACTGATAGCCGGGAAAGCAATACGTTTACCCCGAAGTTTTTTAAGATGGTTATAGGCTTCGACAAATTTGAGCACCCGCACAATTTCTGGCTTTAGACTACCCTCGCTGTAAACATCATCAATGCTGTTGGGAAAATGCAGGCGCATCAACACCCCCACCTCTTTGGAGTCCAGTCCCTCATCAAAGAGGTTCTTTTCGGTGATGTATGCCTCTATGAGACTGCGTATCTCACTCTCTTTGAGCACTGTTTTGTATTTGGGGGTCACCCTGCCGATCTCTTTGACCGATCTGGGCTGAGGCATCTGAAGATAGCCGTTATACACCTCCAGCTTCCCCTGTATGTAGTGACGTGAACCTACTTCAAAGAGCTTGTAGTGGTAGGGGGTCGTTCTAAAAAAAAGCGAAGAGAGTCTGCGACCATGAAAGCTTGGCAGTTCAAAAGTGACACGCAGTTTGCCGTTACGTACTGCACTGTCGATCACTTTGGCTTCCAGTGTGACTGTTTTGCCTATCTCCAACGCTGTTGAAAGTGTGGTGTCGTTATAGCTTTGGGGAATGATGAGGGCGAGGTCGAGCAGGGAGTAGATCTTGAGTTTTTTGAACAGTTGCTTCGCCTCTTCCATTCTCTTCCTTTTATTTGCTATACGTACTTTTCTACAACCGCTTCTTTGCCGACGCTGAAGCTGTCGGTTCCACAACTTCCGGAGTCGGAGGCTTCAGCCCCGCTCTACATTTTTCTGCAGTTTCACGTTTTTCCGACGCTGAAGCTGTCGGTTCCATTACTTCAGTCTCGCAAAGCACAAAACCACTGAATGTCTATTAAATTATAGCCGATGATGATCAAAAAAAGAAGAAAATATGTCATATTGTCATATTGTCATATTGTGCAGGGAGTACCGGTCTGCGGGGGTGACCAATCCCCGCGTTTTACTTAGTATAGCTTGACTGTTAAACAGATCAGCAATACGATAAGTATGACCAGTACTTTGGTAATGTGCAAAGTTTCCTCCTTATGTTAGATTCCCACTCCACCACCCACTAAAAAAAGGCAAAAAAAAAGGTAACCAAGGGCAATTACCCCTGATTACCTTTCATCCAACTGCCGACAGTGGTCATCTGTCAACAATCCGGAGGTGTACTTTGCACATACGAGAGAATATTACACCAAAAACAAAAAAATGTCAACCCTCCTGCCTTTTTAATCCTTCTTCGTCACGATTGCAAACGACAGGTCGGCAAGTTCAGGGTGCGCTTTGATGAAAGCATTAACTTCATCGAGTGTAACCGACTCTATCTTTTCAAGCTGAGTTTTGTCAAAATCCAACGGTCTGCCATAGTAGTAGTTGTTATAGGCACGGTTGAGACGCTGAGAAAGGGTTTCGGTACGCAGTGGTTCGCTGCCGACAAGAAACTCTTTTGCCGCTTTGAGCTCTTCGGCAGTGATCCCTTTTGCAACGAAATCTTTTACGACCTCTCTAACGAGATTTACCGCTTCTTGCTGTGTTGCGAGTTTGGTTTGTAGGTAGCCGCTGAGGTAGGAGCCGTACTTGGCACGCCTGAACATACTGTAGGCACCGTAGGTTAGTCCGCGTTTAACACGCAGCTCTTCCATCAGACGGCTGCCAAACCCTGCACCGCCAAGCACATATTCAGCGATCTTGGCTTTATACTGGTCTTTTTCTTTGTAGGTATAGTCAAACGGTGCACCAAAATAGATGTATGCCTGTTGTGTATCTTCCTCTATCTCTTCGGTACGGTTTGCATCGGAGGCACGGAACGGGCCAGCAGGTTCAGTTTTGGATGTCGGCAGCAGCGGCAACACACTTTCAACAGCACTTTTTGCCTCTTCCCACGCAAGATCACCCCCGATGACAACAATAAGGTTGTTGTACCCAAGATGGCTCTTAATGAACGATTCAAGGTCAATAAGACGCATTGCCTTCACACTCTCCATCGTACCGTCATACGCATGTGCAAGCGGTGTGTCCTTAAAGAGCATCTTACGCAGACGGGTTGCGGCAATGTAGTCAAAGTCACTCTGTTTTTGTGTCAGCCAACCGATCTTCTGACGTTTGACCTGATCGAGTGCTTCTTCGGTATAGTTAGGGTCTTGAAGCAGTGCCTGAAGTCTTTGGGTCGCATAGCCAAACTCGCTCTTGAGTGAAGAGAGCTCTATGACAAAACTCTCCCTTCCCACCTGTGCAGAGAGATCGACCGCATGGTCGTCAAGTGTTTTGGCAAACCCAACAGATCCCTCTTTTTTGGTTCCTTCATTGAGCAGCTTCGCTGCCATATCTGCCTGTCCGTCTTTTTCATTGCTCAAATGCCCAGCATTGGTAAAGACCAGTTGAAGCGAGACAATGGGCAGTGTCTTGCTCTGCTCGAAGATCACCGGAATGGTTGTGTTATTATATATTATCTCTTTGAGTGTTGCCGCCATTAGAAGTCCTTGTAGTAAAAAAATCGTGGGGATGATTTTTTTTAGTGAAGAGTGAAGAGTGAAGAGTGAAGAGTTTCGGTTTGCATTGCTACGCAATGCTTTTATTGAAGCAAAAACTTTTTGAAAAAAAGCATACCCTAATTCCTCATTCCTCATTCCTCATTCCTCATTTAAATTCAATAAAAGCGGAGCCACCGCACCGCATACAATAACTCATCACTCTTAACTCTTAACTCTACTGATGCCCCGCATCAGTAGTATCTCTCCAGTATTTCATACGCCGTATTGCGCTTGGCAGGATTTTCCCCAACATCTTTGATGAGGCGTATCATCTCTTCCTGATTCATCTGGTTCTTTGCCCCTGCTGCGGAGACGACATTTTCTTCCATCATCGTTGAGCCAAGATCATTAGCACCAAAAAGCAGTGCCATTTGGCCGATGTATGAGCCCTGTGTGACCCATGAGCTTTGGATATTTGGCACATTGTCCAAAAATAGACGTGCTACAGCAAGGTAGCGCAGATACTGGTTGGAGGTGGTTTTAGTGATGGTGGGCAGTTCGCGCTTAAGCTGCGTGTTGTCGCTTTGGTAACTCCACATGATAAAGGCTCTAAATCCGCCCGTTTCATCCTGAAGCTGACGGATGTAGTCCCAGTGTTCGACAATCTCGCGTGTGGTCTCTACCGTACCGTACATCATTGTTGCTGTGGACTTGATACCAAGCTTGTGTGCTTCACGGTGTACCTCAAGCCATGTATCTTTATCCAGCTTCTTTGGTGCGATGATGTCACGTACACGGTCACTGAGTATCTCAGCGCCCGCACCGGGGATGGAGCTAAGCCCCTTGGCTTTGAGGCGTGCAAGCACTTCGGGGATAGAGATGTTGGAACGGCGTGCGATGTAGTCTATCTCGATTGCCGAGAATCCATGAATGGTCACCTGAGGGTATTTCTGATGGATATGCTCGACAAGATCTTCGTACCACTCAATCTCCAGCTTGGGGTGTACACCTCCCTGAAAGAGGATCTGCGTACCGCCGATAGCAAGCAGCTCTTCAATCTTCTGATCTATCTCATCAAAGGAGAGGATGTAGGCATCCTCTTTCTTCTCATGGGTATAGAAGGCACAAAATTTGCAGTCGACCCAGCAGATATTGGTGTAGTTGATGTTTCTGTCCACAACAAAGGTAGTCACCTTCTTAGGATGAAGCTCTCGTTTTTTAGCCAACGCCATCTTGCCAAGTGTTTTCAGATCACCCTTTTCGATAAGCTCTACCGCTTCATCGATGCTCATGCGTTTATTCATTGCTGCTGTCATAATCCATCCTTTCTACCCACTACCTTCTATTTACCGATCGCATCCAACACACCGTTGATGAACTTC
Organism: Sulfurovum sp.; assembly: GCA_027082955.1. Taxonomy (GTDB): domain Bacteria; phylum Campylobacterota; class Campylobacteria; order Campylobacterales; family Sulfurovaceae; genus Sulfurovum. The sequence continues at coordinate 3,317 of JALWTA010000033.1, read as the reverse complement.
GGTGACTTGTCGTCCGCAAGCGCTTTGGCAAGTTCAACAGCTTCATTGATAATGATGGCTCTGTCTGTCTTTGCCACAAGAATCTCATAGGCGCCAAGACGCAAAATAGCCTTTTCTACCTTGCCGATACTGTCATAGTCCCAATCGGTCAGGTGTTTCTCTATCTCTTTATCTATCATAGTAAGATTTTCGATGGTGCCGTTAAAGAGCTGATGGGAAAACTCACGCTGCTTGTTGCGGATCTTATCCTCTTCAAGGATTTCATCGGAAAACTTGGCGATATTCTCATTGCCAAGGTCGTAGGCATAGAGCAGCCCCACAACCGCTGTACGTGCCTGATGTCGCGTTGCCATTAAGCTACCTTTCTCAATGTATTTGTAATGCGACTAGTCGCATGAGCCAACTGCTGAAGTTGACATAGCGTCAGCGTAGCTTTGTTTGGCTTTGCCAAAAAAGCGTCCTTTGATAGTTGTCGCGTTGCCATTAGTTCAACTCTCCGTAGAGATTGATCAGTTCGATCAGACTTACCATTGCTTCAGCACCCTTGTTGCCCGCTTTGGTACCCGCACGCTCGATCGCCTGCTCGATGCTGTCAACGGTCAAGACTCCAAAGGTTGCGGGTTTGCCGTGTTTGAGTGTCACATTGGCCACCCCTTTGGTCGCCTCAGCAGAGACATAGTCAAAGTGCGGTGTCGCACCGCGAATGACTGCACCCAAACAACACACCGCATCATACTTGCCAGAAGCGAGTGCTTTGTCAAGTGCAAACGGAATCTCAAATGCTCCCGGTACCAAAATCAAATCCAAATCTTCAGGATCTCCCCCGTGTCTTGCATAAGCATCCTTCGCACCCTCTACCAGTCTGTCTGTGATGAAGTGGTTAAAGCGTGCATTGATGATGGCAACTTTTTTGCTTTTGTCAACCGAAAGGTTTCCTTCTACGATTTTCATGTATATCCTTCATTTAAATTTTTGTTTTTTTAAAGCCTTAAACCTTAACCCTCAATCCTCTATTCCACAATTGAGCGAATGGCATCAATCTGCTCAATCAAGTTATCGAGTTTTTGCAATTGTATCATATTCGGCCCGTCACTCAAAGCGATGCTTGGGTCAAAGTGGGTTTCAAAGAAGAAACCGTCCACCCCTACTGCTGCTGCCGCACGTGAGAGGTAGGGTACAAAACTGCTGTCACCGCCGCTGCTCGCACCACCGCTTGCGGGCATCTGTACCGAGTGTGTCGCATCGAACACTACCGGTGCAAACTGACGCATGGTTACCAGACCACGCATATCGACCACAAGATTGCCGTACCCAAAGGTCGTACCACGCTCGGTCAGCCACACACGGTACTTCTGCGCATTTTCATAGCTGACTTCACCGTCAAAGCCGCGTGTTTTAAGCACTTTGGCAACAGAGTGTTCCATTGCCGCAGGAGCAAGAAACTGTCCCTTTTTGATGTTGACAACCGCATCTGTCTTTGCCGCAGCCACCAAAAGGTCTGTCTGGCGGCACAAAAAGGCAGGGATCTGCAGTACATCTGCTACCTCAGCCGCAGCAGCGGGCTGAGTATAATCATGCACATCGGTCAGAATCTTGTAGCCAAACTGTTCTTTGACCTCGGAGAGCATCTTAAGCCCCTCTTCAAGCCCCGGCCCTCTGAAGCTGTCAAGGCTGGTACGGTTGGCTTTGTCAAAACTCGCTTTAAAATAAAAATCTTTAGTACAGTCATCATGGTATTTCCCTAGTGACTCGGCAATACGCATGACATTGTCACGGCTCTCCAGTACACACGGTCCTGCAATCAATATCATATTATCTCCATATCTTTGCAAATTCAAAATCTATTGTGCAGCCGTCAAGTTCAAAGCGTACCGGCTCATCACGCACATCCGCCACTTTGACATAGTGTCCGGCAGCATCCCGATGATAGACTTTGGCAATCTCCTCTTTGGGGTCAACAATCACATAGTATGCCACCCCTTCACGCTCATAGAGTTCAAACTTCAACCCTCTGTCTTTTTGCTGTGTCGAAGGAGAGAGGATCTCAAAAATCAGTGCAGGTGCTTTGAGCAGATAAGCATCATTGGCAGGTTCGTGACAGATGACAAGGTTGTCGGGCTCTACCACAGTATCTTCTGCGATCTTCCAGTCTACAGCCAGTAAAGCCTTGCATACTTCACACTCCTGTAACTGCGTTTCAAGTATATAGGCAATGTTATGGCTAATACGCTGATGTTGAATTGTCGGTGCCGGAGCCATTGCATAGGGCACTCCGTCAATAAGTTCCCACTCACCATCCCAGGCAGCATACTCTTCATACGTATAGTGCGGCAGATACTCTTCCTTGACTGCACCCATTTTCTGCTCCTATTGCTTCTCTTTGATCAGGGCAACGATCAGCCCTGAGAGTATGACCAATATTATACCCAAAACTGTCCAAATATCCGGTATGGGGTCACCAAGGGCGATACCGATGAACATCCCAAAAACGATGTTGGTATAGCTGATGGTACCGACAATCCCTGCTTTGGTCAGTTCGTACGCTTTGGTCATCAGCAGTTGTGAAAGCGTTGCACTTGTACCTACCATCACGATAAAGAGCCACTGCCAGCTTTGGGGCATCACAAAAGGAGCGATGATCCAGTCCCACTCCTGCGAAACCTTTGCCACACTGCCAACTGCCATCAAAAGCAGTGGTCCGAGTGTACCAACCAGCATGAAGCTCATCACAATGGCACGGGTATCGTAGTAGCGGCGAAGCTCTCGTATGGAAGTGTAGGCAAGTGCCGCACCGATACCTGAGAAGATACCCAGTATGTCGTATTTGTCAAATCCGCCATTTTCGGGCTGCGCAATGAGGACAATGCCTGTAAAGCCCAAAATCAACGCAATAATGGCACTCCAATGTAGCTTTTCATGTAAGAAAAGCCAGGCAAAGAATGCCACAAAGAGCGGTGAAGTTTTATTATAAGTAATTGCCTCACCAAGCGGAATCTTTCCCATAATGTAAAAGTATGCCAGCAGTGCCAAAAAACCCATCGCACCTCTAAAAAAGAGCAGCATCGGTTTACCGCCCTCCTGCTTGAGAGGCACTCTCCAGATAGCCAGTGCGATGATCACCACACCAAAGACATTACGGAAAAAGGTCACCTCCAGTGCCGGAAGCTGCTGGGTGAGTACCTTGGCAAAACCGCCCATCACCGCAAAAGTAAGTGATGCCAATAACATCAACACAATACCGCGGTCAAGATTTTGAATCGTCTGTTTCATTTTTAACTTTTAACTTTTATTTTATCCGCGGAAGTGTAGCATATTTG
>JALWTA010000032.1 GCA_027082955.1 Sulfurovum sp. | reverse complement strand
TTAAACCTTAAACCTTAAACCTTAAACCTTAAACCTTAAACCTTAATCCTTATACCCGATCTTCTCCTTAAAATCCGCAATACAGTTGGTACAGGTTTTAATGGTATTGTTCTCAATAATGTCAAGCAGTGCATCCTGATTTAGGATATGCAGTTTATGGTTTTCTATCTTGATAATTCCCTCTTTTTTCATTTTACTCAAAATACGGGAAAATGTTTCAGGAGTCAGATTGAGGATGGAGGCGATCTCATTGTTTTTAAGACGGTTAAATATCGTCACCTTTTTTAACATCAGATCCGCTACCTTCGCTTCGGAGGAGAGAATGGTCTCTTTGTGTACCAACGCAGAGAGCAGGCTGATCTTGCCTGTAAGAGACTTGATCAGTCCAAGGGAGAATTCGGGCTGGTTAAGGTACTCGTAGAGTTTGTCATAGTGCAGCAGACCAACCGCACCATCGGTGACAAATTCACACGTAGCAGGGAAAGGCTCTTTTTCAAAAATGGCAAACTCTGCAATCAGCGAAGGTGCAGAAAAACGGTTTATCTGGATTTGGGTACCTTTAGGAAAGGTCTTGTAAAGTTTCACGCTGCCATGCATCAGTATGTGTAGATAGTCACTCTGCTCACCCTCATAAAAGAGAATGCTCTCTTTGCTGAAATGTTTTATAGGGACAATCTCTTGAAGCGCTCTGATATGCTTTTCATCCAACGTAGAAAAAATGGGAACCTCTTCAAGTTTAAACATACACATACCTCATCATAGAATGCTATACTATACCCTATCTAAGATAAAATCTCTCTACAATGCACTATTGTTCAAACCAGTTCAACTGCTCTCTAAGCCTCACTACCTCCCCAACAACAATGAGTGCAGGTGTTGGAAGATCTTTGGCTTTTTCGTAAATATTCGAAATAGTACCGACAACAGTCTTCTCTTCCGGTGTCGTTCCCTTGCTTATAACTGCAACAGGATAATCTTCGGGTTTACCTATTTCGATCAGCTTTTTGGTGATCTTCTCAAGATTATGCAACCCCATCAAAAAGATGATCGTATCGTCCGTTTTGTAGTTCTCCCACGGGATCTGTGAGTGCGCCTTTTTGGACTCATGCCCTGTTACAACCCTAAAAGAGACTGTCACACCACGATGTGTCACAGGGATCCCGGCATATTCAGGCACAGCAATAGCAGAAGTAACACCGGGGATAAACTCAAATGCGACCCCCCGTTCTTTGAGGTAGATCCCCTCTTCCCCACCACGTCCAAACACCAGCGGATCACCCCCTTTGAGACGTACCACATTCTCATATTTCAGTGCTGCCTGATAGATCAGTTCATTGATCTCATCTTGAGGCAGTGTATGGTGAGAGTCCTTCTTGCCGACATAGATAAACTCACATCCGCTTTTTGCCTGCTGCAAAATATCGGGATTTGCCAGCCTGTCATAAATGATCACATCTGCCTGCTGCACCACACGCAGCGCCTTGATCGTCAGCAGATCAATATCACCCGGTCCTGCTCCGGTCAGATAGACTTTACCCATTTTAGAGCTCCTTGGACTGATAGATAAAGATACCTGAAGGATGTTCAACCTGATAGATCTCCCGCTCCAATGACCAGTTGCGGGTATCAATCACACTGACCTGGTTGGCATCGTTAACGGAAACATAAAGGTCAGGGTAGAGGTTGGACCATCTGACATGCAGTACTTTTCCGGGGAATGTGAATGTTTTTATGACCTTCAGACTCTCCGTATCGATGATCTGAATAGAGGGAAAGTCCTTGCCGCTGAATGTAACCGCCAGATACTTTTTATCCGGGCTAAGGGAAGTAAATACCGGCAACCCCTTGGTCTTGATCGCTTTGATGAAGTGAAACTGTTTGTCATAGACCAGTACTTTATTGTCGCCGACAGCAGGGATAAAGGTCTTCGTTTTGCTCAAACTCCAAAACCCAAAATGGGGAATCTTCAGTACCGGTTTGTTCCCCTCCTGTGTCACCTTGATCTGACGGTAGGACATCGCATCCAGATCGATCACGCCAAACCCTTTGGTCAAAAAGAAACCGACAATATAGGTATTGCCCTGTATCATCGCATCAAAAGGCATTTTGCCAACATCAAACGTTTTATAGATGGTAAATTTCGGCAAGCCTTTTGTGGCATTTTGATCTTTCAGCACCGTCACCTTGTCATTGTCCATTTGGGCAAATACAAGGTAGTTCTTGTAAATTTTGATACCGACATTTTTAGAACCGGTTTTGATCTTCTGAATCGGTTTGAGATCGCGGGTAAGGATATCGACCGATTTGTCATCATAGTTGGCAACAGCGACATAATTCTCGCCGATCACAAACCCGATAGCCGATTTGCTCGTTTTGTATTCAGCCTCTTTTTTCTCCGTTTTGGGATCGAACTTCACCACATACCCGTCACGGCTTATCAGGTAGGCATCTTTATCTTTGAACTTGATGATGCCGTGGTTCATATTGTGCATCTTCTTCATATGGCGTCTGGTCAGACCATCTTGAATCACAGCAACCGATTGGCTCTCACGCTCGACGACAAAGACCTTCTCTTTTGCCATACCCGTCTGAGAGACTTCGCTCTTTGCTTGATTGGCTGCATGCAGCAGCGTAACCATTCCCATCATTACCGCTATATTTACCAGTCGTTTCATCTTTTTTTTATCTCCTCTTGTGTCAGATAACATGAGGGGTCTTCCACCCACATATCACCATAGATTGCATACGCCCTGCTGCGCGATCCGCCGTTACAGATGTCAAGGTAGCGACAGTCGCTGCATTTGCCGCCAAGTTTGCGAGGATGGACACGCAGTTTTTGCAGCAGCTTGGTCGGTTCGTTCGTCCAGATATCCGAAAAGTCCTGATGCAAAATATTGCCGATCTTGACAGGGAAGAATGGGTCGGGTTTGACAAAGCCCTCGCTGTCGATGTTGAGCAGTTTGCGTCCGGCAGAGTTGCCGCCCCACGCTTTGAGTCTCTCAAGCATCTCTTCAGCATGTTGTGGATATTTCACTTTGAAGCGGTTGTAGAAGAGAATGGCATCCATCTCCATATTGCCTGTGACGATCTCAATATCCCTATCACTTTCATGGTATTCAAACGCTTTATCGAGGATATACTCTACCGCCGCGATACGCTGCTCCTTACTCAAGTCCATCTCCAAATTCTCCAGTCCCCGTCCGCTGTAAACCAGGTGAGAGATGTAGATCTTGGGAATGTGATGCGTCTCTGCCAGTTCAAAGATAAAACGCAGGTCATCGTAGGTATCTTTGGTAATGGTAAAGCGGATACCCACTTTGGTTTTGCCATAGCTGTTGAGCAGATCGACCGCCTTCATCGACTCCACAAATGAGCCTTTGAGCCCGCGAAACTGGTCATGCACTTCAGGAGAGCCGTCAATGCTGATACCGATATAGTCAAAGGTATCGAGGATCTTCTCGGCATTGGAGGTTTTGACATAGAGCCCGTTTGTCGAAAGATAGGTGACGATACCAAGCTCCCTACACCGCGCTGCAATATCAAAGAGGTCTTTACGTGTCAGCGGCTCCCCTCCTGAGAAGATGAGAAACTTCACACCGTTGGCTTTGAGCCTGGGCAGTGTCTCCATCACATTATCGGTCGTCAGCGTATCAACGGCATCAAGGTCGGCTTTGGAGTAGCAGTGCAGACAGCTAAGGTTGCAGCGGTTGGTGAAGTTCCAAATAGCGATCGATCCGTCAAGTACTCTTGCAGGTTTGCCTTCGACCACGGAGTTTAACAGGTTGGAGAGTCTGAACATCTACTGTACCTTTACATTTTTGTAAGAGAGGATGTATTGTGTAATCGCATCGAGATCCTCTCGTTTCAACTTAAAAGCCGGCATCGCATTGCGCTTATAGCCAAAGGCTTTTGACACTGACTCCGGATCGGTGATCATTGCCTGAATCTCTTCGGCACTGCGCTTTTTAGCAATCTGCACAAAGGGCGGACCAAACGCTACAGCAGTCTGGTGGTGGCATCCCCAGCAGTAGGTCTCGAACACCTTCTTGCCTTCACTGCCTGAAAGGCTTGAAAAACCCAATACCCATACTGCCATCATCAAAATCAATACTTCTTTTCGTCTCATACCGGTATGATAACACTATTTGAGCATCACTTGCTTGATGTAAAACAAGTGAAACTTAAAAATCTATCCCAAACAGCAGTTTGGTTGTCGTTTTATTGTTGCCTACTTCTGGGTCCGGGTTACTGTCATTGATCAGATCAAACGCCAGTTTTACCGAGAAGAAATCAAACAATGGTATTGTAAAATTGAGATTGGAACGCAGCACCCAGTCCTCATTGAAGCCATGGTTAATACTTGGATAGTAGAGTGCAAAACCGTCAATGTCCAATCGCTTGATCAGCGTGATATCATCGATGCTATATTTTCCAAACAGCCCCAATGCAGCCGCACTAAAACGCTTATGCTTGTAGCGGTCATCTGTATAGTCTATTGCCGCATATCCCAGCCCAAGTGTCGGTTCAAGCCACTTCTCTTTACCAAACTTGAAACGGTACCCTACCCCGGCAGAAGGAATATACAGACTGTCGATATGTCTGGGTTTGTCATACTCTGCCATGGCGGTGCCATAATAGAAAGTATTGTTCGTAACATGATAGCGGTAGGTTAGAAAACTGGCAAGTTCGTCCTTGTTGAGCGTCTTGGGGTTCTCATTGACCTGTGTCGTTTCGTAAGCATAGTCAAGATAAAAGAGTATTTCGTTCTCTGCCTTCTTATAACGGGTATTGAAACGTACATTGACTTTATTCTTTTTGCTGTTACCGTTCTCGGTCTCCAACCCAAGACTGACGGTTCCTTTTGTATAGGGGAACATGTTGCGTATTCTGTTTTCAAGCGAATCATCGTTTTGAACGGACATCACAAAGTTGTCAATATCTGCGATCTTGATAAGCCTTTCATGTCCGTCACTGTCTATGACATTGAGGAACTTGTTCTCCTCTATACCAACAACCCTCCCTTCGATATCGATCCGCTTAAAAGAGATATGGTAGTTGTATTTGGTTTCAATCCTGTCGATGTCTTCATATTTGATATGGTTGATCCCTTCGGCATAGTTGAGTTTGAACGATAATCTGTCAGGACCCAGATCGACAACTTTACCATGCAGCACCATGCCATGAACGACAATCGTGTCACGCATCATCTCTTTTTTGGAAGGTCTCTCAATATTCCCTCCCCCAACAAGCAATACCGTACAGAAGCAATAGGTCAATATTACGGTCAGATGTTTTATCATCAACTACCCTTTTGTACCTTCTTCAGGCTGATCAAGCGTAATGGTAGGAAAGGCAAACTTCAAACCGTTTACTTCAACAATCTCCATGATTTGGTACATCACATCCTCCTTGACCTTCAGCCACTCGCTCCAAACTGTAGATTTTGTAAATGTATAAACAAGAATATCAATGCTTGAATCAGCAAACTCATCCAAATAGACCATCAGTGTACGTTTGACCCCCAGTTCATCCTCTTTGGATACCAGCTTCGCACTCTTTTTGCTGCGATCCTCGTACATTGTCCGTTCTGTGGCGATATCGGGATGGTCATGCAGCATTTGGCGTATCTGGGCAACCGTATTTTGCAATGCTTCTCGGGGAGAGTCGTAAGTCACCGATATTTTCATCTTGATACGTCTTCCGACAATACGACGGCTCCAGTTCTTGACCTCTTTGTTCGCCAGTGTTGCATTGGGAATGGCAATAAGCGCATTGTCAAATGTCCGAATGGTCGTTACACGCAACCCAATCTCGACGACATTCCCCTCTTTGCCGTCAACCTCTATCCAGTCCCCCTGAGAAAAGATTTCACTCATCAAGATCGAGATGGTCCCAAAAAAGTTTGAGAGGCTCTCCCGCGCCGCCAATGCCACCGCAAATCCACCGATACCAAGTCCTGAGAGTACCGCTGTCAAATTGACCCCCGCAAAATGCAGGGCAAAGAGCATACCTACAAGCACAACCAGGAAGTTAAGAATTTTAACTGTCAGGTTAAAGAGTTCACTCTTGATATGTTTATTACTCTGATCAAGATGTTCAAGCCTGACGCGGGCAATACTGTTGAGCATTCGATATGCGATGAATGTCACAAAGAAAGTATGCAGAATATTAAAGAATTTTCCCAACGATACATAGGTACTGAAATCATTATAGATAAATAGAATCAGTTCGATGTTAATGAGCACAAGGAGCAAGGAGATAGGGGACTTGATATCGGCAATGATCTCTTTGGCATAGTGTCCCACATATTTGAATTTCAAAATCAAACGTTCGATCAGCCCGATCAATACTGTCCGTATCAAAAAGATCAGCACTGTCACCAGCAGTATCAAAACCACCTTCACTGCACTGAGTCCATACGGTTTTAAGACGTCATTGATATGCCATTTGTCAGCAAAGCCATCCACATAGAGTGCCGGTTTTAAAATATAGTATTGGGTATACTGGTTAAGCCGATAGACATGCCTTGCATTCTCTGAAAAGTAGCGTAAAATATCGACATTGATCTCCATAAGCGCATAAAACTCTTTGATATTCTCCTGAACCTTTTTTTCAAGACGGCTTTTGGGTTTTTTGTTCAAAATATCCCGATAGCGTTTGTTTTGATTGTCCAACTTGTTAATCTCAAGCTGACTTTCGGAAAAAATTTTGTACATCTCCTTTTCGAATGCACTGACTGACATACTGTCAAGCGCTTTAAATATACGCTGTACCATGCGGTTTTGTATCTCGAGCAGCTTGTAGGACTTTACCTGCACTTCATCGCGCAGTACCGCTTCTTTATTGCCGTAACGCCGATTCACTTTGATCATCTTTTCGAGTCTGTATATCTCATTATCATAATGCTTGATATACTGGAGCAACCCTGCCTTCTTGAGCAAAATACTCCGCAGTGCCTGCATGTAAAGTTTATCTCGTTCATCAAAGATCTTCGTAAGTTCTTTTTGCGTCAGGTTGTGGTCATTGGTCTGCTTGATCAGTTGGATCTGGTTGTCTATCCATGCATTATATTTTTCAGCATACAGCAGTGTCGTTGACAAGAGTGCCGCAAGCAGCACCACAGCCTTAAACAGTTTCATACGTTGTGATTTCATGCGATAAGTATAGCCTATTTTTTTTCGATATCCCATAAATGACCGGGGAGAGCATAGGAGAGAGGGTGGAACCAAAGCTTTACCGCCGTCACCCAGAAAAGCCCCAGTCCAAATCCTCCTGCCACATCACTAAACCAGTGTACCCCCAGATAGAGCCGTGTCGATGCAATCAAAAGTACCCAGCCAAGCGCCAAAAAGAACAGAATACGTTTATAGGGTTCCCATCGATGCATTTGTGAGAGGATGAAATAGAGAGCAAACGCTATTGCCGTTGCCATGGTTGTATGCCCAGAGGGGAAAGAATATCCACCAATCTCTATCATAGCATTTCCCGGTCGGCTGCGTATTACCAACTGTTTCACCAGGATGAAGAGTCCCATCGCACCCAAAACGACAGTCAAGTAAAAGATTGCATGCCTGTACTGTTTCTTCCATACCAGCAGTGCAACAACCCCCACCGAAAAAAGTGACGCACCCAAAACCCCGTCTATATCTGTAAGTATCTTTATGATCGGGGTCAACCAATCCAGCCGCACTAGTGGCATATTGGTACTGACCCATCTGTCAACGGTTAGCAGACTGTTGTGTCCAAGTACCCCGGCCAGCATGGTACCAAACAGCAGCAAACCAAACATATTTGCAAACATGATGTAGCGTTTCACCGGCATCTCTCCTCGTAGCTATAGCAAAATCATAACACATTTTAAAAGATTTGGCTATAACCCAAATCTCGAAATGTGATTCTTTAAATGCGATAATGATGCAAAGTCATAAATTTCGATTTCGAGATTTAGGTATAATGATGAGGAAAGAAAGGAGACTTCATGCTTCGATTACTGATACTCCTATCCATATGGATCTATCCTCTATGGAGTGATGTCACCATGAAACACACGAAGAAAGATGCCGTTATTCTGCCTGTACCGCCAATTCAGAAACCACACCCTAAGCCACCCTATTACCTTCCCAATATCAATAACGGGATCATTGTCGAAACCCATACAGACTGCAGCCAATATGTCACGCTTTTAAAAGAGAAGGATGCCTATATAAATTCACTTTTGCGTGAACTTGCCGTACTTAGAAAAGAGCATCAAGAGAGACTCAGCGAACGGCTGAGAAAAGCGCATGAAGCAGAACTCAAAAAATTCGACGAGAGACAACACAGTGTCAAAACACACAACAGCATCATCATTACAAATAAACCAAAACCATAAGGAGTTTTCCATGAAACAGATACTTGCAGCTATGATTCTTTTGAGCACATGGAGCATCGCCGACATTGCCCGTCCTGCCCATAAAACCTACTACATAAGCGGCATAGCATTTGACACAAAAACATACTGTGCCGATTTTGATGCGGTCATTGATGCACAGGCAAAGAAGATCAAAGCACTCGAAGCGGAAGTCGCACAACTTCATCAGCAATTACAAAAACAGCTTAGTACAAAATTGAAAAATGAACATGAGGCAGCACTAAAAAAAACAAATACACCTGCCCCAAAAAGCAAAAGTAAAATCATCATCTCTGATAAACCTATTTGAGTGTGCTATATCTTTACAAAGGGTATCTTTGATGACAAGAGGGAGAAGCGAAAAGAAAGGGGATCATAAAAACAAGGAAAGGGATTATGAAAAAGTCGCTTCCGCCCTCTTGAGGGGGAGGTGATGGTGAGAGTAAAACAAGGAAGTTTACAAATTTTGGACAAGGAGTAAAACAAAAACTCTCAACCATCGCTTCTCGAAAGAGTCTCTCTCTTTCTTAAAAGCAGTATAACAGTTGAAGGCTAACCGAAGTCAAACAAATGGTTAACAGATGGATAACTGACCGCAAAATCGATGGTTCATACAAAATGTTTCAATATATCATTCAGTAAATTTGATGTTTTTTATTATTTTATATTATAAATTGAACTATAATGCACTTTTTTATCGATATTTTATATGAATCTGCATCCTGTTTTCAAAATTATGGCATAATAGACTTACTCTCCTAAACGGACATACCGATGATACGAAAACATATTACCGAACAAACAGCCATATTCTTCAGTGTAGCAAAATGGGTTTTTCTCTCTTCTGTCATAGGGGTTATCATCGGTGCGGTTGTGACCATCTTTCTTGACATTTTGGAATTTTCCGACACTTCACGCAGCCTGCTTCCCTTTCCCTTTTACTATCTGCTTCCATTCGCACTCGTACTTACCGTCTGGATGGTCAAAACCTTTGCCCCGAGTGCGGAAGGACATGGTACGGAAAAGGTGATCGCCGCGGTACACAGGAATGACGGCAAGATCGATGTCCCGGTCATCCCCATTAAACTGCTTGCTACGGTTATCAGTATCTTTTCGGGCGCATCGGTCGGTAAAGAAGGTCCGGGAGCCCAAATAGGCGCCGGTGTCGCCTCTGCACTTTCAGACCTGTTCCATTTTACAAAGCATGACCGGAAAAAACTGGTCATCTGCGGGATCAGTGCCGGATTTGCAACCGTATTTGGCACACCGGTAGCCGGCGCCATCTTTGGTGTAGAAGTGCTCATCATCGGAGTCATCCTCTACGATGTTCTACTGCCTTCATTCATCGCCGGCTTCGCAGCATTTACCACGGCACAGTTTCTTGGCATTAAATACAACTACTACAACCTGCACTTCTATCAAGATATTTCTCTAAACCTCTTACTGATCTTCAAGGTCATTCTAGCGGCTGTCTTTTTTGGGGTTGTCTCCGATATTGTCATCACATCGGTGAACAATACCGCCAGAGTGATCAAAAAAATTCCTATCAGCATGTATCTAAAAGCCTTCTTCGGCGGCCTAATGATCGTCATTCTTACGCTTATCTTCGGGGAAAAGTATATTGGTCTCGGTCTGGATACCATAAACCATACCATCAATCCCAATGCAGGCTATCTTCTGGATATCCACTGGTACACCTTCCTGCTCAAAACGCTCTTTACCTCACTCTCACTGGGAGCAGGAGGCAGCGGCGGTATCATCACCCCGATCTTCTTTGTCGGTGCGACCAGCGGACATGCCTTTGGCAGTATTGTCTCCCCGGAACATATTGCACTCTTTTCCGCACTGGGTTTTGTCAGTGTGCTCTCAGCAACCACCAATACCCCTATTGCATCGACCATTATGGCAGTAGAACTCTTTGGAATCGATATTGCCCACTACGCTGCTCTGAGTGCCGTTATCAGTTTTCTTCTCTCAGGGCACCGCAGCATCTTCCCATCACAGATCCTTGCCATGAAAAAGTCGGAAATGCTTTCGGTCAAGATCGGTGAAGAGGTTGAAAACATCAATGCAGATCTGGAAGAGAGTGAAAAAAGCCGCATAGACAAACTCAAAGACCGCCTGCACATCAAACGTCAGATGCTCAAAGGTCCAAAGAGAAAGAAAAATCCGTAAATCAATCAGCGAGGCGGATGATAGTAGAGCACATATCCTTTGGAATCTGCAATCGGCTGCAAACTTTCATGTGAGAGTTTACTGTCATCACTGCGGTTAACGACCAGATAGTAGCCTTCTCCGATTCGTCTCTCACGACGATATGCCTGCGGTGTCAATGCTTTCAGATTTTCCCCTGTATTCATATAATAGGCTGCAGAGAATGAAGGCTTGCCTATAAAATATATCTTTTCACCCGGTTTTGCCTGCTGATGGTATGCAGCAACAAGATATTTTTCCGTTTTGACCATAGTGGGCTTATAGAGCACTGCCACAAGCGCAGCAAGACTCAATACCGGTATTGCAAGGGCATTCAACCTTATCAGTCTCATAGAAACAGCGATGCGCTTGCCGTCTTCAACGACAAGTGTACGGGCAAGCAAAATAGCAAAACCTCCCATGGAAGGCAGCGTATAGTACCATAGTACATTACCGCCAAAGGTAAAAAAGAGCATGATAAAGAGTGCCCATACCCAATAGAACATGGTGGTATCGTCTTTGTATACCTTTATGGCATCCGGAGAAAATACTTTTCTGGCATGCTTTGCCGCTATTGTCATGGCAGTAATACTCCATGGCAGTGCCGCAGCGATCCAGAAAAGCCAGATCATCCCTCTTGCCTCTTTATGTACATATCCGTATTTGTCGCCGTGCCATCCCGTATCCAAAAATCTTCCCAGATTTTCACCGACAATGAAATAGTACAAAAATCCCGGATTCTTAATCTCCTGCATAGCATACCACGGCACAAAAATCAGACACATCAACACGGTACCCTTGACCCATGGGAACAGCTTCAGAAAACCAAGTCTGCGTCTGGCGTCAGGGAGTATCCAGAGTACGACTATCCCGCCTATAATCACCAGCGCCAACGGTCCCTTGGTCAATATACCGATCCCTGCACCCACAAAGAAGAGATAGCGCCAATAAGCACTGTGTCCACAGATAACCAAAAGAAACGAAACCAGTGAAAGAGTGGTACCAAACACCAAAAACGGGTCGGTCATCACCACACCGCTTAACACAAAGACCACCGCCGTACTCAGGTAGATCAGTGCTGCCAGCAATGCGGTCATTTTGTCGTGCAGCAGTGCTACCGGCTTATAGATCAGCCAAACCGTTGCAAGCGTGATCAGCAAAGAGGGAAGTCTTGGGACCACATCTGCAATACCGAAAAGTTTATAGGAGATCGCTTCAAACCAAAATGCCAGCGGCGGCTTCCCCAAAAAAGGCTCATGGTAGCGGAAAAACGGTGTGATCCAGTCATTCAGATTTGCCATCATCAATGCTGTGTTGGCATATCGCGCTTCGGTTGTATCTGTCAACGGCATGAACACCATAGAGACCAGCCGCATAACGATGATGGCAGCCAGCAGTATGGTCAACTGTTTTCTTGTACCGGCATTGGCACTATGCATCGTGTTCCTTCAGCTTCTCAGCTTCGATCAACTCGCCAAAATAGAGCGGTCGCTTTTTCACCTCAATGTGGATTTTCCCAATATAGGCACCGATGATTCCCAAAATGATAAATTGAATAGAGCTCATGAAGAGTATCACTATCATAGTGGTCGCATAGCCGGTACGTTTATGATTGTAGAAAAGATATTCAATAAGCGTATCTACCCCGAGTATGGTAGCAAGCACAATGGAGATCACACCTAAATAGGTTGCAACCTTCAACGGTTTTGTTGAAAACTGCATAATACTGTCCATAGCAAGCCTGAATGATTTTCGGTAGTTGTATTTTGATTCTCCCGCAAAGCGTTTAGGGACTTCAAAAGGGATGATCTTATAGTTTTTATATCCAATAAAATTCAGCATTCCCCGGAACATTCTGTCATGTTCATCGATCTTTTTCAAAACTTCCACTTCCTCTCTGTCCAAGAGTCTGAAATCCGGTGAATCTTTGGGTATTTCAAAGTCGGAAAGGCGGTTAAGCACATAATAATATGCAGAAGAGAGCAGTTTGTAGGTGAAGGATTTTTCAGTGTCTTTTGTAATCTTTTGGGTCAATACCACTTTGTATCCGTCAAGCCATGCATACACCATCTCTTTGATCAGCCGTGGTGGGTGCTGCAAATCACCATCCATAAAGATAACAGCATCTCCTCCCGATTGATCCATCCCTGCCGTCATAGCGATCTCATGTCCAAAATTACGGTAGAAATTGAAAATTTTAATATTGGGATGGTGTTTCATCTCCTGCATTAAAAGCGAAAGCGTATGATCGCTGCTGCCGTCATTGACACAAATATATTCAAATGTGACAACATCAGAGAGTGACTGCTCTACCAGATAGAGCTCTTCAAAGAGCTTTTGGATGTTCTCCTCTTCATTGTAGAGCGAGATAATAATACTGACATTTTTGATTCTGGTCGACACGCTGTTCTCCTTCATTCCCACACCGGTCTCCTCTGAGGATTGTGGCATTATCATATCATATCAACATGAAACCCAAATGAATATGCTCAGGAAAGCAGTATCCCTATGATCTGTTTTTACCAAATACCAATGCAGTGACAATACCGCTTAGCGATGCAACAAAGACGATCGTATATCCTGTCGGCAAATCAAACTGATAAGAA
The DNA here is from genome assembly GCA_027082955.1 of Sulfurovum sp. GTDB lineage: Bacteria > Campylobacterota > Campylobacteria > Campylobacterales > Sulfurovaceae > Sulfurovum. The sequence continues at coordinate 2,990 of JALWTA010000032.1, read as the reverse complement.
AAAACCATTGCAGCGATGATGATTGCCGAACCGCTCACCCATGCAAACGGCAAAGGAGCAAATCTCTGTTGCAGAAGTGCCAAAAATACAGGGACAATAAGCAGCACAAAGACCACAAGTACCCCTGCAAGCTGTACTGAAGAGGTCACTGTCAATGCCAGCAGTCCAAAAAACAGAAGCTCTCTGAGCCAGCCCAATGTTCGCTCTTTAAAATACCAAAAAAGGAGTGCCACCGTTGTATACAATCCCAACGGCTCCCACAGATCGGAAGGGGCAGTAAAAAGGATATCGGTTGCCTGCAGTTTGTTGAAGAGTTCCGTACCCTGTGTCGTATCCGAAAGCAATACAATGATGGCACTTGCCCCCAATGCGTAAAGCATCCCGATAAAGGCTTCAATATGCTTGACACGATAGGTGGCAACCGAGATCAGCAGCGCACCGATAAGGGCAAAAAGCAGTGTCAGTACAAAGGCATAGCGTCCGTCAAAAAAAAGCAGACTCAACGCCACACCGATGGCAGCAAACTGCCCTATGGCAAGGTCGGTAAATATTACTCCGCGTTTAATGATCTCCAACCCGAAAATCGCATGAATGAATACCAACAGTATCGCCAGCACAAAGGCCGGCCAAAGCAGTTCTATCAGTGACATAGGCGCTCCGCGATGGTATTATAGAACGCTTCAAGTGTACCTGTACCGCCAACTGCCCCTACGTCATGCGGCAATATAATGACCTTCGCACCTGTTTTGGCAGCAATGAACTTGGCAGTTTTCTTTTCATGGTATGGGTCTTGCAGAATCGTATCGATATGCATACGCTTCATCTTCATGATCAATGCCATGGTATGCTTGGAACTTGGAGCAATCCCGGGTAGCGGCTCTACTGTTGCAGCGGGTTTGATGCCGTAGCGTCTGAGCAGATAGTTGTAGAGTTCATGGTACTGTACGACTTTCTTGCCGCGGCATGTACGCATTTTTGCATCAAACTGCTTGAGAAAACCTTTCCAATGAGATGAGAAGCGAGCAAGGTTTGTCTCATATACAGCGGCATGGGTTTCATCCACTGCACTGAGATGTTTGACGATATATCGTGCAAGAGGCAGTACATTGTGCGGATCGGTATCGAAGTGCGGGTTACCCTCAGGATGCACATCCCCATAGGCACGTGAAACCGCTTTTGGTTTGTCAATCAGGTGTATGGCACGGCTCACATCAACAAAGCCTGCTGCACCAATGCGCACTTTAGGGTTGTTGGCACGTTTGAGCAGCGGCGGCAGCCAGCCGATCTCAAGTCCTGCTCCATTGGCAACCAGCATATCCGCACGCGCAATAGCAGGAATAAGTGAAGGTTTTGGAATAACAAAATGCGGGTCGAACTTCGGTGAAGCAAGTACCTTGACTTTGACATTGTCTCCACCTACTGCTTCAACGATCTTGCCAAGATAGGGGTAGCTTGCAACAACATTGATGCGTGCAAAGAGCGATACAGAAAGGATCAGTGTGGTTAAAACAATTTTTTTCATGGGTGTCTCCTAAAATGCGTGTGCGCCATGCGCGCCTGCTTCAATGGTAAATCCAAGCAGCAACTCGGAAGTGTTTTTGCGTTTATCATCTATGCCAAATGCCTGTGACCGATCGTAGGTGTACTGGAGTCTGAATTTTGTAAATTCAAAAGGCTTGTACTCCAGCATCGCTGTATAGCGGTCCAGATTGTCAGGCTGCCCGGAGAGGTTTTTAAAAAGCAGATCGTAACGTACACCACCTGCCCAGTTCTGGTTGTACTGGTAGACAAGCTGTGTATAGAACCCTGCCTGATTGTCGCTGCCTGCATCATGTTTCTTGTCACGATACAGCAACTCCGACTGCCACGCAATGGAACTGTAGCTGTCCAGTGCTATCTTAAGTGTCAGATCAGCACCGTATATATCGGTAGTATGCCCCGTGTCGTTCTTGCCATGCGCAATGGAGAGTCCCCCAAGCAGGGTCGAGGTATCCCCTACATCCACGCTGCTTTTAAGATACCCTATATAGAGATTGTTCTTTTCAATGTTCCCAAAACTGATATCATTGCTGCCCTGCAGTGCTTCAATACCTGCCATCACGTAGGTATCTGTCGGCAGTACCCATTGAAGCTGAGCACCTGCATCATTGATCCCTTCCGTACCAAGCAGCGCTTCATAGACAAGCGGCTGTGCCGTAAAACGCCAAGCATGCTGATGAATAGCATTGATACGTCCGAACTCGCTACGGAATTTACCCAATTTCAAACGCAATCCGTCAGGCAGACTTCTACTGGTAATGTACGCTTCTTCAATTTCAAAAGCATCAGGCTTAAGGTGGAAGATCGCATCTGCATCAAAGTAGGGTCCTACGGTTGAGTGTAGTGCCAGCTCCGCATAATTGAAGTTGAACCCTCTGTTCTTATTAAACGGAATTTCAGCAACATTGGCAGGGTCATAGCTGCTAAATCCGGGGATATAGCGTGTTTCATAAGTGCTGTTGTCCACACTTCTGCCTACGGCTGAGCCATCCAGTATCAGTGCGATATCAGGCAGAAACGACTTTTGGTCAAATGTCTGTGCCGTCTGCTGTGACACATCCGCAGATGGTTCTTCTGCAGCATAACTTTGTGCTGGTGCCACATCTTCAGGTTGTGCAGCAGGTGCCGCCGGTTTCTTTTTATGATGTTTGTGGTGTACAGCTTTTTGCTGTTCTTTTTCAAGTGCTGCCACACGCTTTTGAAGCGCTTTGGTAAGCTTGATCTGTTGTGCCAAAAGTGCTTTGACCTCTTCAAGTTCGCTTTGGGCAAAGAGGCTGACACTTGCAGCCAGCGATAATGCAATATACTTTTTAATCATCTTTTTTGACTTAATGGAAAAAACGGGTTGCTAAAAACCTAAGCAAAGCCCGGTAGCATGGTGCTTAAAAAGGGATTATTTACAATGCGCTGTAAAAAAATGCCCAAAATGCGGTTCAAACCATACAAAAAAG
>JALWTA010000031.1 GCA_027082955.1 Sulfurovum sp. | reverse complement strand
CCGATGCACCGATCTGTGTAAAGACGGCAATATAATTTAGATGATGCGCAGTTTCAGTACCATACAGCAAAAATATCAGCGTCCAAAGCGCAAAAATAATATAGAAAAAAACCGCTAACTGCATATATCACTGTTCTAGTCGCCGTTCATTCATCTGTTCTATCCTGAAACGCCGATAGAGACGCCATCCATACAGAGAAACAGCAACCATGAGCCCATACCAGACCAATGCCGGCATTACAATGCCGTTCATCCAGCCCAAAAAGATATATGCCATGCCCGGGATCAGCGAAAGCCCGATCATCAGCAAAATCTGTTTTTGTAGAAAAATATAAAAACGTTGGTTGTTCATACCTTATATTTTATTATATTTTTTTCACCAATAGGTTAATAATCTGCTTCTCTGGTGCAAAAACAAAAAATATGCCACAAAAAAGATATTTTATTATATACTAAAAAAGTAGATTTACTCAATTAACAATAGTATATATATGTACGATCATTAATATTTATTGTTTATACTTTTTATAAGATTTAAGCCATAATCCATATTAAAGCATATTAGTGAAATTGTGCTATAGTTATTGACATTAAACTTGTCCTATAGGTTATATCATGAGTAACATACATAAAATACGTTCTGACATACTGCTGGATACACTACAGCTATTTACCGCACGATACGCAAAAAGTCTTTCTGTAGACACTCTGCTAGCGGGTTTGCCCTTGGCACCGGATTCGAAATCACCCGATCTCCTAACCTTTTCGCAGGCAAGTACGCTTTTCTCCCGTGCCAGCAAAAGAGCAGGCTATAAAACCACATTGATTAAAAGAGATCTCCATACAATACTTGAACTGCATTTACCGATTATTCTTCTACTTGCGCATGGCCAGTCATGCATTCTCGAAGCTTTTAACGAAACGCGTACGGAGGCGAAGGTCATCTATCCTGGTGAAGTGCCGTTAGAGGAGTGGGTTCCGGTTGAAAAACTCGATGAAGAGTATCTGGGATATGCCTTTTTACTGAAAAAAGAGATCCCACAGGAAGAGCAGCAAACCTTTGTGCACAAACACCGTGACCGGCACTGGTTCTGGGATACACTCAAACTCTCCTGGCCTATTTACAAAGATGTACTGCTCGCCTCACTTTTGGTAAACCTTTTTGTCCTCGCTTCACCGCTTTTTACGATGAATGTCTATGACCGTGTCATACCGAACAATGCTACTGAAACACTGTTTGTCTTTGCCGTTGGTGTTATTGTTGTATATCTGCTGGACAGTTTTTTAAAATATTTCAGAACTAAAATGCTGGAGATCGCAGCGAAGAAAAGTGATGTGATCATGTCATCGATTATCTTCGAAAAGGTACTTGACCTCCAAATGGCATATCATCCCAAGTCGGTCGGCTCATTTGCCAGCAATATTCGTGATTTCGATGCGATACGCTCTTTTTTGACCAATGCAACGATGTCACTGGTCATCGATCTTCCATTTGCGGTCATTTTTCTTCTGGTTATCTATTATATCGGAGGGGTTATTGTGCTTGTCCCTATTGTAATGATGACACTGATTCTTGTATACGCACTGATCATACGGAAACCACTGGAAAGAAGTATCGAAAGCACCCATGAGGCTGCAGCGAGGAAAAACGGTATCTTGGTTGAAGCACTGCAAAATATCGAGACGATCAAAACCCAAGGTATGTCGGGACAGATACAGTGGCATTGGGAAGAGAGTGTCGGTGATATTGCCCAAAAAAGCCTCTATTCAAAACTTTTATCAGCTTCTGTTCCTACAGTCACAGGACTGCTCGTACAGTTGACAACGGTATTTATTGTCATACTGGGTGTCTATATGATCAAAGATCTGCAGCTTACAATGGGTGGTCTCATAGGTATTGTCATTCTTGCCTCACGTACAGTTGCCCCCATGGGACAGGTAGCTGCGCTGCTGACAAACTACAGTGATGCAAAATCCGCCTATGATGTCATCAATTCGATCACTTCGCAGCCAATGGAAAGGCTCCATAACCAGCATTTTATAGAGCGTGATACATTTAAGGGAAAGATTGAATTCAGAAATGTCACATTCTACTATCCAGAGAGCGAAGTACCTGCACTCAATGATGTCTCATTTACTATTCTCCCAGGGGAACATGTCGGTATCATCGGACGTATAGGTTCAGGAAAAAGTACGATCGAAAAACTGATATTAAAACTGTATGAACCGACAGAAGGCTCTATTTTGATAGACGACATCGATATTGCCCAGATCGATCCGGCAAGACTCCGCCGCTTTCTCGGATATGTCAGCCAGGATGTTTCCCTTTTTAGAGGAACTGTCAAAGACAATATCCTCCACCGCAATCCCACTGCAAGCGATGAAACGCTCCTGGAGGTTGCACAGCTTAGCGGTGCAGACGAATTTATTAAACGCCATCCGCTTGGTTTCAATATGCCTGTAGGGGAACGTGGACATGGGCTCTCAGGAGGTCAGAGGCAAAGCATAGGTATCGCCCGTGCGCTCATTTCGGGTGCTCCTGTCATGCTGCTAGATGAGCCTACTGCCAATTTAGATCAGTTAAGCGAAACCCGTCTTATGAGCCACTTTTCAAAAGCATTTGAAAATAAAACCCTTATTTTGGTAACACAAAAGCTTCAACTTCTCGCTCATGTCACACGTGTCATTGTGATGCATGAGGGCAAAGTCTATCTTGACGGCCCACGTGATGAAGTGCTCAATACACTCAAAGGAGAGTCAAAATGAAAAAGAAACTCTCACCGGAAGATTATGAATTTATCAACTCTCTCAGTGCCGCTATGGCAGAGCAAACACCAAAAAAAATGAGATGGGCACTCTACTTCTGGGGGCTTGCCATCGCTATTTTCATTGCATGGGCTTCACTGACGAAAATTGACGAAATCACTCGAGGACAAGGCAAAGTCGTACCAAGCGGAGAGAACAAAATTGTTCAGAATCTGGAAGGAGGTATTGTCAAAGAGATTTATGTTAAAGTCGGTGACAGTGTCAAAAAGGGACAACCGCTTTTAAAGATTGACAATGAAAAATCACTGGCACAATACGAAAGCACCAATATCAAACTGTATGAACTGGAAGCAAAGATGATGCGTCTAAAGGCTGAATCGGAAGGCAAACCTTTTGTCGTACCGAAATCGCTGGAACAGAAAATGCCGCAGCTTGTGGAAAATGAACGAAGTCTATATCACAGTCGTCAACAACAGATAGAAGCAAAACTACAGGCACTGAAAGACCAAAAGTTACAAAAAGAGGAAGAGCTTAAAGAGACTCGGGACAAGATTGTCCATTTGACCAGAACCAATGACCTTATCAATGAAGAGGTCAAAATGATGAAACCTATGGTAGAACAAGGTGTTAAGTCGAAAGTCGATTTCATGAAACTGCAACGAGAACAGAGTCAGATTAAAAGCGACCTCAGTACTGCCCAAAATGACATTCCACGCCTAAAAGCAGCGATCAGTGAGATAGAGAACAATATCAAGGAAGCAAAGATCACTTTCCAAAATGATGCGAAAAAAGAGCTCAATGAAGTGACAGCTGAGCATCTTCGCGTCAAAGAAAATACAGAAGCACTTTCAGATCAGGTACATCGTACGATAGTGCGTTCACCCATCAATGGTATCATACAGAAACTCTATATCAATACCATAGGCGGTGTCATTCAGCCTGCTGAAAAGCTTGTCGAAATTGTACCTACCGATGATGTCCTCTGGCTCGAAGTTCGCATTAAACCGTCAGATATCGCCTTTATCTATCCAGGACAGAAAGCCATTGTCAAAATCACCGCTTACGACTTCCGTATCTACGGTTCACTTGAAGGGAAAGTGGTACATATCAGTGCCGATACGACAAAAGATGAAAAAGGCAATGTCTTTTACATTATCCACATCAAAACGAAGAAAAACTATTTGGGTACCAAAAAACATCCTCTAAAAATCATTCCGGGAATGACTGTCAAAGTAGACATAATGACAGGCAAAAAGACAATTATGGACTACATTCTAAAACCTATCCTGAAAGCAAAAGAGTATACCTTTACCGAAAGGTAGGGGATACTATCCTGCGCATATTCAACCGAATAGAAAAATTTACTCTCATTTTGAATGGATACTTAAGATTTTGGAAATTTTGTAGTAGTTTTATGGCTCCGGATGCTGGATTCGAACCAGCGACCAAATGATTAACAGTCATCTACTCTACCACTGAGCTAATCCGGAACAGAGAAAAAAGTTTCACAAAAATAAGGAAGTGGCTCCGGCACCAGGATTCGAACCTGGGACCAAATGATTAACAGTCATCTACTCTACCGCTGAGCTATGCCGGAACAGTTAAATTTGTGAATGGGATTATAGAGAAAAAGTCCTTTAAAG
>JALWTA010000030.1 GCA_027082955.1 Sulfurovum sp. | reverse complement strand
TCAGTCCGCCGAAGTGTACAAGCGCGATCATGATGGCAACAACATAGACATCCACCATCGACCACTTTCCGATGATCTCGGTCAGCACATAGAGCTTCTTGCGTCTGCGTCTGTTCTTGACACTGCCTTTTTGCACCGAAACAAGCAGATAGATCAGAATGATCAGCTTCGTGATCGGTACAATGATACTTGCAATAAAGATCACCGCAGCGATCAGATAGGAGCCCGTCTCCAGAAAGTAGAGTACACCGCTTAAAATCGTATCTGCCTGTGTTCCGGCAAAGGTGTGTACCTCCATCATCGGCAGAAGGTTTGCCGGAATATAGAAGATGATACTGGCAATCACCAGCGCCCATGTATACTGGATGCTGTTTGGCTTGCGTATATGCATCGGTTCACCGCAGCGCGGACAGTGCAGTACTCCTTCTCCCCGTTCTTTTGGCAGCGTTACAAGCTGGTGGCAGAGATGACAGCTTATCAATCCCTGTTCAATCGCTCTCATGCTGTTTCTCTCCTCTTCTGTCTCTCATCGATCATATCCCATAGGGCATGGGCATTGAAGGTCACCTGCATCGCTGCCATGACAAACACCATGGTCATAAATGCCCAAAGTGATGTCCCCGGAATAATGGTACCCATTTTAACAAGTTTTACCATAGAGACAAACACCCCTACCAAAAAGACATCGAGCATTGCCCATGGCAGCGAATGAGAGAGCAGTTTGAGTGCCGCAACAGTGTAGCGCGGCAGATATCCAAAATAGAGTGGTCCAAAGAGCGCAAGCATCAGCACAATACGCATCAGGGGAACAACGATGGTCGTCATCAGTACTGCAAGCCCCAGAAGCCAGTCGTGTGCCTGAAAAAGATAGATCGTACTTGTGGCGAAATTGGCATGGGAGGTATTGCCGGCGACATGGAAGGAGAGAAACGGGAAGTAGTTTGTCAAAATAAAGAGGATCGCTGCTGCAAGAGAGAGGGCAAACATCTTTTCAACCATCCCCTCTTTGTGTCTAAAAAGCAGACTGCCGCACTCCGGACATTTGAAACGCCCCTCACGGTGCGGGTTTGTGACTTTAACCAGTTCATCACACTCATGACACGCTACAATCACATGTTCCATACCGCTTCGACCCCTACTTCAAATGGAATTTCTGGGTAAAATAGCTGTCAACATCGAAATATGTCTCACCATTCTTGTTGACATATGTCAGGTTTTTTCTGTTCAGTTTCGAGATTTCGTCAAACCCCATAATCGCAAGAAGTGTACGCATCCCTTTGAGCAGATTTTTGTGATAGTTTGCAATCTCGTGCCCTTTTTTAGTCACAAGGTAGGATGCTCTGAGTTTGGGGTCTTGTGTCGCCATCCCTACCGGACACTGGTGCGAACCGTACCCCGAACACATACGTGCTCTGATGCATCCGCCACTCATCATAAACCCGCGTGCAATTCCTACTGCATCTGCACCCATAGAAAGGGTGATAATCACATCATCCGGGGTCAGCAGTTTTCCGCTGGCGATGATCTTCACATCATCCCTGAGTCCATGTCTGCGCAGGGCAGTGTCAAGGACATAGAGGGCATTGTAGGTTGTCAACCCTACCGACTCCATCATCTCCAACGGTGCAGTCGCACTGCCGCCGTCTCCACTGTCTACAGTAATGAAATCCGGCAGCGGTTTTCCCTCCGCTTTGCGTTGCGCCGCATAGGCTGCCATCTCATCCACCGCATTGGCATCCGAGATAACGATCTTCAACCCCACAGGCTTTTGGGATATCTCCTGCAGTCTGCCCACAAAGTCAAACAGATGCTCAGGAGAGTCCGCATAAGGGAAACGGTTGGGAGAGAAAAGGTCTTTGCCCTCTTCCACACCACGGTAGTAGGCGATATCTGCCGAAACCTTCTTGCCTGAAAGCTTACCACCCGTTTGCTTGGCACCCTGCGCGATTTTGATCTCGGTCATACGGCAAAAACGCATCACTTTGGCGTACCGTTCTTCATCAAAATCTCCATTGTTGTCACGTACGCCGTAAAGTCCGGAACTCATCTGAAAAATAATATCGGGCAAAGATTCCGGTACCTCTTTTGGGAATACCTCCAGCGGCGCATTCCAGTTGACACGGAACAGAATGTGGGTAGCACTGTCGTAGATGTAGGTGTTGGGGGTCGGGTTGTCTTTGAGGAGTATCTTCCGGTAGGCTTTGATCGCAGCACTACGGTTGAAGAAAAAATCCATGAATTTAAAAACAAACTCTGCCTTTGGTGTACTCTTGACAATTTCAAGATAGCCTGCGTCGGAGAGATCGGGCTTGAGTGTATAAAGATGGTTGGAGGTAAGACTCCCCTCTCCTGTGTTAACTGTAAATCCGGAGAGTTTCGCCCCAAGGCTGAATGCACGTACCGCTTCCGGACTGAGCGCACCATCACTCATTGCCGAACGGACAATGGGCGTTTTGGCAACAAAGGGAATAGGACGTTTTTCACCAAAGACAACCGACATATCATCTGAGACTTCATCCTCATTTTTGACATTGGTCGAGTGTTTGATCACAAAACGTGACCCGGAAAAGGGCTGTGTCACAGAGAAAGACTGGTAGTTTGGTACATCTTTTGCCGCTTTGTAGACCCACTCCACTTTATCACGGGACTCATAAAAGGTCTCTTCTGCAAAATACTGCCGAAGGGGCTCCCGCAATGCTTCAAACAGATAGCGGAACCGTCCGATAACAGGATAGTTGATCAGCAGCTGGTGTTCACGCTGCACATAGCGGTCATAAATAAATAAAAAAATTACTCCTAAAAAAAGCAGACTCAAGGCCATCCACGTAAAATTGGTCAAAAACTCCCAGACACTCTCAAGCATATGGATCCACCTACATATCTACAGGAACTGCCCGGTTCATATCGAGCACCGCATAGCCTAAACCATTGTATTCTTCAATGCGCATCGTTGCATCGTACGGCGGTTTGTGGTCACGCAGCACATCGACAAGGTCACCAAGCACCAATCCGTAGTTTCGTCCAAGCGGTACACTGACCGTTTCAATGTGATTGGCATGGATCTTGTCAGCAAGTGCATTCAAAAGGCAGTGGTAAGCACGTTCGTTGGTTGTGTATTGAAGGTAATAGTCACGCATAATGTCAATATTGCCAAGCCATGCCTGACGTTCATCCGCACTCAGTTTGCCGTTCTCTTCGACCTTTTTACGATACTCGGCAATGAGTTCTGCCGTATGCTTCTGCCCTTCATCAAAGATCGTATCGATATCTTCACAATACTTTTCCAGTATCCCTACCAGCGCTTTCCAGCTGTACTCATGTTCCTGTACCGTATGCAGGTAGACCTCTTTACCCTCCTGTGGGCTAAAATCAAGTGTTTCAAGCAGCTCTGCCGCTGCACTCAAAAAGGTATAGCTGTCTGGATTGGAAGGATCGAAACTGACCCCGTGTTGGGAGACTCTCGGCTTTGCACCTACATATTTCAATATTTTCATTCCTATCCTCCTCTTTCTATAATATTCTTTTATTATATCCCATTTCCATAAGAGAGCAGATAAAACATTACGCTTTTTCGCTATAATTATACCCATCTATTTTTTATGGTTATCAGGATGGAATAATCACACAAAGGAAATATCTTATGCCCAACCGACTTGAAAAAGAGGAGAAGGTCAACATTGCCATTGAGATTGCCGTAAAACTCGGTCTTCTCTTCCTTGTTATCTATATCACCTACCTCATTGCCAAACCCTTTTTACCCATTGTCATCTGGGCAATCATCATTGCCGTCGCACTGCAGCCGGTAGTTAAAATGCTTGAAGCACGCTTTGGACACCGTAAAAAGATCATCATCAGTATGACATTTCTTGTGGTTGCAGCACTCGCTCTGCCTACCTATCTTCTTTCCGATACTATGATCGAAACCGGGCATCAACTCGCTACAGCTTTGCAGGATGGCTCCATCGATATTCCTCCACCGACTGAGAAGGTAAAAGAATGGCCGTTGATTGGTGAAAAAGCATATAAACTGTGGGATTCTGCCTCCCACAACCTTGCCAAAACCCTTGTACCGTTTAAAAACGAGATCAAACATATTGCCGGTTCTGTTTTCTCCGCACTGGGCAGCGGACTTGGTACCATTTTGATGTTCATCGGTGCCATGATCATTGCTGCCTTTTTCCTCTTGGGCGCAGAGGAGGGCGAGCACTTTTACAAAACAGTTATGCGCCGCCTGCTTGGTGACAAAGGGGATGAGTGGGCAAACCTTTCTGTTCTGACTATCCGTTCTGTTGTCACCGGTGTACTGGGGGTTGCTATCATTCAGGCACTTTTCGCTTTTATAGGTTTAGCACTGATGGGGGTTCCTTTTTCTATTGTCTGGGCACTGGTTATCATGTTCCTGACCATTATCCAGATGCCTGCACTTATTGTCATCGGACCGATCATTGCATGGGTCTTTGCTCAGGGTAGCGGTACACCGGAAATCATCTTTACTGTCTATATGCTCATTGTCGGTGCTATTGACGGTGTACTTAAACCGATGCTGATGGGGCGTGGTGTGGACATTCCCATGCTGGTTATCCTCATCGGTGCTATTGGCGGCATGATGCTCATGGGAATGATCGGGCTCTTTATAGGAGCAGTGATCTTCGCACTGGCATACAAACTCTTCGAACTCTGGATTGCAGAGGTCAAAGAGGAAGAGGAAGCGAAACAGCTCTCATGAAACCGCTTAGCAGAAAAAACAACTTTGCCTACCTTTTTGCATCTTTGCTGCTCTTTTTGCTGACAGCCGCTGTAGTAGCAGAGTTTTCCAATGTTTTCAGTGAAGGAGCCTTCAGCCTCATCATTGTTCTCATGCTCATCACAAGTATCCGTACACTCCATACCGATACTACATGGAAACGTATCATCTTTGTACTACTTCCTGTCTTTGTCATCCTCAATATCCTAGAACACTTCTTTTCTGGGAAAGTATATCTGTTTCTGGTACTTGTAACCCTTCTTGTCTTTTTCATCGGCATTGTGGCAAAAGCTTTCAGGCAGGTACTTTTTGAGGGGGATATCGATGCCAATAAACTCATAGGATCACTGACACTCTACATGATGCTGGGACTTATCTGGACAGTTATCTATATGATCATCCTGCTTTTTGACCCCACAGCATTCAGCGGCATAGAGATACACAGTTGGCAGGCAGGCTTTTCACATATGGCATACTACAGTTTCATTACCCTCACAACCCTTGGTTATGGCGACATCCTTCCTAAAAACCATATTGCCGAATTTTTCGCCTATATGGAAGCGGTCATTGGGGTGTTCTATATGGCAATCATCGTCTCCAGTCTTATCAGTTTAAGACTCAATGCATTAAATAGACGATAGGAACTTCTTATGATGGGAGCAACGATAAACACCGAATTTTCAGCCCAGACCAATGCACCGCTGCTCAACGATAAGATGAAGTTTTCCATCAAAGCAGCAGCAAGTCTGGTTCTTGTTTATCTTATCGCTTTTTCGCAGGGATGGAGCAATGTCTCCACGGCAGCTACCACCGTCATGCTCATTGCTGCAGTCGGATCACTCGAAAATGCAGTCATGAACGGCATGCTGCGTGTCATAGGTTCTGTCATCGGTGCAGTCATCGGCATCGGTTTGGTCATTCTATTCCCTCAGGAGCGTTTCCTTTATCTGCTTGCACTCTCTTTAATGGTTACATTTGTCTTTCATCTTGCACGTACCTACAAAGGTGATATGACCGTATTTATGCTGACAGGTATGACCATGATGCTGATGTTTCAAAACGGCAATACAGACAATGTTTTTCTTTATGGTGTCAACAAAGCCTATATGACACTGTTTGCTATTGCGGTCTACACCCTTGTCGGTATTATCATCTGGCCCTACAGTGGCAAAAAAGCAGAATTTAGACATGCCAAAGCACTCAGCAAAGCGCTCAAAACACGCTATGAACACCGCTTTGAAGATGAGAAGAAACGCTATGCACTCCACAATGAAGCCCTGCAAGCCCAACAGACACTTGCCAAAAGTATTCCACAAATATCAGGTGTGATGGAAGAGAGCTTCTCTCCGGCACAGTGGCGAAGTCTTCTGCGTGATTTCAAGGAACTGGATACACTGCTTTCGCTGCTGCCTGCTTCCAGAGAACTTTCCCAACTTCCAAAACCGACATCGCATTACCTGAAAGGCTATGAGAGCGTCAGGAACCAGATAGAGATGCTTTTCAATGCTATTATCGATGGTTGGGAAGACAAAAAACACATTGACATTCCCCCAAAGGCTGAACTCTCTGTCATCTTTGAGGCTGCTCAACCACTCTCACAACTTGAGCGTGCCACCCTTGGAGCACTTGCACTTGAAACACGTAATCTCCATGCACTTCTATCACGCATTGCAGAAAAACTCAATGCTTTGCATCGCTCTGAACCTACACAGTTTAACAATGATAAACCTGTACACACACATGCTTTTGATCTGCTCGATCCGGAACATCTCAAAGCAGCACTGATCACGTTTCTTGTTTTCTGGGCAGGTGTTGTGTTTTGGATATATTTTAACCCTCCGGGCGGATTTATGGTCGTAACACTGGCAACGGGTTTGAGTGTCATTACCGCATTCAGTCCTATTAAACCCTCCCAACTTATTATCATTTTTACGATCTCATTTATTGTAACAACCGTCGCCTATATAGGTATATTGCCACATTTGAACAATGGATTTGAACTCACACTCTTTTTGTTCATTTACGGGTTTATCGGCTTTTACTTTCTGCCTGCGGAAGTCTCCATCTTTTTTCTCATGGGACTGGTCACGATGAATATTGCAAACCAAATGTATTATGCTTTTGATATTTTCCTGCTAATCTTAACCATGTTCTATGCTTTCCTCTCTTTGCTGCTGCTTTTTTACTATCTGCCGTTTTCCACCAAACCCGAGCATCTTTTTCTCATTTTGCAAAAACGTTTTTTCACTCAATCGCTACAGATGGTACGCTACGACTTGGCACTTTTAAACGGTACATATCCTCTTTTTCAAAAAATCCTTGCGCGTCACAGTGCACGTTATCTCATGTCTACGGTAACGAAAATGAAGCTATGGGCGAACCAGATCGATACAAACTATTTTAATGATATAGACAAGGACGGTCTGCTTGCCTATGTCTACAGTTGCGAACGCTTTGCCACACTGCTGATGATGAACACAGGTACAATAGAGAAACAGCAAGCTAACCCCCTGATACGCGCCTACGTACTGGAACAGGATTACACGGCACTCTCTACCCAGCTGCATATGCTAAAACTCCCTACCACCTCAAAAGAGAAGTCCGTTGCAGTCCCGACAGACAAAGCATTTGAAGAGAAGCTCAACACCTTTTTTGCAAGACAGGACATGCACCGATATGAACAACAAACAATCGTTTCCTTTTACGAAATACTATCATTCTATCAGCATATCTGGCGTACACTGCTAGATTGTAAACACAAAATGACATCTATGGACTTTACTTCACTGAAAGAGAGCAGATTTTAATGAAAGCATCCCTATTGCATCCTATTGCCATTGTTACTGCAACATTGCTAATGCTTGCCGGATGTGCAAAACTTGGTCCTGATTTTACAGGCATCTCCAATCCGCCTCTTCCAAAACAATGGAAGCACCACACAGCCGCAAACAGTCCGGTGGTACGCTGGTGGCATACCTTCAATGATCCGACACTCAACCTACTGATACAAAAAGCATATACACAGAACCTCAATATAAAAAGTGCAGGGGTACGCATAGCACAGGCACGTGCCATACTCGGAGCTGTACGGGGGCTCACCTTTCCCCAATCGCAAAAAATCAATGCAACAGCCTCTTCTTCCAAAACAGGACTTGCCGACTTTGCTACTGCCGATGTCAGTTTCGATATGGGATGGGAGCTTGACCTGTGGGGGAAATATGCACGAGGCATCGAAGCAAGCAAAGCATCACTCTATGCCCGTGTTGCCAGCTACGATAACATCATGGTCTCCGTCATTGCGGAAGTGGCGCGCAACTATATCAGCTACCGCACAGCACAAGAACGTTTAACGTATGCAAAACGGAATGTCATTATCCAGGAACGTGTCTTGAAAATGACAGAAATACAGTTCAATTCCGGTAATGTCTCCGAACTCGATGTCCAACAGGCACGTACCCAGCTCTATAACACCCGCACCAGCATTCCCGCCATGGAAATCAGCAAGTTAAAAGCACGCAATGCACTGGCACGGCTGCTGAATATGGAGACTTCAGACATTGAACGTATTTTGCAGCGCGGCAATACCAAACTGTTCCAAAATGCCAACCGATTCATTGCGACACACAAAGGAATCATACAACTCAATGACAGGCTTAAGGGACTGGTAGATGTAGATATGGTACCAAAAGCCACACTCAATCCCCATTACAAGATCGATGCAAACCTTATTACACAGCGTCCCGATATCAAAGCTGCCGAATACCTTGTCCATGCCAATGCGGCAAAACTTGGTGCGAGTATGGCAGAACTCTATCCAAGTTTTTCTCTGTTTGGCTCTATTGGCTACCATAACACCAATCAATTCAGCAGTTGGCTAAAAGGCAATGATCCTCTCGCCATCACTATAGGGCCGTCATTGTCATGGAACATTCTCAATTACGGACAGATCAAAAACAAAATACGTCTCAAAGATGCCATCTTGGAAGAGAGCCTCTTTAACTACAACAAAGCAGTACTGGGCGCTGTAGCAGAAGTTTCCAACGCGCTTGAAGGATATGCACTGACGCTCAAACAGCAAAAAGAGAACCAAAAAGCAGTGACGGCAACCCTTCGTGCATTCAACCTGTCAGTCATTCAATACAATGATGGTCTTGTAAGCTATCAACGTCTGCTCACAACCGTTGAAAAACTCACCAGTACACAGGATAGATATGCCATCATTAAAGGCAACGTTGCACTCTATGCAGTCGCGCTCTATAAAGCACTTGGAGGTGGATGGCAGATCAGCAGAGGCAGACATTACCTCTCCAAAGAGACTGTAACACGGATGAAGTCTCGTACTGACTGGGGAACGATGCTTGACGGCAATGCAACCGTACTTCCCAAAGGATTGATGCATGAGTAATCCTTTTCCACATGAACTAAGCATTGGTGATGTCTATTTTTCTCCGGTACTGCCTGCCGTACTTACAGCATTTTTTGCTGCACTTATAACGGTTATACTGCTGAACAAATTGAAACTCTCACGATTTTTGTTTGCACCTGCATATGTATTTATCGCTATCATGGTACTCTATCTGGTACTTATCGATACATATTGGATAAAATTTTAAGGAACATTCATGGCAAAAAATATCATCAAACTCCTATTGACAGCAGCCATTCTCGGTACTGCACTATACTTTGGATATGCAAAATACAGAAAATATGCCGATAATCCATGGACACGTGACGGGCAGGTGCGTACACAGGTGATTCAGGTTGCACCACGTGTGACAGGCATGGTGACCAAAATCTATGTCAAAGATAACCAGAAAGTAAAAAAAGGAGATCTGCTCTTTGAGATCGATCCCTCCCAGTACAAGCTCAAGGTCAAGCAGGCACAGGCACGCCTGCAACGTACTCTTGAAGCGGCAAAAGGTACCAAAATAGAGTACGAACGCATCAAGAAGATCTATGAAAAGGACAGGGGTGCCGTCTCCCAGAAAGACTACGTTCGCAGTGAAACCAACTACTTCAAATCCCTTGCCGATATCGATGCTTCAACAGAGTCACTCAATACTGCAAAACTCAATCTTGCCTATACAAAAGTGTATGCTGAAGTAGATGGCTACGTCTCCAATATCAACTTCCAGATCGGTACGCAGGCAACTGCCAACAAGCCGCTGCTTGCCCTTGTGGACACCTCCTCGTTTTGGGTCTTTGGTTTCTTTAAAGAAGATACTATTCCCAATGTTAGAGTAGGTGATAACGCTATTGTAACCCTTATGGCTTACCCTGACACACCACTCAAAGGCAAAGTAGAATCGATCGCATGGGGCATCTCTCCTTCGGACGGAAATCCCGGTTCTAACCTGCTCCCAAGCGTCAAACCGGTCTTTCAGTGGATACGCCTTGCCCAGCGTATTCCTGTACGTATCAAACTCGATCCGCTGCCTGAAAATGTCAAACTCCGTGTGGGTATGACCGCATCGGTACAGATACTCAAACACACTCATTCACAGTCTGTTGATAAAACACATGTATACTAAATTAAAAAGGAGATTTCATGAAAACTATCATCAAAATGATGATCGCTGTAGCTACATCTTTATTGGTCTCTGGCTGTGCAAATCATGCAAATTTTGTCAAACACTATAACAGTTGGGTAGGGAAAAGTATCCATTATTTTAAAGAGACTTATGGTTACCCGGACATGACATACCGTTTAGCCAACGGTCACGAAGTCTATGTCTATGAAAGGTCACGTATCTACTCCACCCCGACATTCACTCCGGCATTTGGCTACTATGGTTACGGCGGGTATTACGGTGGGATGAGTTTTGCCTACAACAATAATGTACAATACAGAACATGCAAACTCTTTCTTGAAATCGATAAGCGTGGTATCATTGTACGCTGGGGATCACGTGGCAATAGTTGCAGCATGTAATCCCATGTGTGAAATTATGCTATAATCGGTCAATACCCACGAAAAAAGGATAAAACATGAAACATATCAAAATATTGACACTTATTGGCATAAGTCTGGGACTACTTCTCTTCCAGGGATGTGCCGAAACACGTGCAGAGAAGGGAGCACTTCTTGGTGCCGGCGGCGGTGCACTGGTTGGGCAGGCGATCGGACACGATACCAAATCAACTGTTATCGGTGCAGCACTTGGCGGGATTGCCGGTGCAGCCATCGGTGACAGTCAGGATAAGAGCCGAAAATACTACCGTGATCAGTACGGGCATACGTACTACATCGGTAATGACGGACGCGCTCACTATATCAACTAAGATACTTTGCACGATACGAACTGCGCACCAACGGTGCCGCGGCGACCGCTTTGAAACCGAGGCGGTAGGCTTTCTCTTTGATCCTCTCGAAAAACGCCGCGTCATAGTAGCGTGCTACGGGTAAATGGCGGGGTGTAGGCTGCAGATACTGTCCCACGGTCAGCTCCTCTACGCCCGCATCGCGCAAATCTCTCATCGTCTCTTCGAGCTCTTCGCTCGTTTCGCCCAGCCCCACCATCAGCGACGATTTCACCCTGCCTTTTTGAAAATGCGCGGCGTAGTAACGCAGCACATCAAGCGAACGGTCGTAGTCACTTTGGGGGCGTACGGCGTGCGAGAGTCTGCGCACCGTCTCTTCGTTGTGCGCCAGTTTGTCCGCACCGCAGGCAACGATCCGCTCAAGCAACGACTCTTTCGCTTTAAAATCGGGGGTAAGCATCTCCACCTTCACATCGGGTAACGTACGCTTCAGTGTCTCCACCACGGCGCAAAAGTGTCCTACCCCCAGATCAGGCAGATCGTCCCTGTCCACCGAGGTGATCACCACATACGCAAGCCCAAGTGCCGCGACCGCTTCGGCGATACGCTGCGGCTCTTCGGGATCGGGCGGTGCGCCTCTGCCCGTCTTGACATTGCAAAAACGGCACGCGCGCGTACAGGTATCGCCCAAAATCATAAAGGTCGCCGTATGCGCCGCGTAGCACTCCGCTCTGTTGGGGCAGGCACTCTCTTCACATACCGTCGTGATGCCGTGGTTGCGGAGAATGTTTGTCGTGTACGAGACGAGATGGGGATCGGGCGCTTTGACCTTAGGCTTGTACGGGATCATCGAACACCTCCGAAAGCTGTGCCAAGAGTAGCTTTTTGAGACTCTGCATCGAGACTTCTACCCCTTCCGCTGCCAGCGATGTGGCACACACCCCTTCTAGACCGCAGGGGTTGATGCGGTTGTGCAGTGCCAGATCGACATCGACATTGAGCGCCACCCCGTGCAGCGACACGCCGCGGCTATAGCGAAAGCCCAACGACACAAGTTTGCGGTTTTCGATATAAAAACCGGGGCGCGCTTTATCATACGCTACTTGCGGTAGCCATGTTTTAAGCAGCTTATCGTACGCCTGCAACACGTTGGCGTAAAAGCGGGCGGGCACCTTCGCTTGAAAGCAAAAATAGCTCACAAGCTGCCCCGGTGAGTGGCAGGTGATCGCACCGCCGCGATCGCAACGAATTGTGGGTACACCCCACTCCCCCTTGTCATCCGCACCGACGGTAAAAACGCTCGGATGCGAACAGAAGATCAAGTGATTGCACCCCTCCTCTACCGCTTTTGCGTGCACACGGCGCATACGTGCTATCGCCCTTTCGTAGGCTATCTCTCCCCACTCGTGTACGATCATAGGCGGTAAAAGGTGCGCTCCAACGCTTCGCTGAAAGTCGGATGGGCGAAGATGACTCGTTTTGCCTGCGCGGCATCCATCTCTCCGGCAAGCACCATCCCCACCGTCGCGATCAGCTCTTCGGCATTGGGAGCAAGCATCTCCCCGCCGAGGATGAAGCCTTCGCTATCGACATAGCTGACCATCATCCCTTTTGCGGCATGGTTGTAAACCGAGTAGGTAAATTGGTTGAGCCCCACAAGCTTCTCTTTGTAGGCGATGCCCGCTTGTTCCAGCTCGCTTTTGCGTTTGCCGACGTAAGCGTAGCTCATCGGCAGCGTATGGATAAACTTCACCACATGATCGAGATCGAGCGCGCGCGGCGATTTGCCCAAGATTTGATCGGTAACGTTGAGCGCTTCGGCACGGGCGGCGTGCGCCAGCTGCAGCTTACCGTTACAGTCACCTATGGCGTAGTGTTTGGGCAATGTGGTCTCGAACCATATGTCCGTCTCTATCCCTTTGCCTACGACAATCTCGTCACAGGCGATCACATCTGTATTGGCTCTTCTGCCCGTAGCTACCAACATGGCATCAAAATATTTTTCACTGTCGTCACTCAAAATGACATGCGCACCGCGTTTGGTCGGTTTGGCGCGTTGAACGGTGCGATTTGGCATTAAGACCACACCAAGCTTTTCAAACTGCTGCTTCAATGCGTTTTCTATGCTTACATGCGCCCCTTTGAGTAAAATATCGTGCCGTCCGATGAGTGTCACCTCACTGCCCGCCGCCGCAAAAAAACTTGCCATCTCAAGCCCGATCGCCCCCGTACCATATACGGCGACCTTTTTGGGAAGCGTCGTCAGGTTCAATACATCGTCGCTAAGGAAGATCGTTTTGCCATCATAATCGATACCCTCGGGAATAAACGGCGACGATCCCGTGCCTATCACGATATACTCCCCTTTGTAGGTTTGCTCACCCACTTGCACCGTATGCGGCGCGACAACTACCCCTTTGCCTTCAATGAGATCGACCCCTTCACACTGTTTGTGGACAATTTTGGTGACATTTTTAAGCAGGCTGTCCTTTTTCTCAAAAAGGGTTCGCATATCGAGCTTCAGTGTACCGTCAAATATTTCGTTTTGACTCTCAAACACCGTCTGCGCATAATGTAAAAACATCTTGGAGGGGATGCACCCTTTATGCAGACAGACTCCACCGAGTTGATTGAGATCGTTTTCGATCAGCGCCACTTTCTTGCCCTGTTTCGCCGCAACGATCGCACCTGCATAATTAAGCCCGCCGCCGACATAGATAATATCGTACATCCTCTACTCCTTGAATTTTTTTGCCGCCGCTTTAAGCGTCTGCACGAACTGCGCCGCTTCATAGCCGTTAATCAGCCTGTGATCGATCGTCAGCGTCACACTTATCTTCCCTTCGACCGTCGCGCCGATCGCCGCAATGGCGGCGTCGTTTTTATTGATCATCGCATCGAATCGCTCGATGCCGAACATGCCGAGATTAGAAATGCCAAACGTAGATCCGGAAAAATCTTCTGCAGTAAAGTTCTTCTTCTTAAGCTTTGTTTTAAATGTACCAAGCTGCTGTGCAATCTCATGCAGCGTCAATTTATTGGCATTTTTGATAACCGGCATATAAAGGCTCTCCTCATCTGCAACTGCCACCGCAATAGAAGCGTTGGGGAAAATTTGCAGTCTATCTCCATACAAAGACGCACGGAAGTGTTCAAACTGCATCATTGTCTGTGCAAACAGTTTTACCAACAACGCCGTCATACTGTATTTTGTTTCATGCTTCACAAGCTCAGTTGCATCTAAATGCTCATATACGCAGTAGACAGGCTTATTTGCAGATACGGTAACATTGGCAATGATCGCCTTTTGCATCGGCGTCAATGGCTTGGGAAGCGGAATGTCGTATGTTTCAATATAAGACTGCACCTCATCGCTGTCAATCTTGTGATCCAGAGTAAACACAGTAGGTGCGATACGATACGCCCGCATCAACTTCAACGCCTTGGGAGTGAAATAATGCTCACGCACATACGCCTCGACATCCTCGGCGTGTAAGATGCCTTGCAAACGATGCGTCAACAACGTATCGATATCGATCCCATACCCCGCCGCCATCGCACGCGCTTTCGGAGAAACGGTTGCGTCTTTGGCGGATGGAGGATTGAGGATTGAGGATTAAGAGAGAGATTTTTATCTCCTTTCGGTTCCTCATTCCTCGTTCCTAATTCCTCATCCTTTTTCGGTTCTTCATTAGTCATTACTCGTTGCCCACTCTTCGGTTGCTCCCTGCTACCTACTACCTGTTCCCTCTTCTGTTCCTCATTGAATCCATTGGGTTGCTCCCTACTACCTCCTGACTGTTCCCTATTCTCTGCTCCCTGCTCCTTATCACCTGCTCCCTCAACCTCTATTCTCACCATCACCGTCCCCACCGGCGCCTCTTCGCCCTCATTGAGCAGCAGCTCTTTGACGATACCGTCTTTGAAGGTCTGCACCTCCATGATCGCTTTGTCGCTTTCGACTTCCGCGATCACATCTCCAGTCTTGACATGCTCACCGGGTTTGACCTTCCAGCTTACAAGTTTCCCCTCCTCCATCGAGTCGGAGAGTTGCGGCATAACGATCTCATACATTGTTCTTCCTTGACCACGTGACGATCTCCTCGGCGATGGAGTCGGGTGTCGGGATGCTTGCAAGCTCCAGCGTGCGGTTGTAAGGGATGGGCGTGTCCTTGCCAGCGATACGCAGCGGCGGCGCATCGAGCGCATAAAAGATCTCTTCGGCTGCCCAGCTTACGATCTGTGCGCCGTAGCCACCGGTTTTGTGATCCTCTTCGACCATCACAAGTCTGGAGGTCTTTTCGATACTTTTTTTGAGCGTCTCGTAATCGACGGGGTTGAGAGAACACAAGTCAATCACTTCGCAGCTGCATCCCAGTGCCTCTTCAATCTTCGGTACCGCCGCCATCACATCGTCGACCATTTTGAGATAACTCACGATCGTGACATCCTTGCCCTCTTTGACGATGCGGGCTTTGAAGGGATCGATCGGCGTTTCGGTATCCACTTCGCCCTTTTTGTTGTAGAGCAGTTCGTGTTCGATAAAGAGAAACGGATCGTCGCTCATGATCGCATGTTTAAGTGCATGGTAGGCGTAGTTGACATCGCTTGCGGCAAGCACCCTCAACCCCGGAACGGCACAGAGCATCTGTTCGTAGCTTTCGCTGTGCTGTGCGGCAAGCTGTTTGCTGACGCCTTGCGGGAAGCGCACCACCATCGGCAACGTGATCTTGCCCGCGCTCATATAGTGCAGTTTTGCCATATGGTTGACGATCTGATCGAACGCCAACAGCGCAAAATTGGCCGTCATGATCTCCGCGACAGGACGCAGACCGCCGATCGCCATGCCCACGGCGTTGCCGACGATGGAGAGCTCGGCGATAGGCGTGTCGATAAGCCGCTTTTCGCCGTACTTGGCGTAGAGCCCTTCGGTAACGCGATAACTGCCGCCGTAAAGCCCCACATCTTCGCCCAAAACGACGATATTTTCATCCAGATCCATCGTCTCGTCCAATGCTTTGTTGAGCGCTTCACGATAGAGCATGGCTGCCTCCTTCTACAAAGATATGCGTATAGAGCGCTTCGGGTGCGGGCTCGGACGCTTGCGCAGCGAATGCAACCGCTTCGTCCACTTCCTGCTGCGCTTTGGCTTCGAGTGCGCCTATGGCATCTTCGTCCATGCCGAACCGCTCCGTCAGTACCCTTTTCATCCGTTCGATCGGATCGCGCGCTTTGCACAGCGCCATCTCCTGCGCGCTGCGGTAACGGTTGGCGTCGCTCATCGAGTGCCCCTCGTAGCGGCAGGTCATCGCCTCGACAAAGATCGGACCGTGTCCTTTTTGGATATACGCCTGCGCGTCTTTGATCACTTTATAGACCGCTACGGCATCCATCCCGTCCACTTCGAGCGCGGGCATGTAGGGCTCGGCTTTGTGCGACTGCTTCTCAAACGGTGCGACGCGGGTGATCTCCGTACCGATGGCATAGCGGTTGTTCTCGCACAAAAAGAGCAACGGCAGCTTCTGCGCCGCGGCAATGTTGAGCGATTCGAAAAAAGCGCCGCCGTTTGTCGCGCCGTCGCCGAAGACCACCATCACGCCGTCAAAGTTGTTTTGGTATTTGCGCGCATAGGCGCACCCCACCGCATTGGGGATATGTCCGCCCACGATGGCATCGCCGCCGTAAAAGAAGTGCGACGGATCGAACAGATGCATCGAACCGCCCTTGCCTTCGCTCACTCCCGCGGCTTTGCCGAAAAGCTCCGCCATCACCGCCTTGGGAGAGATACCCCGCGCCATCGCCATGATATGCTCGCGGTAGGTGGAAAAAACATCGCCTTTTTCGAAGGCTTTTATCGCAGCGACGCTTAAGCCCTCCTGTCCGATATCCAGATGCAAAAAGCCTGAAATGTCACCTTGCATATAATGCTCTTTGGCGGCATACTCGAACGCCCTGCCCCGTATCATTTCATAATAGATCTCTTCAGCAGCCAGTTTATCCATAGCAATATCCTTGTAGTAGGCTTATTGACCTATTATAGCCCTGAAGGATATACCAAAAGTTAATCTATATCAAATAAGTCTGTTTTTGGAAATAAAAGAGAAAGAAGAGAAGAGCGACCGGTATATCACTCTTCGAAGATAATAATATCGTACGCATTTTTGGTTACCAGCGCTTTAGAGCTGTGCACAGAGCCGTTTCTGTTCACTTTGCTCAGCTCTTCACGCAACTGGTCGATCTCCTGCTGCATCTGGTCGATCTGCTCTTTAAGCTGCAGCACAATGTCCACACCTGCTAGGTTGACCCCAAGCTGGCGTGTCAGACGCAAGATCAGTTTCATACGGTCGATATCACGTTGGGAGTAAAGACGCATACGCCCCTGTGTACGCGAGGGTTCGACAAGCCCCTCACGCTCATACTGCCGCAGTGTCTGCGGGTGGATGTTCAACATCGAAGCAACAACCGAAATCAGATAGACAGGTTCGTCATAACTGTGCATCTTACTCTCCTTTTACAATTTTTCTTCACACATTTTTCTAAGTTCTGGATCGAGTGAATCAACATCCGGCAGTACAATATTGGCAATCAGATACAGGTCACCTTTAAGTGCTGTTTTTCTGTCAGGCACCCCTTTGCCTTTGAGTCTGAACTTCTGCCCGTTCTTGGTGTTCTTAGGGACCTTTAGGGAGACCTCTTTTTCCGGTGTCTGTACCTGCACCTTGCCGCCAAAGAGGGCATCTTTGAGCGGTACGTCAAAAGTCTTGTAAAGGTCGTTTCCTTTACGCTCATACTCTGGCGAATCGGCTACCTCTACCTTGATCAGCAGGTCACCGCTCTGCCCGCCTGCTTTTTTCCCTTTGCCGCGCACACGCAGTGTTTCACCGCTTTTGATCCCTGCGGGAATCTTGATATCGAAACTCTCTCCATTGATGGAGATATGGTGTTTCCCACCATTTACCGAGACAAGGAACGGTACGGTGATACGGGCGTGGACATCAAGATCCGGTGCCTGATATCCGCCACCGAACCCACCACCGCCAAAGCCGCCGAATCCGCCGCGGGCACTGCCACCGCCAAAACCGCCAAAGCCACTGGCACCGCCACCGAACATTTGACGCAAGATCTCTTCAAGATCAACATCAGCACCTTGACCCCGTGCAAAATCCTGGAAGTTCTGACCGCCGAACATCTGGTCACCAAACTGGTCATACTGCGCTTTCTTTTCAGGGTCGCTCAACACTTCATACGCAGCATTGATCTCTTTGAACTTCTCCTGTGCTTCCGGATCTTTGTTGATATCCGGATGGTATTTTCGTGCGAGTTTTCGATACGCTTTTTTTATCTCGTCAGCACTCGCATTTTCACTGACGCCCAATGTTTCATATAGACTTTTTGACATGGCTAAACCTCTTCCTACTTATCAGATCAATACTCCCAAAGACTGTACTTTATGACAATGTAACAAACCTTGCACTCTACCCGAAGGACGGCACTGCCGTTTCAAGGTACAGGAGTGTTGTCATAAAATACCAAGGAGCTAAAGAACTTTTTAATGTAACTTTAATTTTAGACGTATTATATCAGAAAAGTTTAGTCAATGTCAATCAACTTTACTATTTTTTTCAAAACTTTTTCTATCTCTTTCAGAGCTCTTTTGATGTACAATACATCCTATGAAAACAGTAGAAGTAACAACCCTCGATATACCGGAACTCAACATATACCAAAGCTTCAGGGAGAATGCTTTCAGCAAAGACGGCTCCTTTGTTGCAGACAGCCCAAAAGTGATAAAACTGCTCATCGAAGCGGGGGTAGAGATCAAAAGCATCTTTGCTACACAACGCTACTTTGATGAAAATGCCTCGTGGCTTGAAGCTTACGATGTGCCTGTAGCTTATGTGGCACCCAAAGCTGTTCTTGAGCAGGTCGTGGGACATCGCCTCCACCACAATATCATGATGCACGCCATCCGTCCGGACGAAACCCCGCTTGATGCACTTGATGAGCAGATCATCATGCTTGACGAGATCAGTAACTCCGACAATGTCGGTGCTATTGCCCGCAGTGCCGCTGCACTGGGTGTCAACAGCTACCTTCTCCCAACCCATGGACCACACCCCTACGCCAGACGTGCCGTACGTATCAGCATGGGGCACATCGGCAAACTACACTACCACCGCTACAGCGACATCAAAGAGACGCTCAAAGCGCTCAAGCAGCTTGGCTACCGTATCTTTGCAGCAGAGGTCACCCCAGATTCCACCCCGCTCTCACAAGTCAAAATCCCCCAGAAGTGGGTGCTTCTTATGGGACATGAGCAGTTAGGTATTTCCGAGGATATTCTGGCATTGTGCGATGAAGTGGTCACCATAGAGATGGAACCGGAGATCAAAAGTTTCAATGTGGCGATTGCGGCTTCGATTATGATGTATCAGTTTAAGAAAGGAGCGTTTAGCGTTTAGCGTTTAGCAAATTTTGCATTGTTTGTTTGAAGCGAAGCTTAAAACTTTATTTGGAACCGAAAGCTTTAGCTTCGGCTATACCTTGCATCAGAAAAGCAACTTTCAGCGGGGCTAAAGCCTCCGATTCCAAAAGCATTGAAAGTATAAATGATCTAGAAAAAGATTATATGTATGTCAATAAAAGCTTTGCAAAGCAAAGCATACCGAAACTCTTCACTCTTCTCTATTCACTCTTCACTGCACTAAAAGCAACCGCTTTTAGTGCAAAAAGTGTCTTACAGTCGTAAAGTAAAGCGCAATGCCATGCTCGTTGGCAGCTTCGATCACCTCATCATCACGAATGGAGCCGCCCGGTTCGATGATGGCACTTACACCTGCCTCAGCTGCCGCATCAACAGAGTCACGAAACGGGAAGAAGGCTTCAGACGCCATTGCTGCACCAGTCACATCTAGTCCCATCTCTTTGGCTTTTTTAAGCGCACACTGTGCGGCATCGACACGGCTGGTCATCCCCATACCTACGGCTACCATTGCCGAATCTTTGACGTAAACAACACAGTTGGACTTGGTAAGCCCTGCTACCTTCCATGCGATCTCAAGGTCTTTCATCTCCTGCGCGGTCGCCTCTTTTTTGGATTTGAGATGGGCGTTGTGTACCTCGTTGTCACAGATGCAGTCGGCGTTCTGGAAGACAAAACCGCCGTCAACATGTTTAAAGTCGTACTTGTCGCCTGCCATCACCAGCTTCTTGCCACCCTGTGCAAAGAGTTTGATACGCTTTTTGCTCTCAAATACTTCCAGTGCTTCAGGCGTAAAGTCTGCTGCCATGATCACTTCAAGGAAGATCTCATTCATCTTCTCAGCCAGCGCTTTGTCTACCACACCGTTTACCGCAACTACACCACCAAAGGCAGATACCGGATCACACTTCAGCGCTTCGGTATAGCTCTCAAGCAGCGTATCTTTGATGGCAAATCCGCAAGGGTTGCCATGTTTGACGATACAGACAGCATTCTCATCCCCAAAACTTGAAGCGATCTTGAGCGCACCGTTGACATCGGTGAGGTTATTGAAGCTTGCTTCGCCTTTGAGCTGTTTGAAGTTCTCGCTAAAGAAACCGTCAAACTCATAGAGTGCCCCATCTTGATGCGGGTTCTCTCCGTAACGTGTCTGGAACGCTTTTTTACCTGCAATGAACTGGTACTCCCCAAAACCGTTGTTGAAACGTTTGTTCATATAGTTGGCGATCATGCTGTCATACGCTGCGGTATGTTCAAAGGCTTTGATCATCAGATCACGTCTGAACTCGAAGCTGTCCTCTCCCTTTTGGAGTGCTTCAAGCACAGGGGTATAGTCCGCTGCATCAGTGACAATGAGTACATCGTTGAAGTTCTTCGCTGCAGAGCGTACCATGGTTGGTCCACCGATGTCAATGTTTTCAATGATCTCATCAAAGTCATCGGTACGCTCGATAGTCGCCTTGAACGGATAGAGGTTGACACATACAAGATCGATGCCCTCAACGCCAAGCTCTTTTGCCTGTGCCACATGCGCCTCATCACCACGCTTATGTAAAATCCCGCCGTGTACATACGGATTGAGCGTCTTGACACGCCCTTCAAAACACTCAGGAAACTTCGTCACCTCATCGATCTCGATGACCTTTACACCTGCTTCACTTAGCTTCTTGTAGGTACCGCCTGTTGAGATGATCTCCCATCCAAGCTTCTCCAGCCCCTTGGCAAACTCTACAATCCCACTCTTATCACTCACACTCAATAATGCTCTCATTTTCTCTCACTTTTTCATAACAAATTTTTTGTGTTACTTTTGCACTCTTTGTGCAGGTGCGAAAGCGCCCATATTTGCGAAGCAAGGCGCTGTAGCCACCGTCCGCACAATTGCAAAAGTAACGCTTTTAGCTCCACCTTTTCTAAAAAGGTGGAAAAGAAACGTTAAACCAATAATACCCGTTCAAGATCAAGATTCCCGGTCAAACCAGGAATGACGAAAAACCTACAGATCTTGTTCAATGGTTCTCGCAAAGGTATTAAAATAAATATCTTTGACGCGATCCAGCGGCATCACCACCTCATTGACCTTCACATCTTTACCGCCGACATTCCCAATCACTTGGGCTTTGAGACCCAGCTCATTCGCCATCGCCATCACCGCATCGAGATCTTCGATGCTGCCTACTTCAAGCAGTGCACGGCTTTGTGACTCATCGAAGATATCTCTGCTGTTTTTCAGTTCAAAATCGACAAAGACACCCTTGTCGCCCACTGCCGCCATCTTGCTTAGTGCTATAGCGATACCCCCGAGGTTGACATCTTTGGCACTAAGCAGCAGTCCTTTTTTGTTCGCTTCAATCACCAGATCCCAAAGCGCAAGCTCTTTTTCATACTCAAAGCTTGGTAGTTTACCGACTGTCTCGCCGTAAAGCTCTTTAATGTAAAGCGATCCCCCGAATTCTCCTTTGGTCTCACCTACAAGGATAATGTGTGATCCCTCTTTCTGGAACGAAGAAGGCAGTACTTTGTTCTCGTCCTCATTGAGTCCTACCATCGCAATAGCAGGTGTAGGAAATACTGAAACACCGTTGGTCTCGTTGTAAAGCGAGACGTTTCCGGAGACGACCGGCGTGTTTAACGCACTGCACGCCTCTTTTATCCCTTCACAGCCCTGGGCAAACTGCCACATCACTTCGGGGTTTTCAGGGTTACCGTAGTTCAGACAATCAGTGATGGAGAGCGGTCTTGCTCCTGTCATCGCCACGTTTCGACC
Source organism: Sulfurovum sp. (assembly GCA_027082955.1). Taxonomy (GTDB): domain Bacteria; phylum Campylobacterota; class Campylobacteria; order Campylobacterales; family Sulfurovaceae; genus Sulfurovum. The sequence goes on along the minus strand of JALWTA010000030.1, from coordinate 126,652 downwards.
AGACTCTACCACCGCCAGTGCCGCACCGCCTTTTGGGTCAATGTAGCAATAACGAGGATTACAGTCTGAACTCATCGCCAGTGCTTTGCCGTTCTCTTTTACACGGATGGCAGAAGCGTCAAGGCTTCCGGGGTGTTTGGTCGTGTTGGTCTGTACCATAGAGTCATACTGGTTGTAGACCCATGCCTTGTCCACTACTTCCAGTGAAGCAAGCAGTTTTTCATACGCTTCCTGATTGTCAACCGGTGCGAAATCATCGACACTCTTGGCATTGACCTCGTCAAGATATTTTGGTCTCGCCGTTGGTCTGTCCAAAATCGGTGCCTCTTCACTCACCGGAGCGATAGGCATATCACACACCTTCTCTCCATACCAGAAGAGCTCCATTCGCTCCGTATCGGTCACTTCACCGATGACCGCAACATCCAGTCCCCACTTCTCAAAAATATCAATGATCTCCTGCTCACGCCCCTTTTTGGCACAGATGAGCATGCGCTCCTGAGACTCGGAGAGCATGAAGTCGTACGGGGTCATCCCCTCTTCACGTGCGGGTACTTTGTCAAGATCCATTCTAAGCCCTGCACCGGTTTTTCCTGCCATTTCAAAAGAGCTTGAGGTCAAACCTGCTGCTCCCATATCCTGAATACCGATGATCGCATCGGTTTTGAAGAGTTCCAGACACGCCTCAAGCAGCAGTTTTTCGGTAAACGGGTCACCTACCTGCACGGTTGGTCTGAGTGATTTTGACTCTTCGGTAAAGGAGTCAGAACTCATCACTGCACCACCCAGTCCGTCACGTCCGGTTTTGGAGCCGACATACATGACTGGGTTGCCCACACCGGATGCAACACCAAGGAATATCTCATCGGTTTTGACAAGCCCCAGAGAGAAGGCATTGACAAGGATATTGCCGTTGTAGCTCTCATCAAAGCTCACTTCACCGCCGATGGTAGGTACCCCCATACAGTTACCGTAGCTTCCGATACCGTCAACTACACCGCGTACCAAGTGACGCTGATACTTAGCTGTCTCATCATTGCCTCTTACCTTACCAAAACGCAGCGCATTGAGGTTGGCAACCGGTCTTGCACCCATCGTAAAGATATCACGCAAGATACCACCCACACCCGTAGCAGCCCCCTGAAACGGCTCGATGTAGCTTGGGTGGTTGTGGCTCTCCATCTTGAAAACCGCTGCCATCCCGTCACCGATATCAATAACGCCGGCATTTTCACCCGGTCCCTGGATAACCCACGGCGCTTTGGTAGGAAAGCCGTTGAGATACTTTTTGCTCGACTTGTACGAACAGTGCTCCGACCACATCGCAGAGAAGATACCGATCTCGACAATGTTGGGATGACGCCCGTCAAGAATACGCAGAATATCTTCATACTCCTCTTTGGAGAGCTTGTGGCTCTTTAACACTTCATCTAAATTTTCAACTGGTTGTGACATAAAATGTGTCCTTTGTGCAGGTAGAATAAGGGTACTATTTTACTCAAAATGTGCTAAAAAGGTGCTGTTTCAAGCATACGAAGAGATAGGTGTCAAGTATTGCAATATGTTTCTATCAGCTGTTGTATCACTTTGATATCAAGTGGTTTTGTAGCATAGTCATCCATACCTTCATTCATGTATTTTTCTCTGTCACCGGAAAGTGCATTGGCAGTCAATGCAATGATAGGAATATGTTTCATTTCATGCCTCTCTTCATAAGCGAGAATCTTATGTGTAGCTTCTACCCCTCCCATTATTGGCATCTGCACATCCATAAAAACCATGTCGTAGTCTTTTTCTATACGTGCTTCAAATGCTTCCTGTCCATTGGAGACGATGGTAACTTCTGCACCAAGTTTCTCCAGTACGATTTTAATAAGTTTTTGATTAATGGGATTGTCTTCTGCAACAAGAATATTCAGTGTATTGGAAATATCAGAGGGTTGTTCTTCAAAAACCTCTTTTGCTTCTTTTTCCACAGGTACTTCTGTTTGCACAGATGATTGCAGTATAGTATCGCACTTGTCAAGCGTAATCGGTCTATAGACTACCGCATCAAACCGATCACGTATTGCTTCAACTTTGTCTCTGTATTCACTGGAAGCAAGCAACACTCGTTTAGCATGATTGTTGTCAAACCATGCATCAGATAATGTATCCAGTTGGCTAAACTCTACCAAAACGATCTCAGTCTCCCTTTCCGGATACCTGTCAAAATAACACCGTGCACCATAATGGTCTCCATATCTTTGCAATATATCTTTCCACTTGCTGAGAGGGTTGTCTTGACCCAGTATCAGTGAAAGTTCTTTCCCTGCATAATAACCTTTTCTGTTATCATGTTCAGACGGTATGAAATCCATTGTAAGCGTAAAATAGAATGTTGCCCCTTCCCCCTCTTTGCTCTTGACTTGAAGCTCGCCGCCCATCGCTTCAATGATTTTGCGGGAGATTGTCAATCCAAGCCCCGTTCCACCTGCAATCCTTGTGGTGCTTGCATCTGCCTGTCCATACGCTTCAAAAATCTTTTGCTGTTGTGCTTCTGTCAAACCGATACCTGAATCACTGACAGAAACCTTAAAGGTTACATGTTTATCTGTATTTTCTACATATTCAGCATAAAGATCGATCTTGCCGCCGTCAGGCGTAAATTTGACAGCATTGCTTATTAGGTTGATAACCACCTGTGAAAGTCTGGTCGGATCGCCTTTAAGCACTTGCGGTATATTTGGATCCGTAAAAAAATTAAGCACAATGCCTTTCTCTTCGATCTTTGGTACAAAAATGCCGACAGAGGATGCCAATTTGCCGAAAAAATCAAATGGGATCGTTTCAAGTTCCATCTTCCCCGCATTGATCTTAGATATGTCCAAAATATCATTGACAATAACACGCAGGTTATTCGAACTTTCCCGAATCATGGTTACGAATTCTCGTTGTTCCGGGCTTAACGTTGTACCATCAAGAAGCTCAGTCAACCCTACAATCCCATTCAGCGGTGTTCTGACTTCATGGGACATACTTGCAAGGAAGAGTTCCGTCATCTGCTTCTCTTCCTCAAGTTTCTCCGCCTTTTGTCTATACGATTCTTCAGCATCTTGTGTCTCATGGTCTGATAAATGTGTTGTTGCCCCTTTTTTGGAAAAAATCGCATACATCAATAAGAGGGACACCATATACAATGCAAGCAAAAACGATGTTTTAACAAGATCATTATCAACTGCCGTATAACTGGCTATTGCAAACACCAGTGAAAAAATTGCAAACAACCAAGTAACATATCTTTTTTTCATAATAATTCCTTATTTTTATACATTCAATAAAGCGGATAAAAAATATTTTAGCCAAAAATGGTTAAGCTCTTTGAATAAATATGCTCATTTAGGCATTCAACAATGCATTTAGGGTATTATTCATTATCTATTTCTTCTGAAAGGTATGTTTATGAAAATGATCGTGCAAATGCTCAAACTCCAGCAGCAGCTCAATGATGCCACCAATGGCGAAGGATGGGAGAACGGCATTACCAAGAACGGAAAGCTGATCGACTGGAAACGCTGTGCCTACCTTGAATGTGCAGAACTGATAGAGAGCTATCCGTGGAAACACTGGAAGAACATCGATGCCGATCCTGACTATGAAAACATCAAAATTGAAGCGGTGGATATCTGGCACTTTATCATGTCGCAGGCACTTGCAGACTACCAAAACAAAGCGCTTGGTACCATAGAAGATTTAGCAGACAATATCGTCAATCTGCCCAATTTCGATGCGTTTAGAGAACCTACAGTTGCAACTGAAAAAGACAATTACGAACAGATCGAAACAGTCGAAGAACTCATGCGTACCCTGCTTTGCGGCGGATCGACCGAAAAACTGGTCATGCAGTTTTTCGATATTGCCATGCAGTCGGGGCTCAATCTTGACAGTCTCTACAAACTCTATATAGGCAAAAACATCCTCAACCAGTTCAGACAAGATCATGGTTACAAGGAAGGCAGTTACATCAAAGAGTGGGATGGAGAAGAGGACAATGTCACAATGCAGAGAATCCTTGATAAGACACCTCACATTACACCCAGTGCCCTCTATGAAGCATTGAAGAGATATTATCCCGGAAAGTAAATACTACCTTCTCCGAGATAAAATTTTTACGTACCCATTGACAAGGATACACTAGTACATCGGTCCGACAAGATCCTTGTTAATTACTTGATTACCTCTGATCGTTACCAGTGTCGCAATGCGGACTTGCTTAGGTCTGTCATAGCCGCATTCTGCTCCACAGGTAACGGTACCTATCATATAGTAACTTCCGGAAGGCACACCGTAGAAGGCAAAGTTCCCGTTTTGATCAGAAGAGGTAAAACGCAGATAGTTAAAGAGTCTGTCATCGGCTTTTTGCATCTTGTGCCCACCGATATAACTTTCACGGTACCACTGATCTGAATAACTGGTTCTAGGGTTCAGATAAAGGCGTGTTCCCTTCCCAAACACTTTTCTGTCATATCCGTCAGAGAGATATATCTGTCCTTTGACAGTACCTTTTCCCATTCTGTGCAGTCTTGCGTACTCATCTACCGGGAATGGAATACGGGGTACTTTTTCAGCTTCCGTGTTTATGGTAGCGCCACTCTCTGTCAAATTCTTGTCAAGATCGGAAATATCGATATTTTCCTGCTCTTCACTGCTGCTCCATCCATGTGTGTAGCCTTGATCTCCGGGAAGTGCGGGAAGTCCACGCTGTACACATCCTGTCGCAAACCACGCAAAAAATACCGATATAAATCCAATGATAATGTAGTGTCTCTTCATTCTCTTTCCCTTTATGAAATTGTTGTGTCATTATAGCATGCGAATACTACTCAACATTTTTTTCGATGACTTTCCAAAAACTTCTGCAGGTATCCTTTTGCTTCTTCATCGCCTGTGAGTGCAACTTTATGATACCAGTACGCTGCCCTCTCACAGCTTTTGGGAAGAATATCTCCCTTTCTATACCGTGCGGCGAGATGCCTCTGAGCATCCACATCACCTTCTCGTGCGAAGCGATGCATATGCCTTAGTTTACGCTTCTGCCCATAATAATATTTTACGGTACTTCGAATGAACCAGAGCGTAAACAGTAACAGTCCGATAAAGAGATATATTTCAAAATCTTCATGCTTGCCTATCTCACGAAAGATATGCAGCAGTTTTTCGTACCACTCGCTATTTTCCAAGACAGAACTCCCCAAACATTCGATCGAGAATCTCCTCACTGTCAAAAGGTTTCGAAATCGAAGAAATTGCCTTCACAGCTTCCTGCAAATGATAGGAGAAAAATTCCAGTTCACCGGATAATAGAGGTTCTTTTGCATTCAGGATCTCCTGTTTCGCACGTTCGACCGCCTCTATCTGCCGTGTGGTAACTAACATAAGCTCCTCTCCTTCGCCAATACTGTCGAGCAATTTTTTAAGGGCATCGGTCAATCTTGAAAAACCACGTTTTGCACTTACTGCAATGGGAGCATACTTTTCAAGATGCGTCATTTCCAAAACCTGGGGCAAATCAGACTTGTTAATAGCAACTATACTCTGTTTTTCTCGGTGATTTCTTATAATCGATACAATATTTTCATCTTCTTCATCGAAAGGGCGAGAACCATCGAACAACGCAATGATCACATCTGCATCTTCTACAGAACGTATCGAACGGTCGATACCAATCTTTTCAATCGTATCTTGTGATTCTCTGATACCGGCTGTATCGATCATACGGATCACATGAGAACCTATCCGCACCTGCTCCTCAATAGTATCCCGTGTCGTACCGGCGATATCACTTACAATCGCCCTCTCATAGGAGAGCAGCGCATTGAGCAGAGAGCTTTTCCCGACATTGGGTTTCCCGACAATAGCTACCTTGAATCCTTCTATCAGCCCACGACGTCTATGACTTGTATCTACAATCTTTGTAATCTTTTCTGTAAGCGCATGCAATTGTGAAAGTATACTCTCCAATATATCTTCAGGAATATCCTCTTCAGCATAATCGATCATCACCTCAGAATAAGCAAGAGAACGTAGGAGAGCTTCTCTGCTCTCTTCAACAAATCCTCTAAGCTCACCTTTCATCTGTTTGGCAAGTATTTTGGCGGCATCAAGACTTTTGGCTTCGATCAGTTTTGAAATAGCTTCCGCTTCTGTCAGGTCTATTTTACCGTTTAAAAATGCACGTTTGGAGAACTCTCCGGGTTCTGCCAGTCGTGCACCGTATGCCAATACGGTATCAAGAACTTCCTGAGCAACAACCACTCCGCCATGACACTGGAACTCTACGATATCTTCTCCCGTAAAACTATTGGGGGCAGCAAAATAGATGATAATCGCCTGATCGATCAAAATGTCATCTTGATTGTAAATGGAGCTCAAATACGCATGCCGTGGGACGATCTTGTCTTTGTGCGCAACCCTTTGTGCAATCTTAAATGCGGCAGTGCCACTGACACGGATGATCGAAATGGACGAAACACCGTGTGCAGTTGCAATTGCAGCAATGGTACTATGCATGATGTTTGGCGTTAAATGCATTCACCACGACAAAACGTTTGCCTGAACGTGCCGTTTTGATGGCGACATACTTGTCCGGAAAAGCTTCCCTTAGCTGTTCAAGTGCGATTTGCACAAGAATACCGTCAAGGAAACGTGTTTTTGCCTTGCCATACCGATGCACATTCTCAATAACAGGCTGCAGGTAGTTGCGTATCATCTCTTGCTGAGATGTTAAAAACGCTGCGATCTCAAGTTTGATGTAAAGCTGATATTTGCTGTGTAGCCAGTTAAAAAGCATATAAGAGAGGGCATTGTATCGGTACCCCTCTTTACCGATAAGCAATGCAGCATCCTCACCATCGATAAAGATCAATGCTGTATTGTCTACAACATCCACTTCTACGACATCAATATCAAAGCAGGAAACCTCAAAAAGATGTTTAAGACTCTCTTCGATACTTTCAGAGAGCAGATTGTCTCTCTCTATAGCGCTGTTCTCCTGATCTGTTTCAAAAAAACCTTCTACGATCGTATCTTCTGAGGCAGGAAGAGGAGTTTTGCTATACGCTTCTTCCATAGGTTTTTCTTCAATCACAGCCTCGGGCATACTTGCAGGAACATCTTTCTCTTCTTCAGGACTCACTGACTCTTTTGGAACAGTTATATCATTTTCTGTTTTGCGTGTCGCTACAATGATCGCTTTCTTTTGAAATAGGCCAAACAGACCTTTGGATGGGTACTGTATAACCTCACACTGTAATTGTGTAACGGAACATGACAACTCTGATGCAGCAAGCGCATACGCCTCTTGAAGGGTAGATGCTTCTACTTTTGTCATATTATGCGTCCTTGTTTTTCTTTTGTGCTGCTATCGCTTTTTGTTTTTGATAGGCAGTGTTGATGACATACTGCTGCCCAATAGTAAAGAGGTTATTGACCACCCAGTAAAGTACCAGCCCTGATGGGAATGGCATAATAATGAACATACCAGCCATCAAAACGGGGAAAAACTTAAAGATTTTCTCCTGCATCGGATCGGTAAAGTTATTGGGTGTGATCTTCTGCTGGAACCACATACTCGCTCCCATAAGAACAGGCAGAATATAATATGGGTCTGCAACAGCAAGATTTTCAATCCAGCCGTGAATCCATGCTGCTCCCTGAAGTTCATCAGCATTGAGCAATACACGATAAAGTGCAAAGAAAACAGGGATCTGCAACAGCATTGGCAGACAACCGCCCATCGGGTTGGCACCGTGTTTTTTGTACATCTCCATCATTTTCATGTTGAGTTTTGCCGGATCGTCTTTATACTTCTCGCGAAGCTCTTTCATCTTGGGTGCGAGATCCTTGAGTTTCTGCATAGACATCATCCCCTTGTAGGAGAGCGGGAAGAGCACCAGTTTCACAAGCAGCGTAAAGAGTATGATCGCCCAGCCCCAGTTTCCTATGGCACCGTGTATCCACAGCAGTACTTTAAAGAATGGTCTTGAAAGGAATGTGAACCAACCAAACTCGATTGCATCTGTCAATTCAGGATTGATGGAAGCCAGTGCATGATACTCCTTAGGACCGATATATCCGCCAAGGTGCAGTTTTTTCGCACCTTCCACAAACAGCAGCGGATCGCCATTTGCTTCTTTAAGCACAGAGACATTCATACCCTCTTTGAAATTATAGAACAAAGAGGCAACATAACGGTCAAACGCCGAAGCAATTTTGGCATGTTTAACCACTTCATCGCCTTTCGCCTTGCCATCTTCGATGGTAGTAATCACACCGTCAGCCCCCTTGATCAATGCTCCCCGCACAATCATATATCTTGAACTGTCGGCCATAGGACGGTGTCCGGGTGTAATAAAATAAGGCACGCTGGAAGATGTCTCAACATCAACACTGTAGGCACCGTTTGGCTGAATGGTCAGTGTTTTGGTCAAAGTCACAGTAGAAAGTTTCTGAGTCAAAATCAGTGTAACAGGTTTGTCAGTAAGATCAATCTCTCCCGGAGTTGAAACCGTATAATGTGTTTTAAAGGCCTCATCGTTCAGTGCTTTATCGGCAAAACGCACTTCAAGCGGCTTTGGCTTGTCAGCAGCCAGAATTTGAGGATTGTGCCCCTCGGCATTCTGATATTTTTGCTCCAAAAGCTCAAACTGTCCAATACGTCCAAGTGTATCAATCGACATCCTAAATGTGGGTGAGACTATGGTTGTCAAAACATCCTGATGTGTTTTGGGTGCATTAGATACTCTTTTTGTATCTTCGCGCGCTACATCTTTAGCCGCCTGTGAAGGAACAGATTTATCTGCCAATGCCGGCGCAGATGCTGCAGTCAGATTCTGTTCTGCTTCAAGCCCTGCTTTAGGCTGAAACAGATAGCTGTATGCTACAAATACCAAAAATGAGAGTGCCAATGCGAGAAGTAACCGTTTGTTCAGATCTTGTTGTTCCAAAATAATACCTTTATATCAGAGAGTGACAGTATAGTCCTATTTGATTTAAATTTTGTTGTAATGCGGGAGAAGCGCGCCGCATCGCTTCAGTGCATATAGATATGCCTTCTGTACTTTTGGAAATGACTCTTCCAGAAGTGCCGGTTTTGCGACAAGTATATAATTTCCTTCCCGCACTGTATCGATATGTGCAATAAAATGTGCGCGCAGTAGTCGTTTTGCCCTGTTTCTGTGGACTGCATTGCCGATCTTTTTGCTGGCAACAAATCCTACTTTGTGTTGATCTGACTTTTGGTAAAAAAGTACGAAATAGGGAGTGTGCCAGGTCTTTTCAGGATGATTGTATATCCTGTTAAATTCTTTACTGGTCTTTATTCGCGTAAAATGTTTAATATGCGCGATGGTTATACCGCCAGTCTCTTTCTGCCTTTCGCTCTTCTTGCAGCGATGACTTTTCTTCCGTTTTTTGTTTTCATTCTTGTTCTGAAACCGTGTGTTCTTTTACGTGGTGTATTGTGTGGCTGATATGTTCTTTTCATGCTCTTTTTCCTTCGTGATAAAGGGCTTCTTTCTGCCAAAGCCCTATTTATTTGGACGCGATTGTATCTGAAATCGCCTTAAATGCGGATTATATCTGTTTAGGTGACTGCTTCACAACCAGTACCCCTTGCTTCATTAATGAAGTGTACGGAAGACAATCTCTCCACAGCGCTCCTCTTTTTGGGCACGTAACATCTCCTCAATAACTTTAAAAATAAGATATTTTATATCATAGGTCGTTGTACGCACTTCAAGTTCCACACAATAGGGTTCGACTGCACCTATCTTCTGAAGATGTGACATGACACGTTCACCAAAATGATATCCACCGTCTATTTTTGTATCCTGACATATCACAGCATATATCGCTCTCTCTTTGTCTATCTCGAACAAGATGTCAGTATTGCGTTTTTCCGCATCCATCAAGGCAGCTATATCGGCATTCTGTGCTGTCACGAGCATAAGGACAAATGAACGCTCTTCACCTCTTGACATGAGATAATACACTATCTCTATCGTCGTGGAAAGCCTCTCAAGCATGGCTGCCGCCAGTGCAATATCATTTCCGTCAAACCGGATATGTCCCTGCTTCTCATTCTCTCTCGTTATCATTTGTCTGCTCCATTTATAAAAAAATCAAATCTTAAACAATTATATCAAAATTTTTTAGCTTCTGCTGTTATAATTCGCTATGACTGAAAAAAACCTCCATACCCTTCCTTCTCCCTGTTGGCTGCTTGAAGAGAAAAAGCTCATACGCAACCTCGAAATACTCCACGATGTCAAAGAGAGAAGCGGTGCAAAAGTACTTCTCGCCCTCAAAGGATACGCCCTCTGGAAAAGCTTTGATACCATACGTCCCTATCTTGACGGCTGCTGTGCCAGCGGACTGTATGAAGCGAAACTGGCAGACGAAACGTTTGGCAAAGAGGTACACACCTATTCACCTGCGTACAAGGCAGAAGAGATTGAAGCAATCGCCGCCATCTCGCACCATATGGTGTTCAATACCCCTTCACAGTTTCACCGTTTCGCTGCTACTGCAAAAAAGATCAATCCAAACCTGTCTCTGGGGCTACGTATCAATCCCGAACACTCGGCTTCACCGCAAGAGATCTACAATCCCTGCGGTCTCTACTCCAGACTGGGCACAACCTTGAAAAACTTCGATGACACTCTGCTTCCCTATCTTGACGGTCTGCACTTTCACGCACTGTGTGAACAGGACAGCAGTGCACTCGAAGCAGTACTGGAGCACTTCGAATCAAAATTTGGAAGCTACCTGCCGCAGATGAAATGGATCAATTTTGGTGGAGGGCACCACATTACAAGAAAGGGTTACGATATTGACAAACTGATCGCACTTATCAAACGGTTTAAAGCAAAATACAATGTTGAAGTCTATCTTGAACCTGGTGAAGCTGTCGGATGGGAAACCGGTGTTCTGATCGCTACCGTTCTCGATATTGTCCATAACGGTATCGATATTGCCATACTCGATACTTCTGCAGAAGCACATATGCCAGATACCATCATCATGCCCTACCGTGCCGAAGTACGCGGGGCCGGGGAAGCGGGTGAAAAACCCTACACCTACCGTCTGGGCGGTAATACCTGTCTTGCAGGAGACATTATGGGAGATTACAGTTTCGACAAACCGTTACAGATTGGTGACAAGATCATCTTTGAAGACCAGATGCACTATACCATGGTCAAAGCCACAACCTTCAACGGTATCAAACTTCCCGCTATCGCTGTAGAAAAAAGCGATGGAAAAATAGAGATTCTCAGAGAATTTGGGTATGAGGATTTTAAAGAGAGACTCTCTTAGAGACAGCCTTACTTTTTGATCACAATATCAGAGTCATTCATATTAAAATCTTTCTTGTAAACAATATCTGCAGATTCTGATTTTTCACTGGCACCGATAACCACATCTACATTCGGATTATATTCATATTTCATCTTCATTTCGGGAATCTCTCCGTTAATATAGATCACTGTAATCTTATCGGTCAGTTTTTTACCCACTTCGATACTCCCCGCACCGATCACAAGATGGTCGATCTTCACACCGAGGTCATTCAACGCAGATTTTGCCATGGCACCACCCATCATCTTCATCATCGCATTGGCATCATTCGTACCGGCTCCCTCTTCAGAATCAAACAGAATGATCGAGAGGATCTGCTCTTTGCTTAGACTCGGAACAGAGGAGAACATAATGTTAGGTACAGCGGGTGTACCTGTAATCGTCACGGTAATGAGGTGCTTAAGTCCTTTGTACTTGACCTTAAGATCAAGCAGCGGCTTAAGCGGGTCACCCGTCAGATAGATATGGCTCTTTTCAAGCACAAACTTTTTCCCTTGAAAGCGATAACTGCTGCCGTCTACAATGTCCACAGAACCCAAAACAACAGGGTCTGTTCCGGCTGCTTTGTGAACGACAAGAGAGAGATTTGCCTTCACATCTACAGGTCCTTCCTTGTAGATAAGCGGCTTTTTGCTCTCTACATTGACAAGCATACTGAGATTGTTTACAAAACTGTTTTCATCTACCTCTTTGTGCTGCTGTACAATCACTATGTCACTGTCACTTGGAAAGGTTTTCGTGTCAAGATCGTAGTGCAGTTTCCCTCCTAAAAGGATTATCTTTCCCTGAATATCCGTACTGTTTCCGTCAAACACTGTTTTGAGGTCTATATTGCTGTCAATGTCGGCAAATTCGTGAGAAACATGGAACTTCTGAGCTTTGGCATCGATCTGCCCTTTCATCTGCTTAAGATCGAGCCCTCCCGATATGTTAAGCTGATCGTTCAGCCAGAACTGTTCAATGGAGAAGGTGTCATCTTCAAATAGAACTACAGAAGGTTTGTTAGAATAGAGCTTTGTACCATTGTAGACAAAACTGTACGTATCAAGTGCAATACGTGCCCCTCGTTTTGACACGACAACATTAATATCATCAATCGTGTGTTCAGTATCTCTGTCTGCATAGTAGCGTATTTGGGGTGAGTGTAAACGCAGTGTTACATTCTTTTCTGCATCAAGGGTGGCATCGAGCGAGAGTGCCCCTTTTATTTTTGGGAGTTGCTCAAGCGTATAGAAACTGTTTACGGCATCAAAAAGCTGCTTGGCAGAATCTACCTCACTGTGCAGCACAATATCGCTGCCAAGTTTACCCTTGATATCTGCCTGCAAACCGGGGAGTATCACTTTGCCCAAAATCTTACCCTCTTTTGTCGGCACTGAAACCTCTGCCTTGAGTGTATGTGTCTTCAGGTTTAGACGGTAGGCATGCTCTTTGAGCGCAACCTTGGCATGCATAGGTGAAAGGGCATCCCATTTTACTTTGGGCGCCAACTCTTTTAACAAAGCGTTTTCCGGTACAGTTGCAACCAAAGAAAGATCGGCATGGTCGCCATAAAGTACCTTTGCCTTGATATCGGCAAGATTGGAGGTGAGTGTCGCATTCGCCTTCAGAGGCAAAGGTTTAGCAAAATCAATAGGCAAATCGATAGCCGCTTCCACTGCACCCTCTGAAAGTTTTTCCGGTACTGCGACAAGATCTTTAAGCAAAAGAGGGGCTTTGGTCTGTAGATGCAGCATCCCTGTTTTAAGATCATTGGAAACGAAACTGCCCTCCAGGGCATCTGCATTCAGTGTAGCAGATACTTCATGCAGTGTACCACGATAGTGCAGTTGAAAGTCTTTAAGCGGCTTGGTCAGGTTCGCATCCATCCCTTTAAGCTGTGGTATGGATAGATCTCCGGTATAGCGTATCTCTTTGTTTTCATCCATCTCAAAATGGTTGGAAAGACCCATCTTTTCGGTGTAAGGTGTCGTTACCGCTATCCGCGTATCGGCTTTGAGCTGTTTGCTTGGAAGATCAAACACAACATGGCTTACAAGCGAATCTACATCAATACGAACTTCTGTACGGTTGCCCTCCCCACTCTTTGGCAGTTCCAAAATATTTTTCGCTTTGGAGCGGATATCTGCACTGATTTTTTCACGGCTTGCATTGAAATCGACTTGGACGTTGCCTATTGCCTTTTTGCGTAACGGAAGCTGATAGAGTTTGTAGAGCCTCTGGTGCGGTGTGATGACAATATTGCCTCCAAAATGGTTTGCCTGTATACTGCCGTGTTCAACCACATTGCTTAAGTTGGTCGTTACATTCAGATCGACCTGCTTTCCGCTTAGTATCAAACTGTCCATATCAAACTGTATCGCATCAGCATCGAGTACGGCAGTATGCAGATGCATCGGATCAAATACTGCAGGCAGCAGATCAACATGAAGTGATCGTGCTGTGATGATCTTGGGTATCAACGGGCTCTTGGGCTCCTGTTTTTTCGTTTGTTTCTCTGCTTCCTGCGAAGGCGTCTGTGCAATATCTGCAACGATCTTCTCTATGGCTTTGGTGTCAACTTTTGCAAGCCTGATCGTCTCAAAGGAGAGTGTCCGGTTCTTTAACGATGCCGACAGCGCAACCTCACCAACATTGCCAATAGACTCCAGTGTAGCATTCGCTACTTCCAGTCCATCCGTACGATAGAGCATTTTTTTTGCATGCAAAGAGAGTTTCGAGAGAGAAACACCCTCTATGCTGAAAGGTTTAAACGAAACAGATGCATATTTGACAGCAAGTGAAAGGTCAATCGGTGCCGATGATGCATTCTCCTCTTCCTGCTGCATCGTGGCATTCTGATTATCATCACTCAAATGTGCCACAAATGCTTTTACAGTATCGACATCTACATTTTTTACATCTATCGAATTGATAGCGATACGTTTGTAGAGGAGCTTTGAAGGATTCCATGAAAACCGTATCTCATCAGCAAGCAAAGCACCTTTGTACTTTGGTCTGACAACCTTCACCCCCGTCAAAACGTTTCCCTCAATCGCACCATAGGAGATGTTGTAATCGGGCGCATAGATATCTGCAACCTTTTTGATCACGTAGGATGAATTGGCGGCAACAACAATGATGGCGATAAGCAGTACAAAGAGTGTCAGGAGTGTATAAATAAACTTTTTCATCAGAATGACTGCCCTATCTGAAATGAGATACCGTATATAGAAGGGTCATGTGTATTGAACCCGATATCAAGCTTGAACGGTCCTACCGGTGTTATGTAGCGTACCCCAACGCCGGCAGAGGAAATGATCTTTCCGCTGTAGTCATAGCTTTTGTCTGTCAGCATCGTGTTATCACTGAAAACGGCGCCATAAAGGGCATCGCCCCAGATAGGATAGTCCATCTCTACAGAGAGGTTTGCCATACTTAAAGCACCGTTGATCAGATCTTCAGTAGGAGAAACGATCACCCCGATCTCCCTGTACCCATAGGCGCGGTTGGAGTAGGCACCACCGGCAAAAAACTTTTTCGATTCCGGTATGCCGCGAAGCGAATCGGTCTGAATATCGATCGCACCGATCTTTCCAACCACCGCCATAGTCAGCTGCGAGACCGTGTAGATCGCTCTAGCTTCCAGCTGGCTTTTAAGGTAAAGACTTGCTTCACTGTTGGTAGGCACACCCATTTCAACATATCCTGAGAGATAGTATCCGTATTTGGGGTTAAGCTTGGAGTCTCTTTTGTCATAGGTGATGTCAAGATAGGGATACGCCAGCAAAAAAGTATCGTATGCATACTCAGGCAGCAGGTTTTCTCCATCGGAGAGCCTGGAAATATCTATGTTCTCCAATGCAAACCCGCCAACAACTTTCCATACCTCATCTTCATATTGCAGATAGGCTTTTGCAAATGTTTTCGTTTCGCGAAAGCCGTCATACTCAAGGTTGGAGTAGCCCATGCTCGTACCAAGATCCACATCGATACCGTAGATAGAGGCAATGACCGGTTTATAAAAGTCCAAAATCGCTACCTGTTCCAGCGACGACCATGAGAGTTCAAGCGAAAGCTGCTGCGCATTGCCAAGGAAGTTGTGCTTGGTAAATGTACCGTGTACACGCGGCCCGACATAGGTATCGTACCCTGCACCAAGCTCGACATGGTAAGGCTCCTCCATCTCCTTGACGGCAATATCGACCGGTACGACATTGTAGAACTTTTTATCGACATCGATCAAGACCGAATCAAACGCATGCAGTCCGTAGAGTGCCGACGAGGTATTCTGTACCAGTTCGGTATTGAAACGTGCCCCCTCTTTGGCACGTACGCGTGATTTGACCACACGTTCATCGATGGTTTCAAGCCCCTTGACCGTCACTTTGCCAAAGGTACAGACACCCCCTTTTTTAAGTTTGAACACAAGGTTCGCTATGTGCTTATCCAGATCGACATAGGCTTTTGTGTCAAGGTCATAACTGCAATACCCCTCATGCAGCAGTGCTTCGATGATCCTGCTTTTTGTTGCTATGAAGGTTTTTGCCCGAAAGATATCTCCCTTGTGAAAGTTGACAAGGTCACCCAGATCAAAATCGGAAGTGATATTGATATCCCCTACCCTGACAGGTTCTCCCTCTTTAACCAAAATCGAAACTGTCTCATTGTTCTCTTTGAGCAAAAATGTTGCATCATAATACCCCTCCGAATCAAAAAAAGCACGCAGGGAGGGTTCGATGGAGGGAATGAGTTTTTCTTTGATGGTTGCTTCTTTTTTCCCAAAAGAGAAAAATCCGGGCGTATCTGCACTCACCGCTTCATAGATGTCTGAAGGATCGAAGTGTTCCGTACCTTCTACAACAATTTTTTTTGTTGGAAGTACTACAGGTTCCTGCTCCTGTGCAAAGGCAATACTGTTTTGTATGAGAAAAAGAGATATAAAAATCAGTATATATTTTGCCGTGCTGCTATCGTTGTTCATGTTTACCATTCTGTTGATACTCTGTAACATACTTTAACAATACTATGTTGAGAGTAGCCTTGACAGACGCAAAAATGCTGTTTATCAGCATACACTTACGACAAAAGATCCTGCACACTTTTATGAGGATCTTTCCCCTCCTCTATCATCGCATATACCTCCTCGGCAATAGGCAGGTAGAGTCCCTTCTCTTTTGCGATCATATGCAGTGCCTTTGCGGTAGGCACCCCTTCGGCTACCTCGCCAAGAGTATCAAGTATCTCTTCCATACTTTGACCTTTTGCCAGTCCAAGTCCGACACGGTAGTTTCGTGACAGCGTAGAGCTGGCAGTCAAAAAGAGGTCACCTGCTCCGCCCAATGACAGGAAGGTCTCCGCTTTCGCACCAAAGGCTTCACCAAAACGGGTCATTTCAACCAGTCCGCGCGAGATAAGCGCTGCTCTGGCATTGTTGCCAAGCCCCAATCCGTCACTCACCCCGCCAGCAATAGCAATGACATTTTTGTAGGCACCGGATACCTCCGCGCCAACCACATCATCACTCACATACCCTTTGATGAAATCGGGCAGTGCATCGGCAAATGTCTCGGCAAGCGGCAGGTTGGTAGAGCTTATCATCAGTGCCGTCGGAAGCGACTGCATCACCTCTGCAGCAAAAGAGGGACCCGAAATATACGCAAGTCTGTTTTCGGGTACGAACTCTCCGTATATCTCATTGAGAAACGCACCGGTGCTTGTCTCTATCCCTTTTGCGGCAACAAGGATCTTTTGTCCTTTATCTTGAAAATGTTTCTGCATCCATTCACGCACATGCTGTGCCGGAATTGCCATAATAAGATACTCACAATTGAGTGCTTCATCCAGTGTCACAAAATGTGCCATCTTTCGTACTGTTCTGGAAGTAATGACCACATCATTTTTCTGACTGTAGGCATGATAAAGCGCCTGTCCCCATTTCCCTGCACCTATGACTGCAATATTCATTCCTCTTCCTCCGTTACTCTCTTGAGCATATTCTCAAAATAGGCAATCGCTTCTGTCTCTGTCGACTTTGCGATGGCCGCTTCAAAAGCATGAAGCTTTTCATGAGGTCCCAGACAAACGATCGTATCTCCTACATCCAGTTTATGATCGATCCCCGTTGTGATAAACATAAATCCATGTCCAAGTTCCTCATCGATCATCCCGATAAGCAGTATGCCGTAAGAAGAGATATCCAGTGCATCTGTATGCATACCATCGAGAAAAGAATCCTTAGGGATCGTCATCTCTTTAAGGATAATCCCCTCTCTATTGCGGATAAATCCTTCCAGTATTTTTGTCGAAACCGGTTTTTTCATGATATTGAACACCTTATTCGCACTCACTTCATACAAATCTATTACCTTGTTCGCACCAGCCATTTTCAATTTTTTGGTCGTATGGATAGAGTCAGAAATAGATATAATATAGGACTCTTTAAAAAGTGAACGCAGTGAAAGTGTCAAAAAGACGTTCAGGTGTTCATCTTGCATCACACATACGATCTGGTCGAAGGTTTCCGGTTCAAGCAGTTTCAACAGCGCATCGCTTTTAACATCGACTATCTCAACATCGATCCAGCCATCCTCTTTTGCTTTCCTAAAGTATGTCTGGTCAGATTCAACGATCTTGATCTCAAAGCCGTCTTCCGCCAATCCCTTGGCAATATGTCTGCCATGGTCACCATATCCGAAAAGCAAAATCCGTTGTTTCTTCATGAGCGGTTCCCTGCCCTGTACTGTTCTTGAAAATAGTCAATACTGATCTGTTTTCCCATAACAAGCAATACATCATGTTTCATCACGATCTCATCCTGATGCGGATTGAAAAGGAACTCACCGTTTCGTTCAATACCGATCAAAATAAGTTTTCCTGTATTAAAATCAATATCCCCAATCCGTTTTCCAATGAGACCGTGCTGTTCATACATATACATCTCATCGATTTTGGCAATGGTTTTCCCTGTCAATATCGCATGCGCTGCTTTATAGGTTGCCGGCTGTGTAATAGCAGTACGGATCATGGTATTGACCACTTCATTGGGCATGAGAAGATGGTCAGCACCTGCATAGTTGAATTTGTTTGCGAGCTCGACATTATTGACCCGTGCAATCACTTTGATGCGCCGGGAAATACTCTTTGCATTGAGCGTAATATAGATATTCTCAATATCATTCCCTGTCAGACACAACACGGTTACGTCCGTATAATCAGTATTGAACCGGCTTAGTGTTTCAAAACGGCTGGCATCGTCTTTGATAGCCACATATCCATCTTTTCTTGCCTGTGCGACCCGTTCTTTGTCCATATCCATAATCACATAATCACCGATCTCATCCTGCTGCTGTCTCAAGAGCATCTTGGTCATCTGTCCGTAGCCGCAAATAATGAGAAAAGCACGGCTTTTATTGACCTGTTCTATGATCCTGTTCTCTTTGAGTTCAGAAAGTCTTTCAGAAAAAGCCGATACGATCACAGAAGTTGCAAAAGAGATAATAGCAATACCGCTGATAATAATAAACATAGAGATCATACGACCGATATCCGTTACCGGAGCTATATCTCCATAGCCGACAGTTGAAATTGTAATAAGTGCCCAGTAGATCGCGTCAAAAAGTGAATTGATCTGGGGATTGATACGCTCTTCAAGTACATACAGTGCAATCCCAGCCGTGATCACAATGAAGGCCAGTAAAAAAAGCAGTGTCAAGAGTTCAAACCGTTTGCTAACAACGACATCTACAAACTGATTAATACTTTTTGTATAGCGTAAGAGTTTTAATACTCTAAAGAGTACAAATATTCGCAATACACGCAGCGGACGGTAGGCAGGCAAAATGGCCAAAAGGTCAATGATTGCTGCAGGTGTGATAAGATATTTGAGCTTGTTCCTTGTTGCACGCCAAAAAGCGGACCAGAAATCAAACTTTTTATGGAGAAAACAGGCATTTTGATACTCATCTACAAGCTCTCCAGACCACTCACTGTGAATCCAAAGGCGTATTATGTATTCTACAAAAAAAACAAATGAAACAAAATAGATATCATAACTGTCCAGCCAGGAAGGAATGGGATGGTCTACTTCGTAAACCAAAATAAACACTGACGAAACGATCAGAAAGATGATAAAAAGATCGAGAAAACGCTTGTAGGGATTGTGATCATTTTCAAAAAGATCCCTTGCTTTCTCCTTTGCATGACGATAACGTTTTGAACGCTGAAGGGAAAGTGCCGCATTCAAGATCAGCTTTTGCATAGCATTTTCCCTCTATCAGACATTTCAGGCATCCAGCCTTTGATGCAGCAGTTCGTTGACTTTAGCAGGGTTTGCTGAACCTTTGCTTGCTTTCATTGTCTGACCGACAAAAAAGCCGAATAGTTTCTCTTTACCGCCTCTGTACTCGGCGACCTTCTCTTCATTTGCTGCAAGAATCTCATCGATCATCGCAAGAATTGCACTGTCATCACTGATTTGTACCAATCCCAGCTCTTCAATGATTGCATCCACATCACTGCTTCCATGCGCCATCATATGATCCAGAACCTCTTTGGCACCTTTACCGGAAACTGTGCTGTCTTCGATCTTGGAGACAAGGGTTCCCAGTGTTTTGGCATCCACAGGAGAATTTGCAATTTCCACTCCTGCCTTATTCAAACGTCCTAACAGTTCAGAGGTAAGCCACGTTACTGCCATCTTCGCTGCCGCACCATGTTCAAGCATCGCTTCAAAGTACGCTGCCATCTCCTTTGAAGAGGTGATCACTAATGCATCATAACGGTTGATGCCGAGTTCATTGACATAACGTGCTACTTTTTCATCAGGCATTTCCGGGATGTGTTGTGACGCTTCTTTCATCTCTTGGGTGACAATGACCGGACGGATATCCGGCTCTGGAAAATAGCGGTAGTCTGCTGCCTCCTCTTTCCCCCGCATAGACCGTGTCTCCCCTTTATTCACATCAAAAAGACGGGTCTCCTGAAAGACCTCCTCTTCATATACACCATCTTCATACGCTTCAATCTGGCGCTGTACTTCATAAGCGATTGCCTGCGCTATAAAACGAAAAGAGTTCATATTTTTGATTTCAACACGTGTCCCAAAACTCTCCTGACCCTTTGGACGGACCGAAACATTCACATCACACCGGAACGATCCCTCCTGCATATTGGCATCACTGATATCCAGATAGCGTACCATGCTGTGAAGCTTCTTCAAATAGGCAACTGTTTCATCTGCACTACGCAGATCAGGTGCCGATACAATCTCAAGCAGCGGTGTCCCCGCCCGGTTCAAGTCAACTTTCGAGTGGTCTCCTTCATGCATATTCTTTCCGGCGTCCGCTTCAAGATGTGCTTCAGTAATCCTGATTGTTTTTTGGGAAGCGTCTTCAAGATCTATCGTGATCTCTCCATCTCTCAAGACAGGCTCATAAAACTGCGTAATTTGATAGGCACTTGGTGAGTCCGGATAGAAGTAGGACTTTCGGTCAAAACGGCTTGCTTCGTTGATCGTGGCATTGACAGCATTGGCAAAGCGCATCGCTTTAATAACAGCTTCTTTGTTGACCACAGGCAAAGCCCCAGGCAGCGCAAGACAAGTTGGGCAAGTATTAGTGTTCTGATGCTGGGCAAATGAGGTTGGACACGCACAAAAAAGTTTTGTTTTGGTATTTAGCTGAACATGTACTTCAAGACCGATCACGGTTTCAAACATGGCATTTTTCCTTAAGAAATGGTGGGGTTATAGTGGTAATTATTATAGCGTTTTGGTTATTTGTATGTGCTGAAGCAGCGCTATTAACGCCCTTTAGCAATCTTTTCAAGCAGTGCTGTCTGTTTTTTCAGCTCACGCAGTTTTTCTTTATCTGTAATAAAATACTCAAGAAGCAGTACACCGACAAGACCGGGCATGGCACCTACAGCAGCAGAAAAAAACGCAAAGATAAAACTGTGATGATAGAAAGAGAGGAATGATGTCACCGCCCCTATGAGCACCAGTGCCCATGAGACGCCAAGAAGAAAGTTGATAACAAAGCTGAGCAGCTTGCTATTAAAGCGCATAAAACTTATACGGCTCCCATTGTATCGATGACGGGATCCGGTGCTTTTTCATGTGCTTCGTCCACTGCCACGGCACCTGCAAGATAGACATAGATCAAAATCATAAAGACAAATGTCTGAAGCAATGCAGAGAACGTCAGCAATACATATGCAGGCAGCGGCGCAATGACAGGTACCAGCATCAAGAGTACCCAGAGGAAGAGGTCATCCCCTTTGATGTTACCAAAGAGTCGGAAACTCAAAGAGATGATACGGGAGATGTGGGATACAACTTCAATTGGGAACATCAACGGTGCAAGCAGTTTTACAGGACCTGCAAAGTGTGCGAAGTAGTGTACCACACCCTGCTTTTTGATACCTTCGAAATTGTAGTAGAAAAATACCATTAGCGCCAGAGGCAGTGTCACATTGATATTCGCCGTAGGTGACTCAAAACCGGGGATAATACCGATAACGTTCGAAACAAAGATAAACAAACCTACTGCAGCAACCAACGGCAAATATTTGCGTGCCAACTCTTCGCCGATCACATCTTTTCCCATTGCAATCACACCGCTAAGATAAGCTTCCATCACATTTTGCGCACCGGTTGGAACCGCTCTGAAGCTTTTTGTTGCCGCCTTTGCAATAAAAATCGTAATTGCAGCAACCAATACCAAGTGTGCGATCATAACACTGATATGGTTATGCTCGCCGAAAACACCGCCAAGGTAAGTAAATACACCTTCCATAAAAAGTCCTCTCGAAATAATTTGTTGTATTTTACATAAAAAGCACTAAATTACCGGTTAATCAGAACAAATATATCGCTTTTTTTCCTGACCGATACGGTAGAGCGCAAAGTCATATTTGACCGGGTCTGTACTGTCCCATGTTCTAAAGCGTTCTGTCAGTTCAAGGACGGCTTTCATATCATAGCTTTTGCGATGCAGCAGTCCCAAAGCGCGTGCTGTTTGAAAAGTGTGTGTATCCAGCGGCATCAGAAGATCTTTTTTATCAATCTTGCGCCACAGCCCCATATCGAGCGCATCACTGCGCACCATCCACCGCAGATACATCATATAGCGCTTATAGGTACCTGCCTGCATCCATGATTTGGGGATACTTCCCGTTAGAAACCGGTAGCCGTAACTTTGATGCGGATAGACCCGATGGAGCACAGAGAGAAAATGGTGCAGTCCGTCCAGAATACTGCCCTCTTTTCTGTACCCTTCATAAAAGAGATTCTCTATCGTATCAATCTCACCAAGCCGCTTCAATGCAATAAAGAGTGCCGCCACATCCATCGGCTTTTGGAAACGGTAGAGAAGTGCATCTGTCTTGGCAACAATCACATCCTCTTTCTCTTCCAATAGCGAAAAATCGAGTCTGTCAAGAAACGCAACGATCTGTCTGGCATTGCCGTAGGCAAACAGTGCACATATCAAGGCGATACGTTCATCTTTATATCTGGAAGCCACAAGCAGCGGATCGGGACGGCTGTAGGAGAGTTCATCCAGACGGTTTCTTGCTGCCGCTTCCCTCTCAAGCCATGCTTTGAGTTTCTCCATATCATGCATCGGCACTGCCTCTTCTTTTTTTCTATCATCTTCTACTTTTCTTTAAATAGAGCTTTTGAGCATATGCTGCTTATGTTATAATGCCGCCTAAAATAGTATGCCAGGAACAAACCGTGACACACACCAGTATCCAAACCCAAAAATTCATCCTCAAGCTCTTTCCGGAGATCATGGTCAAAGGCAGCAGTGCTAAAAAGCAGATGGTCAACCAGCTCTTTCAAAACCTGCAAACCCTCTTCAAACCTGTAGATGACACCATTCAGATCAAAAAATTCTCAGACAAAATAGAGGTCGTCACACCGGTTGCAAAGGTTGAGAAGGTACGCACCATACTGCTCAACACACCCGGTATCGAGCAGGTGCTTGAAGCGCTCCAGTTTGACCACATGGAGAGCCTCGATGCCATCAAAGCACAGGTTGCCAAAACTGTTGCCGACGAGATCGCAGGCAAAAGCTTTGTTGTCCGTGCCAAACGTACCGGCAGCCACCCATTCAATTCTTCCGAAATCGAACGTGTTGTCGGCGGCTACACACTCGCACACACCGATGCCAAAAAGGTAGACCTCCATCACCCTGATGTCACTGTTCGTATCGAGCTGATCAACCATCAGCTCAACATCATTACCGCCAAATATGACGGATTGAGCGGATTTCCCATCGGTACACAGGGGGACATCCTCTCTTTGATGTCTGGCGGGTTTGACTCTACAGTAGCAAGCTTCCTTACCATGAAACGGGGCATCAAGACCCACTTCATTTTCTTTAACCTCGGCGGTACGGCACATGAGATCGGTGTCAAACAGGTCGCATGGTACCTCTGGAGCAAATACGGAGCTTCTCACCGTGTCAAATTCATCACCATTGGGTTTGAAGATGTGGTTGCCGAGATCTTCCGCTCTACTGCTGAAACCTACATGGGGGTAACCCTCAAGCGGCTTATGCTCATGGCTGCAGAGAAGATTGCCGACAATATGGAGATCGATGCACTGCTAACAGGTGAGAGCGTAGCACAGGTCTCCAGCCAGACACTGCGCAACCTCGCACTCATCGACCAGGTGACCAACAAACTGGTACTCCGCCCGCTGGCTACGACCAACAAACCCGAAATCATCCGTATCGCCGACCAGATAGGCACCCGCCGCTTTGCAGAAAACATGCCCGAATACTGCGGCGTCATCTCCAAAAACCCCATCACCCACGGCTCATTCAAACGCATGGAACGCGAAGCCAAACGGTTTGACTATACCGTACTGGACAAAGCTGTCAGTGACGCCAAAAGCATCTATGTAGACGAGATCGTAGAGGACATCACCCAAAACGCTCCCATTGATGTCGTACAGACCCCTGACCCAGACAGCCATGTCATCATTGACATCCGGGCAGAAGAGGAGACGGTACAGACACCATGCAAAACCCTGAAAATCCCCTTCTACCGTCTCAAAACCGAGTTCAAAAAACTCCCCAAAGAGAAAACCTACCTGCTCTACTGCGACAAAGGGGTTATGAGCCGCCTGCATGCGCAGTATCTTAAAGATGCGGAGGGAGCGGATGTGAAGGTGTATAGACCGGAATAAAGGATTGAGGATTGAGGATTGAGGATTGAGGAAATTTTGCATTGATTGATTGAAGTGAAGCTTACCTATTCACACAACCGCTGCAAATCCCCCAAATCAAACAACAGCAACTGTTCACTCTGCATCCCAAGCAATTCATTGGAAAACCCGTCTTTGGAAAAGAGTGCAAAAATGTCTGCTCTGATACCCGACTGCTCTGCTTTGGCTTTGAGCTTGTTCAACTCATTTTTGCACACTTTCCGGTCTTTGTACTTGCACTCCCCCAGTACCACTTTTTTATCTGCTGTAACAGCAAGAATGTCAAATTCGCTGTGGCGGTTCCAGTAGCTTCCGTGGCTTAGCAACGGTGTATCTTTTCTGGCAAAGTAGTCTGTCAGAAAAGCATCGCAGAGCTGTTCAAAGACCAATGTACGAAGACGTTCATAGTGGTTTCTGAAATTTTCCATAAACCGCTCTCCCTGTCCTAAAGAGAGTGCATGAGCATATGGAGCGACAAATCCAAACCAAAAACGCATAAACGGTGCATGAAAACGGAGTTTATCCTGAATACGGTAACTTCGAAGCGCTTTTTTCAGTTTATGTTTGGGGTGTGTTTTAAGCGGCTGTTCACGGCTTGCTTCAATATAGAGCACCCCCATCTCTACAAGCTCAGTTACAATGCGTTCACCCGTCTGCTCACTCAGTTTCGCTTTACGCAGTACCGTATAGTATTTACCGTCACCTCGTGCCACAGCAACAAGTACGTCACGATAGGGGTTCTCTAACAGATAGGAAGGGGAGACCATCTGCTGAAAGGTTGAAAAGTGGTACACAAAGTTGGATGTAACCATGGCATCCAGACTTTCAAAGTAGTCAAGTTCTGCGCTTTGCCGACTTCCACCCAGTATGGAAAAGTACTCAATAGCACTTTCAAACGACAAATAGGGGTATGCACGACAAAAATCTCTGAATGCCTCTTTGATGATACCTTTCCTCGCTTCTATTGGTTACGCATAGTTTAACATAAGTTTGATATAATGCCTTTAAGCAAAAATGGTTATTTTTTAATCATTCAATATCTACAAAAAGTCTCACTTATGGAACTATTTTATACAGATTCTGAACAAGTACGCCATATCATCAAAGGGCTCAATCTTACCAAGACCCTTTTGGTCTCCTCCATCATCATCGGTGAGCCCAATACCGGGAAAAAAACATTGGCCTCCTACCTCTTCCCGGATGCTCCCTCTGTTTCAGGTGAGGATCAGGATGCTGTCGAGACACTGATGGAAGAGAGTGACGAGCTTATCATTACCGATTTTGAAAAACTGAAAAATATGGAAAGACTCGATTTTGACAACAAACGTATCATCGCAACCGCGAACTACATCGGCAACCAGCATACGATAGACTCTCTTTTTGCCTTTATCTACCATCTCCCCTCTCTCAAAGAACGTCCGGAAGATACACAATTTTTAAAACAGAAGTTCCTGAAGCGTGCCTGCGATGATCTCATGATCGATGAGGAGATAGATATCGATGAAATCCCCGTCAATCTATCTCACAACAGTAGAACACTGAAACGCTCTGTCTATCAGTACCTTACTACCCGATATATGGGAAAAGAGACAATACAACAGGCTGTCTACCATTATCTTATGGAAAACCTTGGCGGTAATAACGGCTACAAAGAACATCTCAATCTCTATGAGGTACCGCTGATCAAAGCGGGACTTGCAAAATTCAAATCCCAGCTTCAGCTCTCGCAGGTACTCGGTATCAACCGCAATACACTAAGGAAGAAGATCCATGAACACGACATCGATTGACTTTCAGCCCTTTGTAGACTGGGATAACAGTCCCTTCATCCTTTTTGATCCGACAGGGAAGATTCTCTATCTAAACAACAGTGCAGAGATTCTTTTCGGGTATGTTTCCAAAAAAGAGCTCTACGACCTTGCACTGACCTACGCCCCGCAAAACTTCGGCTACAAAACGACAACGGTCACTCTAACCTATGATACATTCAACTTCTATGCCATTACTGTAGGCTATGAGAATGAAGAGCAGCTCTCCATACGTTTCTATCATGCGCCACGCATTAAAAATGCCACTCCTATCGAGAGAGAGAAGTTCGCGACCACAGACATCAACCTGCTGCTTGAAGCCAACATTGCACTCTTTCAGACAAAAAACAGCAACACACTTCAGCTTCTGACAGATCCCGATTTACCCTCACTGAAAATTGACCAAAACAGGTTTTCCAAGCTGCTGAGAAAAGTGCTTGATGCCTATAGGGCTTCTGACTCCATACGCATCGTTTTAAAACTGCTTGTTGGAGAACATGTCATCATTGACGGGAAACGTACACCCATTGCCCAGCTCTCCATAGAAGCAAATGGACGCTACAGCGATGCAGATGGTGAGATACGTACACTTGCAGAACACTGCCATATCAACTGCTCACTTGGTGAACGCAGCATTAAACTCGATATTCCTCTGATCCAGTAATGATTAAAAATTAATCAACAATCATTATATTTTTTTCTTTATCCATGTTATGATACCTCTGCAATCAAAACATATAAAGGAAACAGCATGAAGTTAAAACTTTTCGCTCTACTGGCATCGCTGATGCCTATTGCCGCTATGGCAGAAGACAAACTCGATTCGGGTGATACAGCGTGGATGATGATCTCCACCGCACTCGTACTACTGATGACACCTGCGGGTCTCGCACTCTTTTACGCAGGTATGTCAAGAACAAAAAATGCGCTCAACACCTACGCAATGGTAATGGGTGCATTCGTACTGGCATTCGTCGTATGGGTCATTGCAGGTTACTCACTGGCATTCGGTACAGCTGAATCTGCAGGTATCCAGAAATTTGTCGGTGGTCTTGGTAACGTATTCTTAAGCGGTATCAAGTGGACAGACCTTAGCGGAACTTACCCAACTTTCGTATTTATCGCATTCCAAGGAACTTTTGCTGCTATTACTGTAGCGATCGCTTCAGGTTCTGTTATCGGTCGTATGAAGTTCTCTACATGGATGGTCATTGTGGCTCTCTGGGGACTGATTGTTTACGCACCTATTACACACATGGTATGGGGTGGAGACGGTGCACTGCTCTTTGATGCCGGTGCGCTTGACTTTGCCGGTGGTACTGTTGTCCACATGAACGGTGGTCTTGCAGGTCTGGTTCTGGCTATTCTGGTAGGTAAAAGAGCCGGTTATCCAAAACTGCCTATGAAACCTTTCAGCATCATATTTACCGCTGCGGGTGCGGCACTACTGTGGTTTGGGTGGTACGGATTTAACGCCGGTTCCGCATTCGGTGCCAATGCCATTGCCGGTGTAGCACTGCTGACTACGACTGTTGCAACTGCTGCTGCAGGTCTTACATGGCTGATTGTAGAGTGGGTTGTCTATAAAAAACCGACACTGCTCGGTATCGCTTCTGGTATCGTTGCAGGTCTGGTTGCTATTACACCGGCAGCAGGATTTGTCTCTGTAGGCGGTGCATTCATCGTAGGCATCGGTGGTGCACTGATCGGATTCTTCGGTGTTGTCAAGCTCAAAAAGATATTTGGTTATGACGACTCCCTCGATGCATTCGGTGTTCACTTCCTTGCAGGTCTTTGGGGAGCACTGATGACTGGTCTGCTTGCACTGAACGACAAAGACCTTCTTTGGGACGGACCGCTGAAAGCCAGTGGAGACAGAATGGGACAGTTCATGGTACAGGTTGAATCTGTTGTCGTTGTCGGTCTCTGGACACTCATTGGTACTGTTATTGTCTACTTCATTGCAAGTGCCCTTACAGGCGGTGCGAGAGTTGATGCCGAAACAGAAGAGATCGGTCTTGATGAAGCAGTTCACGGTGAAAAAGGGATGAACCTGTAAAGGGTTCACCTATGACGAGTAAGTAAGAAAAAGGATAAAAAAGATGAAAAAAATTGAAGCAATCATCAAACCATTTAAACTGGAAGATGTCAAAGAAGCTCTCGTTGAAGCAGGTATCGAAGGGATGACCGTATCTGAGGTCAAAGGGTATGGACGACAGCAGGGACACTCTGAGCTCTATAGAGGTGCCGAGTATGTGGTCGAGTTCATTCCTAAGATCAAAATCGAGATCGTTGTAAGCTCTGACGAGTACCTCAACAAAGCGATCGAAGCGATCAAATCGGCAGCCAAAACAGGCAAAATCGGTGATGGTAAGATCTTTGTCTCAGACATTACAAAGACCATCCGTATCAGAACCGATGAAGAGGATGCGGAAGCATTATAATCTATTGTTGCAAGCATGCTTTGAAAAAAGTATGCCTGCTGCATGCAAAACATACTCCCAGCAAAGCCCTGTATAGGGTATATTGCTGCAAATCTCTTCTGTATTCTACTTGCAAAATGATTAAATTTTAATCAAAAAAAACTGTGCTAAATTTTTTTTCATCATATTTCTGCCTATTTTATCATCATTCATAGAGAAACTACTAACATTCAAATCTGATACACTTATACCATTCATTTTATTCTCAAAGGAGTCTCTATGGAAATGCACTATGTCATTGACACATTCTTTTCTCTATTTGCCATGACACTGATCATTTTGATGGTACCCGGCTTTGCCATGCTTGAAGCCGGTCTTGTACGTACCAAAAACGTTACATCAGTACTCACGGTCAACGTAATGATCTATGCAGTAGCATCATTGGCTTTTCTGCTTGTAGGCTACACCTATGCATTTGGAAGCTGGGATCATCAGGACAGCATCAACAAATATGCCTTCTTCCTCTTCCAAATGGCATTTGTGGGGAAAGTGGTCAACATTATGAGTGGTGGTGTCAGTGAACGCTCACGTATCATTCCACTTGTCCTTTTCACCATTATTGTCGGAGCCTTTCTCTATCCGACCATCGTCAACATTACATGGGGAGCCAACTTCCTCTCTGGAACCATGTTTGACATCTCCGGTATGCATGACCTTGCAGGATCGACTGTCATACACTCTACAGGCGGCTGGGCGCTGCTTGCTGCCATTTTGATCATGGGAGCACGACGAGGACGATATAAAGAGAACGGTACAGTGCAAGTTATCCCCGCTTCTAATATTCCTCTGGTTGTACTGGGTGCCTTTTTACTCTGGATCGGCTGGTTTGGTTTCAATGGCGGATCTGTCGGTGCCATCTCTACCAAAGAGAATGCCGATGCCGTTTCATTGACTATTATGAACACCAATACTGCAGGACTTGCAGGAGCAATTGTAGGATGGCTCATGACCTATGTACGCTACAAAAAGTTTGACGTTACGATGATCCTAAACGGTGCACTGGGCGGCTTGGTTGCGATCACAGCAGGTCCTGACTTGTATGATATCTATACGCCTATTCTTGTCGGTGCCATTGGTGGTGCTCTGGTTGTTCTCTTTGTTCCATTCTTTGACAAACTGAAGATGGATGATCCCGTCGGAGCACTCTCCGTTCACTTGGTCAACGGTATCTGGGGTACACTGGCTGTCGGCATCTTCACAGATGTAAGCTTCCTGACACAGCTTAAAGGGGTGGCTGTAGTTGCTGCTATTGTTTTTCCGCTCTCTTTTGTTATAATTTACAGTATCAACAAGATCTTTACACTGCGTGCCGGTGATGAAGAACAACTGGAGGGGATCGATGCCATCGAGTGCGGTATCGAAGCCTATCCCGAATTTAAACGCAGCATTTAACCCAATAAGGAGAAACTATTATGAAAAAGATTGAAGCGATTATCAAACCATTCAAACTGGATGATGTTAAAGAGGCACTGGTTGAAGCGGGTATCGAAGGGATGACCATCTCAGAGGTCAAAGGGTACGGACGCCAGCAGGGGCACTCAGAGCTCTACCGCGGTGCAGAGTATGTGGTCGAGTTCATCCCCAAAGTCAAGATCGAAGTGGTGGTCAGTTCGGAGGAGTATATGAACAAAGCCATCGAAGCGATCAAAGCTTCCGCCAAAACCGGTAAGATCGGCGACGGTAAGATCTTTGTCTCAGACATTACAAAAACCATCCGTATCAGAACAGATGAAGAGGATGAGGAGGCACTGTAAAGACATCTTTAGGCCTTTGAACAATTATCAGCATAGGTTTCACTCGATGGCGACAAGGGAGTGTCCAACCCCTGAAAGGGGCGCTTCGTTCACGACTGCCAGAGCTATCGAGTGAAACCGGTAATTTTTTAGAGAACTCTCCTATCTTTCCAGCAGAAAAATTGATCTCTATTTGATCCCCGTTTTTACAAGAGCGTCAACCTGTTCCTGACTTCCTGTTACACGCCACTGAACCCCATCAACACCAAAATCACGTTCAAACTGATTGATGCCAATCTGCTTTAACTGATAGAGTGTTTTATCAACATCTGCATAACTGGTCTCAAACACATATTGCACCTGCTTCTCATAAGGCACCAAATCAGCAACTTCCAACACATCTTTCACCGCCTGTGCATAGGCACGTGCCATACCGCCTGTACCCAGCTTGATCCCGCCAAAATAGCGCACGATCAATACCGCAACATTGACAAGCTCCTCTCCGCGCAGTACATTGAGCGCAGGCACTCCAGCGCACCCTTTTGGCTCTCCGTCATCTGTACTTTGTTCTACAATTTGTTCAAATTCATTTAGATACCGGAGGGCATAGACAACATGGTTGGCTTTGGGATGCTCTTTTTTGAGCTTCTCTTGCAAGCCTTCAAAATCTACATACGGTACCAAAAAACTTAGAAATTTAGAACGGTTTACCACCGTTTCTGCACTGCAGGAGGTCAGAACTGTTTTCATCTGTCAGCAATCTGTGACACCCGTTTTGTGATCAGATCCACAAAACGCTCATCATCATTAAAGCAACGTGCAACCACATAGTCTTCATAGTGTAACTTGTCTGCAATCTCACGGTGTTCAATATCGAGTTCAAACACAGTTTCGGAGTTGTCGATGGTAAAGGCAAGCGGATAAATCAGCACTTTTCTGTGTGTCGGGTTGCGCAGCACATCGGCAAGGTTTGGCTCCAGCCATGCTGATTTGCCTACTTTGGACTGATAAACCAGTTTAATATCATGAAATGACACTCCCTTGGAAGCCAGCCATGTTTTAATAGCAGAGACATTGCCCTCTATCTGCTTCTCATAAGGATCTCCCGCCTTGATGATGCTTACAGGCAGACCATGGGCAGAAAGCAGCAGGTCATACTCCTGTGTCTTTTTACTCTCCATCGCCTCAAGAATCTTCATGCCGCACGCTTCGACATAGTCATAATCATCATAGTACGGATCAACCACCCGTATTTTCGGCGCATACCCAAGTGCTTCACACTGCTGCTCAACATCTTCGACAGAGGAGAGGGTTGTCGTAGTTGAATACTGCGGATACATCGGAAAAAGAATCAACTCCTCTACTCCCTTCTCTTTGCATCGAAGAAGTGCCTCCTGTGCAAACGGCGGCACATAGCGCATAGCCGCATAAACCGGCATATCAACCCGCTGCTTGATTTTTGCAATCAGTTTGTTGGTAATAGCAGGCAGTGGCGAAGCCCCTCCAAGCAGGCGGTAGTTCTCCTCTACTTCATCAATACGTTTGGCAATGATTCTGTTGGCTATAAACCTTCGCAAGTATGGATTCATGGGCAATATATGCTTGTCTGCAAACATATTGCGCAAAAAGAGTTCGACCTCTTCGACAGTGTTTGGTCCGCCCATATTGAGAAGTAGTAGTGCCTGTTTCATGTTACCCCTTAGTGGTTGCTATTTTAGCATAGAGAGTGTAAAATCATACATAACTTCAACACAAAAGGCTTCTTATGATCATAATCCCGGCACGTATAGGCTCAAGCCGTTTCCCAAACAAGGTTCTTGCAGACATAGGAGGGGTGCCCATGGTGGTACGTACGGCAATGACCGTACAAGACATTGACAAGGTGGTTATCGCAACAGACGCACAGGAGGTCATCGACATCGCCGCACAGCATGACATCCATGCAGTCATGACATCAGACACACACCAAAGCGGTACAGACCGTATCTATGAGGCGGCACAGAAGCTACAGCTTCCTAACGATGAGATCATTATCAATGTACAGGGAGATGAACCCTTCATAGAGAGTGAGGTGGTACAGACCATCTATGATCTGACAAAAAAGAACAGCAAAAATGACAAAATCCTGATGAACTCATGCTACAAACGCATCACCAACCCTGAAGCGGACGATCCCAATATCGTCAAGGTGGTCACAGACACAGACGACATTGCACTCTACTTCTCACGTGCAAAGATCCCCTACCCAAGAGACCACCACTTCGACAGCTACAAAGGACATCTGGGTATCTACGGATTTACGGTTAGATCGCTTTCCCAATTTTGTGCACTCTCCCCTGCACCGCTTGAAGAGATCGAAAAGCTCGAGCAGCTGCGCGCACTCTATCACGGATATGAGGTTGCGATGGTTGAAGTGGAAACTGAGAGTTTTGGTATTGATACACCGGAAGATCTGGAGAGAGCTATTAGGCATCACAGGCTTTAACTATTTTGGCAGAAACTGTTTTCTGCCAAAACGATTAATTCTTATCCGTTCTTAACCGCTTTTCCAAGATCCCACATCGGCATGAAGATTCCAAGTGCCATAAGAAGTACAAGTGCAGCAATGAAAAAGAGCATAATAGGTTCAATATATGCTGCAAGATTGTCAATAAGGTCCTGAAATTGCATATCATAATATTGCGTAACTTTTGCAAGCATCGCATCCAATTGTCCACCCGCTTCTCCTGCCTTTATCATTTGTAAAAGCATATTTTCATATAGTCCTGTCAGTTCAAATGCTTCAGCAAGGTTCATACCTCTTCCAATATTTGCATTCACACCGACAAGCTGTTCCTTAATCGC
The DNA here is from genome assembly GCA_027082955.1 of Sulfurovum sp. Classification (GTDB taxonomy): domain Bacteria; phylum Campylobacterota; class Campylobacteria; order Campylobacterales; family Sulfurovaceae; genus Sulfurovum. Next base: position 93,192 of record JALWTA010000030.1, on the reverse strand, counting down.
AAGGTTGTCAACCATACCGACAGCAGTATCTAATGCCTCTGAAACTGGGATACCAGATCGTACAAGCTCACCAAAAACAAGATTGTACTTATGCATAGTAGAAAGAAAGATCGCTTTGTTAATCAGATAAAATTTTGGATGGATTAGAAGTTTGTCCACCTGATACTGGAAATCTTCGTTATTCTTATAGAAGAACTTCAGCAGAAAAATACCAAGAATAATCGCCGCTAAAATATAAAGACCATAATTATTGAATGCCCATTCTAACTTTAAAAGGATCTGTGTAGGTATAGGCAGATCTGTTTTAAATTTGTCAAATATATCTTTGAACTTTGGCACAACGACCATAATCAAAATTGTAAATGCAATCGCCATAGCTGCTAAAGTAATCAATGGCGTACGAATCGCTTTTTTGAACTTTGCTGTGTTATCTCTAATATTTTCAAGAATATCAGCAAGCTTATGATATGACTCGGAAATATTTCCTGTACGTTCTCCCAATTTTGTCATCGCAAGGGCAACATGTCCGAACTCTTCAGTGTATGGTTCCATAGCATCCGACATACTGTGTCCTGCATTGATATCATTATTTATCCTGGTATATATATCCTTTAAGCGCTGATTATGGGTATTGTCAGCAACATCTTCAAGCGTATCATTAATGGCAATCCCTGCATCGGTCATGACTGCTATCTGACGAATGGTAGAGATCTTGTCATTGATTGGAATTTTGGACTTCATTGATCGTTTTAGACCTGAGAAAAGTTCCGAAAGTGTCTCCTCTAATGGTGCAGATGTCTCTACTGCTTTTGTAACCATCGAACGGGGAAACTTTTGGCGCGCAAGTTTTATCGCACTTATTTTATTCTCTGCCTTAATGACTTCCTGACGCTTTTTCCCCTTCTCCATTACGGTAACACTAAAATATTTCATCATTACAATCTCGCTACTCTATAAATTTCTTCAATTGTGGTTTTACCCTCCAACGCCTTATGTACACCATCTTCGAACATACTGATAAATCCTTCTTCTATTGCCTGCTGAGTTAACTCCTCCTTTGAAGCGTTTCTTGCAATCATACGCGACATCACTTCACTGACAACAAGTACCTCAGAGATCATCTCTCGTCCCTTGTATCCACTATGCCCACATTCTTTACAGCCTTCGCCCTTATAAAAAGTAGGGTGTTCTGGCAAATACTGTCTCACATCCTTCAATAACCGTTCGGGCAAGACTGTTTCTCGTTTACAGTGAGGACATATCTTCCGCACCAGTCTCTGAGCCTGAATGGCAACAAGTGCACCGCTGACCAAATACTCTTCAATACCCATATCCAAGATTCTTGTTACCGCCGAGATAGCATCGTTGGTATGGAGTGTTGAAAGTACCAAGTGTCCAGTCAATGCTGCCTGAATCGCAATACGCAATGTTTCTTTATCGCGTATCTCTCCGATCATAATTTTGTCAGGGTCTTGACGGAGTATGGATCGAAGCGCATCAGCAAAGCCAAGTCCGACATTTGGACGAACCTGGACCTGCTGAAGCCCAGCCATCTGATATTCTACAGGGTCTTCTACCGTGATGATCTTATCTTTCACGTCTTTGATCGCATTTAACGCACCATACAGTGTGGTCGTCTTACCAGAACCGGTAGGTCCAGTTACCAGAACAATACCATAAGGGGCTTTAATCGCATTGGAAAAACGTTCATAGCAAAACTGGCTCATCCCCGCATCTTCCAAACGGATCATCGCCTTTGATTTATCCAAAATCCTCAATACGATTGATTCACCGTAAATTGTTGGCAAAGTAGAAACCCTGAAATCGAATTCCCTTTTTGAGATCGTTGTGGAGAAACGTCCATCCTGCGGTTTTCTCTTCTCCGCAATATCAAGATTGGAAAGCAGTTTCATACGAGACGAGAGCGGGTTGAAAATATCTTTATCGAACGTAAAACTTTGCCTGAGCATCCCGTCAACACGCTCACGGACAATACAGCTTTTTTCCGTCGCCTCTATGTGAATATCACTCGCACCTATAAAAATTGCTGATTTAAGAATGATATCGATAAGTTTCAATACTGCGGAAGATTCGCCATCGTCGTCAATATCGACACTACTCTCCTGACTCAGATCTTTTCGAATATCCTGAATCAGGCCTTTGACACTTTCATTGATCTCCAAACGCTGAAGATGCTGATGGATCTGACTTGGTTTGGCAATAGCAATTTTGATCGGTTTTTTGGGGAATAGACGCTGAATAGCATCCTGTGCCCCCATATCCAAAGGATCATCAAAAGCAATCAAGACATGAAGCTCAGTCTCTTCAATAGGAATAACATTGTATTTTATCAACTGTTTGTATGGAATAGTCGCAAAAAGCTTCATGTCGATCTCCATATCATCAAGATCGACATACTCTACATGAAGCTCTTTTGCAACTTCTCTCAAAATGGGAACAATATCAATACCTTCTATCTTTTCCAGTCTGGATAAGGTCAATACACCTTGTCTGATCTTTTTTACCAAAAAATTCTCAACTACCTGGACATCGATCATCTTTTCGGCAATAAGATTTGCAAAGGAAATCTTTTTGGGAGGTCTGCTTTTTACAAGTTTTGAAATGGCGTCTTTGGTTACAAGACCTTCATCCAGCATCATTTCGATCAGCTTAACCATTCGTACATCCTTCGGTATTTCTTTAAGATTAGTATAGCATTTCACCAATACTTTAGAGCTAAGTATGGCTTAAATTTCACCCTTTTTTATCTTTTTGAGAAGAGTTTTCCCCTCAGGAGACTGTGTCTTTCGAATATATGTATCTAAAATATGTATCGCTTCGTTTCTTTTTCCCTGTTTATATTTTGCTTTAACAAAAATGAGCCAACTCTCCTCAATGTCAGGATTGACAGTATTGGTCTGTAATGCCCAGTATTCTGCTTTTTTATAATTCCCTTTTAAATAATATGCTTTAGCCAAAAAAAGCGAATCGTCCGTATCATGACCCAATCGAAAACGTTTGGCAACCTCTTCGTATGCTTTATCGTTTTTCCCAATATCCACAACTTCAATTGCCAAGCCCTGTTTTGAAGAAGTAGTTTCAACTTTGTTTGCAGATGGTTGCACACTTATCTCTTCAGGCAGAGGATTATCCGATACGATTTTTTTTGGATATGTAGCAAGTTCATCTATTTGGGTATCAAGGAATACGCTTGACTCATGCATTTGTAACGCCACTGGTACTTTTTTCTTTTCCACAACGTTAGAAGTATTTCCATTAAGAGACACATGTGTCTGCCACCAATAATAGCCAAAGAGCGTACTTCCAGCAATAAACAAGACTGCAATCATCCATGGAAGACGCTTTTTACGTCTGTACTTCCGCCATTCCTCTTCGAGTTTTTTAATCTCATACATTGATATATCCTAATTTCAATGCAGCCATTTCAATGATTCTAACCGGTATTCTCTCATATGTGATCTTTGTCGGTTCATTTTTATCATAATACTCACATATTTCAAATATGGTATACATCATCTTATTGCATTCACGAAAATTACCCCGTGTAAATTTATGGATTAACTTTAAATCTCTTACTTTGATACTGTTTGCAATTTCAAAAAGGTTCTTCTTTAAAAGTTTTTTGTGAATATAGGATGACTGGTCTTGAAAAGAGGCATTTTTCAGTTCAACTACCTCCCATATTCTTGACTGGAAATGTTCTTTCGCAATCAGGTCTTCATCATCTGTTTTGTGCAAAGAAACAATAAATTTAACTGCTCTGCTGTCTGAAAGCAAACGTATCTTCTCCATCATCTCAGCACCATACATCTGTGCTTCATCTAAAATGATGATGATTTCACGTTTACCTCGCAGTTTTTTACAATAGTTTACCAATGCTGAAAAATTGACTTCTGTATTCTGCGGCAATGACTTTTTTGTCAAAACTTTAAAAAGCTTTTGAAAAAACTCTTTCTCATTCACCGCGGGAGTATCAAAATAGTGAATTTCACGTTGATGTTCCAATTTGTTCTGCAGACGATTTAAAAGAATACTCTTCCCTGTTCCAGGGCGTCCGAAGAGAAGGATCATTTTTAAAGGTTTGCCGATACTATGTTCAAGCTGCCTGTAAGCAGCTTGGGAGGATTCTAATTCAATATAATCTTCAAGATCTACTGAATCGATAAAAACATTTTTGGCAGACTCATACCTACTTTTCATTAACTTTTGTATATCCCAAATCTTTTAAAGAGACTGATTTGTCATTTTTTACAATATACGGTGTAATAATAAGCACCAATTCTTCCACAGTTTCAATTTTCTCTTCATGCTTGAAAGCATATTCAAGCAGTGGAATATCACCAAGCAAAGGTACCTTATTGACCTTATAACCTGTTTTTGATGTTATAAGTCCACCCAAAATAGCATGCTGCCCATCTTTTACTTTGACAACTGCCGCAATCTGACGTCTAATGAGATCAGGCGGAATCTTTCTTGTATTATTCTTCGCACTTACATTGTCAACAGTCTCAGAAATCGACGGATTTATTTTGAGTGTAATATATCCGTGATCATCAATTTCAGGGGTAATGTCAAGCAAAATACCGGCAAACACAGAATCTACAAGTTCACCCTGTGCAGCAACTGCACCACCACCACCTGATGCTGTACTTGCAGACTGTATTTTATAAAAGAGTTCACGACCGACACTGATCAGTGCAGGCTGATTGTTCAGCGTCATCACTCTTGGACTTGAAATTGCTTTAACATCACCTTGTGTACCAAGGAATTTCACAACATCCTGTATCTTGGTATTTCCGGTAATTTGTACTATACCTGCATTTGTAGGTTTTGTATTTTGTGCAAATGTCGCATCAGTGATCCCCTGCAGTGCATCAAAGGTATAGGTTGAAACATTTTTCTGTGCCATTCTCAGTGACTGCACGGCAACATTTTGCAAGCTGTACAACTGTGACCAGTCAACACCGGTTGTTCGACTGTTATCAAAGTTCACAGCAAGAATTCTTACATCAATCAATACTTGCTGCTTGATCTGCCTTGCCAAAGTATGAATGTAATGTGCTACACGGTTGATCTGGCGTTCTGTTCCTGTAACAGTAATCATTCCCGCTTCCGGATTTACGATAGGAGCTAACGGATTGTACTCCCATACCTGACCATTCGGACCTGTCCATGTATCGCCAGTTCGGGTATAGTGTGTACTGCCATCAGCTGCACCGATCAAAATACGCTGTACCTCTTTTTCAACAGTTTTCCAGAATTGGAACTCATCATCACTTACGATAGAGATACCAGTCTTAGAAACATTGGACCCACTGCCACCTGCGCCGCCGCTGCCACCGGCACCTCCACCTCCGACACCACCAGTAGAACTAGCAGAGTTTTGTGAGTTAGCAATCGTTACATTCGCTGTACTTTTACCGCTTCTCTGACCAGCGATATAATGTATTTTGAATGTACGTGTGATAAGATATGAAATCTTAAGCTTACTGCCTTCCAGTGTATAATGCAGGTCATTATCTCGAAGGATCGTATTTAAAAAACCTTTTAATGTACTGTTCTTCAGTTTTACATAAAAGAGTTTTTTATTCATTCGCTTTCTTGCCGCTTCATCACGTACCTCAACAGTCAGTCCGCAAGTATCTGCAAGATTTTCAATGACATCACCGATGCTCAACTTGCTGTCAATTGTCACAGAGAAAAGTTTTTCTGAACATCCGCTTCCCCATGCATTGCTTGAGAGTCCCAAAACCATTGCAACGGTTATAGCAAATTTTAACCCCTTGTATCGTATGCTTTTCATCCTAATCCCTTTCTTCTAACATAATTAAATTTCCTTTAGGTTTACCAAGGAACAAAGTTTTAATTGTATTGCCATTTCTTAACACAACGCCCCTTTTCCCAATATATTTCACTGTATAACCCATGATTACATCATCGACTTTTTCCCATTTGTCATTGATGTAGGCACGTTTACCCATAATTGCATGCAGTGACAATTTGACATCAGGTGTCTCATCTGGTACTTTTATGACAGTTTTATTGTCTTCACTCTTCTCAATTTTAACAAAAGGTTCACTGGTCTTTTCTAAAATATCTAGACCAATTCCCTCTCGTTTGAGATGTATTTTTTCAATCATCTGTTCAATCTGCTTTACAGAGAGATCAGCATAGATCGCCGTGACACATAGAGGCACGATTATTAACAACTTTTTCATTATCGGTTGATCCCCCATACTGAGATATTGATATCTGCAACGATTTTGGATGAATTTTCATCCATATGCATTTGCGATCCATAGATATCTGTAACAAGAACATTCTGTTCCAATTCATTCATGAATTTTACAATATTCTTATAGTCTCCTTTACAGCCAATCCCTACTTCCAAAACATGTCCGAAACTGCCCTGACTGTTTGTATATGTATTGCGTATATACTGCAGATCGACATTTTGTACTTCTGCTTTGTCAGTCAGTGAATTTAAAAAGATCGACCAGTTTTTTTGGTTAAAAAGCATATCGGAAAGTTTATTAAGGTTCTCATCAATAAAGGCAATCTTATGATGCATCTTCTTGACCTGCTGCTGTTTCCTTTCAATATCCTGTGTATACTTTTTTACATAGAAGTCTCTGTCGCCATTAACGGTGATACTGTTAAGATAAATTGTATTATCCTTAATCTTCTTTTCTATTGCATGCTTTTCTATATCACTTTTTTTATGCATCTGCTCTGTATATGGGAGCAGATAAGCATATGCCATATAAGTAATAACTCCAGCAATACCCAAAATGATCAGCCATTTTTCACTCTCTTTTTTCGGAGCGAAATAATCATCAAGTACTTCCAGTTTTTCTTCAACAAATTTCATCATCGTAATTCAACCTTTAACAATCCTCTGTAGTGGTCACTGTCAGAGTCTTTTTTGATCATTTTGATATCAATCTCTTTAATCTCACCACCATGCGTACTCGATATATACTTGATTAGTTCTGTCAATTTCCGGTCATCTGAGCTGACCAGTGACATCCACACAGTATTTTCTTTAGTGTACAGCTTATCTACATGAACATCAAACTTGTTCAACTCTTCTGCGATCGTATAAAAAATTCCTGACTTAAGACGATAATCTACCTTTTCTTTATAAATGGATGAAAGTGTTTTTGTTTTTCCGCCATAAAGTTTTGCAAGTTGCGCAAGTTCTTTATCAAGTGTACTGATTTGTTTCTTCTTCTCTCCAAGTATTTTTTTATACTTGCCGACTTCTGAACTTAATGCATTATTCTGTTTTGTCAATGCAAATATTTTCGCCTCATTGGCATAAGAGCTAACAAGATGGTAAAGAGGATATGCAAGTCCTATGGATATGGCAGCAAATGTTGCAATAATAAACTGTCCACTTGCTCTGTTTACAAAAGATGGCGGACGCGGGAACATTGTCAGGTTCAAAACATCGCTTTCACCTTCCATATATTCCATAGAAGTAAGCAGCATCAGGTATTGAAGCTGATCCGTATACCATTCATCACTGTCAATATTATAGTCAAAGTTAAAATCAGCTGATGGCAGTCCCAAGTAGTTATTGCTGTATTCATCCAATCCTACAATAGGTCCCTGCACGCTCCCGATATACATATGATCTATCGTATCGAGCTGGAATGCTCTTTTGGTGTAAATGATAATATCATTAATGGTGATAAAGACTTCACCAAAAATCTTCATGAAGTTCTGCTGATACTTATTGTCTGTTGCTTTCAGTCCTTCGGTTTCCAGCGTCGTATAGAATTCTTTACGATCTACCTGTTCGCCTTCAATCTCACAGAATTTTTCATAAATCTGTTCCAAAGAAAAATCAATCGATTTAGAGTAGAGATATTCTCCATTACGATAGAAAGTCACAAAAGCATCATAACGCGTGAAATAGACGAAACAATGAGTACCCGTATCACTCAATATCTCTTTATGGTAGAGTGCTTTAAAAAGTAGTGGTGCAGGAACAACCAGGTCCAGATACTTTGTCTCTTCTTTAATAGGAAGGTACAATTGATTGAGCGTTTCTGACTCAGCGACAAAAAGGTGAAACTCCCTATCCTCTCCGCTGCTTTCAGCTTCAACAGAGGAGATAACATAACTGCTTGCCTGATCAAGACCAAGTTCTTCATATGCCTTGATCTCTAAAATATCAGAGAGGTCTTCTTCAGGTATACTTCTGCTGATATTGGTCGTCGTGGTTATGAAATCTTTGTTGCTTAGATAGGATGTGATAAAGTTTGCAGTGTTGTAAGTCAGTTTACTCAACGGTTGGAACTTATCACCTTTAAAGATATAGTTCTTCCCAGTATAGGCATTCAACGTAACGATATTTTTTATGGCCGACTGTGAGCCTTGTGATCCATTCTTTTTCGAAAACATGTCTAAACTTCCTTGTTTGTTGACCTATTATATATGTTATAATATTAAGAATATCTTACAAAAGTAAAAAAAAGAGTAAAAATATAATTTTTTTTAATTGTCAAATATTGTAATATTTTGTAGAGAAACAGCTACTGCTCTAATCTTTATAGAATATACCCAAACTCTTCCAAACTCTCTCTGTTCTTGCTCCATCCTTTTTTTACCGAAACATGTAGATCAAGGAAGATCTTTTTGCCGGCAAATTTCTCCATGAGTTCACGTGCACTTTTGCCTATCCGTTTGATCCCTGTTCCTTTTTGTCCGACAATCATCCCTTTTTGTGTCTCTTTCTCCACCACGATCGTCGCATAGACTCTGTCGATATGATCCTCTTCATAGATCTTCTCTATCAGTACATCACTCTCATACGGTATCTCATCACTCATATTTTCAAAGATCGATTCCCGGATCAGCTCTTTGTAGATATCACGTATATTGTCTGTAGTCAGAATTTCCGGGTCAAAAAGCCATGGGGAGTCAGGCAGGTGTTTGGCAATTTCATCAAGCAGCTGATCCTTGCCTACTTTTTTATTGACAGAGAAAGGGATGATCGCTTCGAAACGATCCTGATACTTTTGGTACTCTCCCAGTTTTTTAAGAATATCCCCCTGTTTGGCATGGTCGATCTTAGTCAGTACGATAATATGCTTCACCCCTTTGGCTTCTGTCAGGGAGAGAAACTTCTCATACTCTTTGATCTTATCCGTTACGGGTGCTAAAAACAGAATCAGGTCACTGTCACCCATTGCCTTGAGTGCTTCATCGAGCATGAACTGGTTTAGCAAACGCTCTTTTTCATGGATACCTGGAGTATCGACAAAGATGATCTGTGCGTTTTTGTGCATGACAATGATATTCATCCGCTTACGCGTCGCCTGTGCTTTTTTCGATACCATCGCCAGCTTCTCACCCACTAGATGGTTCAACATCGTACTCTTGCCCGCATTGGGACGCCCTACAACTGCGACAAACCCCGCTTTGGTATTCTCTTTTCCTTCGTTAAACATGCTGCTCCATTACTTTATATTCTGTCACTATCACTATAATATATAGCGGGTCATATCTTCATCTTCAACCACATTGCCGATCTTCTCATCTACCAGCGCTTTGGTGATCGTGATCGTCTCACCTGCATGCATATCGGCATCAAAACTGATCTCTTCAACGATCTTCTCCATGACAGTATGCAGACGTCTCGCTCCTATATCTTCCGTTTTTTCATTTGCCAACAGTGAGTAGTGGGCAATGGCACGCAGTGCCTCCTCTTCAAACACCAATTCAACATCTTCTACCTTCAGCAGTGCCTGATACTGTTTGATCAGCGAATTTTTAGGCTCTGTCAAAATGCGATAAAGCGTCTCTTCATTGAGGCTCTCAAGCTCCACACGCAGCGGGAAACGCCCCTGCAGTTCTGGGATCAGGTCACTCGGTTTGCTCAGATGGAATGCCCCGGCGGCGATAAAGAGAATATGGTCCGTGTTGACCATCCCCAGTTTCGTACTCACAGCAGACCCTTCAACGATAGGCAGCAGGTCACGCTGTACCCCCTCTTTGCTTGGGTCCTGTCTGCTTTGAGAATTGGCAGAGACTGCGATCTTGTCCACCTCATCGAGAAAAACAATACCGCCCTTTTCTACTTTCTCTTTTGCCAATGCTTTGAGCTTCTCTTCATCGAGAAGCTCCTGACTGGCTTCCTGTTCGAGGATCTTTTTCGCTTCGGCAACCGTGACCTCTTTTTCGGGTCCCTTCTTGCCATAACCGCCAAGCACCTTGACGATGCTCTCCTGCACCTGTATCATTTGAGGCGGCAGACCGTCTTCGGGCAGATCGGTATGTGCGGGCATATGCACTTTGATCATCAAATGGTCAAGTTCACCGCGTGCAAACTTCTCCTGCATACGTGCAAACGAAGCATCATACTCCGCCTGCTTCTGCTCACTCGCCCCTGCCGGCAGCGGCGGCAACAGCTTTTCGATGATTTTGTTCTCAATATAATTGGCGATCTTCTCTTTGTTCTTCTCATTCTCCTCTTCTCTGACAAGAGAAAGCGCAGTTGTCGCCAGATCACGGATCATCGACTCTACATCACGCCCGACAAACCCTACTTCGGTATATTTGCTCGCCTCTACCTTGATAAAGGGAAGCCGCATCATCTTTGCCAAACGTCTTGCGATCTCGGTCTTTCCTACCCCGGTACTTCCGATCATCAAGATATTTTTTGGGGTCACATCCTGCTGCATCTCTTCGCTTAGCTGCATCCGTCTGTAACGGTTACGCAGTGCCACAGCAATCGTCCTCTTGGCATCATCCTGCCCAATCACATACCTGTCAAGATGTGCCACAATCTCTTTTGGTGTCAAGTTATCCAAACTATCTCCTATTAATTCTCTATTTTCACAAGGCTTTTCTGTTGTCCTTCCCACTATTTAGCAGAGGTAGATAATTGACAACGCGTCAGCCCTTCAGTTTTTCTTTTTTCTTTGTACTGCTACAAAGAAAAAAGAAATGAACAACCATCAATACAAACCTACAATTCCAAAATCTTGATATTCGTATTGGTATAAATACAAAGCTCCCCTGCAATCTGCAAAGACTCCTCCACCAGCTTCCTCGGCTCAAGGTCGGCATGTTTGTCCAACGCCCGTGCCGCAGAGATGGCGTAGTTTCCTCCACTGCCAATCGCGGCGATCTTGCCATCTTGGGGCTCAACTACATCACCCGTACCCGAGAGGATAAAAATGTGCTCACGGTTGAGCACGATCATCATCGCCTCAAGCTGACGCAGATGCTTGTCCTTGCGCCACGCTTTGGAGAAAGCGATCACCGACTTGAAAAGGTCACCCTTCTTCTCATTCAAAAACCCCTCGAACATATCAAAGAGGTTGAACGCATCCGCTGTCGAACCGGCAAAGCCGCCAAGGATCTCTCCGTTATAGAGCGTGCGTATCTTGGTTGCATTGCTTTTGAGTACCGTATCGCCAAAGGTTACCTGTCCGTCACCGCCAATGACCGCTTTGCCGTCACTTTTGTAGCCAAGTATCGTGGTCGCTTCAAACATCAGACACCAACCACTTCTACTTTCAGTGCTGCATGAATACCGTGACCAAGCTTGGCATCGATCTCGTGGATACCGGTTGACTTGATCGCTTTTTTGAGATTGATATGTTTTTTGTCGATCTCAATGCCCAACTGCGCTTCAATTGCCTTGGCAATATCGGCGTTCCCTACAGAACCTTTGATGCCCACAGGGGCTGCCTGCTTCTCTATGCGAATGGTTGCCGCTTCAAGTGCTTTTTTCTCATTTTCAAGACGCTCCAGCTCCGCTTTGAGCTCTGCCTCTTTTTGCTCCTGTTCCGCTTTCCAGTTGGCTACTACTTCAGGGGTTGCCAGTTTTGCAAGCCCTTTGTTGATCAGGAAGTTCTGTCCGTAACCGTCTTTGACCTCTTTGATCTCTCCGGCTTTTCCGAGAGATTTGACATCTTTGACCAATAAAACCTTCATTGTTGCTATCCTTGGATATAAATTATCCCTATTTTATCGAAAGTTTGTTAATACTCTTAACAGCCTCTGTGCTACAATCACAAATCAATATCATAAATGGATACAAATAACGATGTTTCAAACCTTTCAAATAGACAACTTAGACGATTTTCCTTCACAACTTGAGGCACTGCTGAACCAACAGCGGCAAAAGATCGACGAGATCACACAACATGCACCGGCAACCTATGCTGATGTACTCAAACCGCTGCAAGACCTCGATGAGGAGCTCGATCTCTTCTTTACACCCCTCTCACACCTCAACTCGGTGATGAACTCCGAAGAGACACAAAAGGCGTATGAGGTATCTTTACCGATGCTGAGCAAATTTGGCTCGGAGATGGCGCAAAATGTCCCGCTGTATCAAAAGATCGCTTCTCTCAACGCTGAAGAGCAAGAGCAGCAAAAAGTGCTTGAAAATGATATCCGTAATTTTAAACTCTCCGGTATCGACCTGGAAGAGAGCAAAAAGAAGCGGCTTGAGGAGATCAATCTTGAACTCTCCAACCTCTCCAACAGCTTTTCACAAAACCTGCTCGATGCTACAAATGCCTATGAGCTGATCATCGAAGAGGCAAAAGATGTGGAGGGTATGCCTGCATCTGACATTGAAGCGGCAAAAACAGAAATAGACGGTAAGCGTGTCTACCGTTTTACCCTTCAGATGCCAAGCTATCTTGCCTATATGACCTATGGTCCCAACCGCTCATACCGACAGGAGCTCTCCAAAGCCTACAGTACACGCGCACCGCAAAATGCAGAGGTAATCGACCGTATCCTTGCACTTAAACAGGAGAAAGCCAAACTGCTCGGCTTTGAAAATTATGCCCAATATGCTTTGCAGACACGTGATGCCTCTTCACAGGAGGAGGTACTCTCATTTCTCAACACCCTTGCCGATGCCGCGCTGCCACAGGCGAAAGAGGAGCTTGAAGCGCTAAGAGCCTTTGCCAAAGAAACAGACGGCATAGAAGACCTACAAAGCCATGACGTGGCATACTACAGCGAAAAACTCAAAAAAGCACGCTTTAACTTTGACGATACGATGACCAAACCTTACTTTGAACAGGAACGTGTTTTAAATGGTCTGCTTGAGATCGTCTCCGAACTCTTTGGCGTAAACTTTCAAGAGGCAGACGTACCCGTCTGGCATGCCTGTGTCAAAGCCTATGACATATACGAAGAGGGCAAACTTAGCGGACGTATCTACTTTGACCTTGAAGCACGCAAAGAAAAACGCGGCGGTGCGTGGATGCATGACTGGGAGACACATTTTGTCGATACCAAAGGCAAAACACACCTTGCCTCTGCATTTGTGGTGTGCAACTTCGCTCCGGCTACCGAGCATACTCCCTCACTGCTTCGCCATGATGATGTGGTCACGCTCTTTCATGAGATGGGACATGCCATCCACCACCTTTTTGGCAAATGCAAAGAGCGTTCCATCTCAGGCATCAACGGTGTGGCGTGGGATGTGGTAGAGTTCCCTTCACAGTTTTTGGAAAACTTTGCCTATGAAGCGGCAATCCTCAAACGCTTTGGCTTTCACTATGAGAGCGGTGAACCTATCCCAGAGACACTGATGGAGAAGATCAAAGCGACAAAGAACTTCCAGGCAGCCCTTGGCATTCTCCGTCAGGTTGAGTTTTCCCTCTTTGATTTTATGCTGCATCAAAAGCTTTATCAGGGCGACGAAGTCCAGCAGCTGCTTGACAGCATCAGAGAGAAAACCGCCCTGCTCAAGCCGCCAAACTACAACCGTTTCCAGCATGGCTTTGCCCACATCTTTGCCGGTGGCTATGCGGCAGGATACTACAGCTACAAATGGGCAGAGGTACTCAGTGCCGATGCCTTTTTTGCCTGTTTGGATGAGCAGGAAGGGTTTGACAAAGCAAAAGCCCAAGGCTATAAGCACTACATCCTCTCCAACGGTGGCGCTGAAGAGATGAGTACACTCTACCAAGAGTGGCTTGGACGCAAACCACAGGTAGAAAGTCTGCTCAAACTCTATGAGATAGCGTAGGATGTTGTCCTTACGGAGAAATATATGAAAGAGTACGGTTATCTGCTGCTTACCATTATCGCTATCTTTGGGATCATCCTGACCGGAGCCTATTTTAGTCCCACTTTCGAAGAGCAGAAGAGCTTTCTCGAACTCTTTTACCTCAGCGGTGCCCTCCTCTTTGTCTTCTCTGCACTGGTGATCTTCGCAACCATCTGCTTTGGATCATTTGCAATCTACGGTGCCATCTTTCTTGCTGCAGTCATGGGCATTTATGGTGTAGAAGGGGCTGTGCTGGTTGTGGTGCTCACCTACATTACATGGGGCTCCATCTTTGCCATGCAGATACTGCTCTTTTACCATCACCTCAAAAGTGCCATAGAGTGGTTTGAAGCCCGTTACACCTTCAAGTCGTTTAAGTACGAATACTACATCTTCTACCCGATGTTCTGGGTTGCCTATGTATTTTTAGAGTTTATTCCGAGCATTATTTACAGAGAAAATTTTCTGAAGTTTACCCCGTCAAGGGTATTGGAGGAGATGCGTCACCTTTTGAAGTGACACATATTTTAGAGATTTTTAGGAAAAATCTCTATTTCTTTGGTGTACTGGTATTCCCAAACCCGAAGAAACGTTTGATGCGTTCACAAATAGTCATCGACCCTGTCTCAATGCGACACACTTCCGTCTCTTCAAAATCACCTACAAGCGTCTTAATGCGCTCCGGCTGCTTCTTGCCCTCAATGATGAAACGCAGCGCATTGAGGCGGATAAACCCTTCTGCATCTTTCTGGTTGTAAACATCATCCGCTTCAAAGGTCGAATGCTCTTCGGAGTAGAGTGAGTTCTCAGACTTACGTCCCACCACGATCACATTGCCCTTATAGAGCTTGAGGCGTACTTCACCGTTGACCTGTTCTTGTGTCGCATCGATGGCTGCTTGCATCATCTTGCGCTCAGGTGACCACCACAGACCATTATAGATAAGCTTGGCATACTTTGGCATCATCTCATCTTTGGCATGTGCCTCTTCACGGTCAAGCGTGATCGACTCAATAGCACGGTGTGCCTTGAGCATGATCGTCCCACCCGGTGTCTCATAACATCCGCGCGCTTTCATCCCTACCATACGGTTCTCTACGATATCAATACGCCCGATACCGTGTTTTTTACCGTAGGTGTTGAGTGTCTCAAGGATCGTCGCCGGTGTCATCTCCTCACCGTTGATCGCTACGGGGTCACCGTGCTTGTAGGTGATGGTAATGTACTCTGCCTTGTCCGGTGCCTTCTCAGGAGAGACAGACCAGAGCCACATATCCTCTTCAGGTTCGTTGTAAGGGTTCTCCAGCCACTCACCCTCGTAAGAGATGTGCAGCAGGTTGGCATCCATCGAGTAGGGTTTAGGCTTCCCTTTGCCGTCGATGTCGATACCATGTGCTTTTGCATACTCCAAAAGCTTTGTACGGGAGTTGAGATCCCACTCTCTCCACGGTGCGATCACCGCGATATCCGGATCGAGTGCAAGGTATCCAAGCTCGAAACGTACCTGGTCATTTCCTTTGCCTGTCGCACCGTGAGAGACAGCATCTGCCCCGGTCTCATGTGCAATTTCAACTTGTTTTTTTGCAATAAGCGGACGTGCGATGGAGGTACCAAGCAGATACTCCCCTTCATAGATCGCATTGGCTCTAAACATTGGGAATACAAAATCCTTAACAAACTCTTCACGCAGGTCAAGAATGAAGATATTTTCAGGCTTGATGCCCATATCAAGTGCCTTCTGACGTGCAGGTTCCACCTCTTCACCCTGCCCCAGATCGGCAGTGAAGGTTACCACTTCACAGTTGTACTCATCCTGAAGCCACTTGAGAATGATACTCGTATCAAGTCCGCCGCTGTACGCAAGAACTGCCTTTTTGATCTCTCTTTTTGCCATTTTTCAGCCTTCTAAAAAAATAATATTGCCGCGATTTTAGCGTAATTTTGGTTAAGGACACCTCCAATAATCCTAGACGCTCATAATGGGTTTTGCAGATGTGAGATTTTGCAAGAGGCTTTCAAGTCCTAGCCAAAGCTAAGATGAAGGAAGCATCTTGTGAAAGATCGTGTCTGCAAAGCCCACCCTTCGGGCAATGCCAGCTTCGCCCTATACGGCGTTGCACTTTTTTGACTTAGCTACGGCTAGAACTGCAAAAGTGTGCCTTGTATAGAACAAAGCTGGCAATGTTATGAGCATCTAGGGTTATAGGATTTGCCCTTAAGGCTACACAAACCCCCATTTCTTCAAAATAATATCCAGCACCGGCTTCTTATACGCTCCCGTATGCCGAAACACTTCATTGCCCTCGGCATCAAAAAAGATCTGCGTAGGCATCTCTTTGAGTTTGTAGATATCCCGGCTAATGATGCGCTCTTTCTGTCCGTCTATCGCATAGATCTGAAACTCCGGATGCTCCTCAAGTACCTGTGCAAAGACTTTGGACATTGCAATACAACTGTAGCAGTGGCTCATCCCAAATGCCAAAATGGTCGGTTTGCCGTTTCCGATGTTGTGCTTGATGTTTTTGTATTCGCTTACAGGCATAGGCTGGCGTTCTGCCATTTCGCTCTCCTAATCGATTATTGGCTATAATCTATCCAAACATGCTTAAGGAAACCACTTATGAAACTCGGTGTCAACATTGACCACATTGCAGTACTTAGAGAAGCCAGAAAGGTTGCCGACCCTGATCCCCTCGATGCACTAAGCATCTGCAAGCGAGCAGGAGCCGATCAGATCACCATCCACCTGCGAGAAGACAGACGCCACATGCAAGACAGTGATGCCAAAAACATCATCGCACTCTCTGCACTGCCTGTCAACCTCGAGTGTGCCATCGAACCCGGCATGATCGATATCGCCTGCACTCTTCGTCCGCACCGTGTGACCCTTGTACCCGAAAAGCGTGAAGAGGTCACAACTGAAGGGGGACTTGCCGTCACCGGAGCACAACCCAAACTCAAAGAGGCAATCAAACGATTGCAGGCTGAAGAGATAGAGGTTTCACTCTTCATCGATCCAACCCTTGATGCCGT
Organism: Sulfurovum sp.; assembly: GCA_027082955.1. GTDB lineage: Bacteria > Campylobacterota > Campylobacteria > Campylobacterales > Sulfurovaceae > Sulfurovum. The sequence goes on along the minus strand of JALWTA010000030.1, from coordinate 76,100 downwards.
GCGTGCCGCAGCCCTGTTGCATGTAGAGTGGATAGAGTTTCATACCGGCAAGTATGCCAATATCTATGCCATGCTTTACAGCAACCTTGGCAAAACCCACCACACCATCAAAGCGCTTGAACTGCCCCGAAAGGTACTCAAACAGATGCTTGATGACGAACTGCGCAACCTCAGACTGCTCAGCTGTGATGCCATGGAACTGGGTCTCAAAGTCGCTGCCGGGCACGGACTGAACTACCAAAATGTCCAATCTATCGTAGAGATCGAAACCATCGAAGAACTCAATATCGGGCAAAGTATCATCGCCCGTTCCGTCTATACGGGACTTGAGCAGGCGATTTTGGATATGAAGGCGTTGTTGATACGGTAGAAGGTAGAAATTTTTCATGGTTTGCCTAATACAAATCTTAAATCCTACCTGGAACCGAAAGCTTTAGCTTCGGTAAAACATCAAATTATAGAAAATCGTCGGGCGGGGCTGAAGCCTCCGATTCCAAAGGGGTTGGAAACAAAGATGAAACAAAGTATATCCCTTTAAGCAACAAAGGCAAATAAAATGCAAAAGAAAAAAGTAGCAATAAGCATCGGCGATCTCAACGGTATCGGTATCCAACTCGCACTTGAAAACCACACACAGATTGCAACCATGGTCGATCCGATCTACTGCATAGACAACACTATGCTGCAACGCTCAGCCGATCTGCTGCAGATAACAATACCCAATGATTTTCAGACCGTAGAAGATGTTGCCCCTGCCTTTACCATTGAACCCGGCATTGTCTCCGCGTCAAGCGGAGCCTACGCCTATGCCTCCTTTGTCAAGGCAGTCGAACTGACAAGTGAAGGAAAGGTCGATGCCATCACCACACTCCCCATCCACAAAAAAGCGTGGGAAGAGGCAGGGGTGAAATACAAAGGACACACCGACGCCCTGCGTGATTTTTTTGATGCTGATGCTATTATGATGCTCGGATGCCCCAAGATGTATGTCGCCCTCTTTACCGAGCACATTCCCCTTAGAGAAGTAGCTGACAGTATCAACGAAAAAGATCTGACACGCTTCCTGATTGATTTTTACAACACCGCCAAACCCACCTCCACCGTAGCCGTCCTCGGACTCAACCCCCACGCAGGAGACGACGGCGTACTCGGCAATGAAGAGCAGGTCATCCAAAAAGCCATAGACAATGCAACCGCTGTATTAAAAAAGGAAAACCCCTCACTATTCACTATTCACTCTTCACTCTTCACTGCACCTCTGGTGCCCGACGTCGCTTTCACTCCCAATGTACGCAAACACTACACCCATTACGTCGCCATGTACCACGACCAGGGACTCGCACCGCTTAAGGCACTCTACTTTGATGAAGGCATCAACGTCTCTCTCAATCTGCCAATACTGCGCACATCAGTTGATCACGGCACGGCATTTGATATTGCCTACAGGGGTGTAAAGTTGAATGCGTTGAGTTATTTGAATGCGGTGAGATATATTACAAAACCGTAGGGTGCGTAATCACGCACCTTTTACCACATATTCCGGTAGTAAACATTGATTTTTATCAACGGTTTGAAGGTGCGTGAATACGCACCCTACAGTAAAACGATGTTAACAAAACAGCGACGGTTCCGCCTCATCATAGACAACTTCACACTGCTCATTCATCATCGAACAAAGTTTCTGCTGGCAGCAGTCACACAAGAAGCGGTAGTTTTGCATATCGTAGTGAATGGTATCGCCCTCTTTGAGGTCGGCATAGCACTCGCCGCAGACATTGGTGACACGCAGTAAAATATCTTTTGTCGCTACCTGTGTTACAAAACAGTTGCTGCTCATCGGTTCTCCTCCAGCTTTTTGATCATCTCTTTGGCTTCCTCTATCTCAGAGTCAAGCTTATAGGCTTTTTGGTACTGCTTCAGCGCCTCATCATGACGCCCAAGATCGTAGAGTGTGTTAGCATAGTTGAAATAGTGCGGTGCATACTCCGGATCGAGTTCGATCGCTTTTTGGTGATGTTGCATCGCAGCTTCATCTTCCCCCAGTTTATGCAGTGTGTTTGCCAGTGAATCATGGGCGATGTCATCATCAGGATCAAGAGAGAGTATCTTGTCGTAAACCTTTTTTGCCTCTTCAAATTCTCTATCTTCAAGGTAAAGGTACCCCTCCCGACGCAGGGCTTCAATGTTGTTCTCATCAAGGATCAATGCACTCTGTACCGCTTTGCGTGCTTCAAGCAGGTCTCCTTTTTTGACCGCATCGTCAGCCATCTCGATAAGCTGCTCGATACGTGAAACCTCCTGCTTTGGTTTGGCAAAGACTTTATCGGGGCGACTGACACCGCCAATGCGCTCATTGGGTACCTTCGCTTCAAAATCGACACCGCGCTTGGGGTAGTTTCCTGAAAAAAGCTGTTTGAAAAAGAGGTAGAAAACCCCTCCTGCGACAATCAGTAAAAAAAGTTGAAAGGTTGTCATAGATACTCCAAAATTGAATGCCGAATCATAGGATAATCCACCTTAAAGGACAAGAAAGTCCTACCACCCTTCGGCAAGATCGACCACTCCGTAGCCTGCTTGTTGACGCTTTGAAAATACCTTTTTAAACGCTTCGACCGTTGGTGCCGTTTCAAAGCCCTGCTGCGGCCGGTGTGCTGTTTTGGAAAAGAGTACCATCCAGCGTCCAAGCGTGTACTCGATATTGGTAATGCCATACCCCTCTTTCCAGTAACTTTCAATCATCTTTGCCGTCGTATACCATGTGGACCGTACTGCAAGTGCCTGTGTGCTGTAGTCAGTATGTTTGGCAAAGATCCCCACATAATGCCCCTCTCCATACTCAAAATCGACCATATCATAGCCAGCTTCCCATCGTGCATTCACCGCACGGATAAAATCATCCCGTTTGGCACGTGCCTCATACGCCTGACTTCCGTAACCGGTACCTTTTTCAAAAAAGACGATCCAGTTTGCCAGACCATGTTCGATATTGGTAATAAAATAGCCCTCTTCCCAGTACTGATCTACAATCTTGTCTATGGCTTCCCATCTTGAAGCCACCACATAGGTCTGATGGCTCTTTGTATTTGCCTTGCCAAAGATTCCGAGCCAGTACCCATTGCCATACTTCATCTCGACAAGATCATGTCCGGACTGCCACTGCTCTTTGATGATCTTGCGGAACGGTTCAAGTGCCATGCTGCTCTTGACAACCTGTGACTTTGATGTTTTGTTAAAGACACCAATATATTTGTAGTGTGAAGCCTCATACGCTGCATTGCTTGCCCAAACCGTACTGATGCTGCACAGCAGCACTGTGATCAATAGGTATCGTCTCATCGTTTTCCTTACTGTAACTGTGCAGCGATCCTGCCGACCGCTTCATCCATCTCTTCACGTGTCGGGAAGATAAAAGAGTGTTTCTCCTCTTCACCAACATGCACAAAAATGCCATATCCGACCACTTCTACCTTGCCTTTTGCCTCAATGTCGAGCCACTCAAGACTCGCCTGTGTGGTCTCATCCTCATATCCTGTCTTGATCACGGCAGCAGGGTAGAGCTGCGTGATCTCTTTTGTGTCAAACTCTTTGTTTTCAATGGTAATTATCATAGGCTCATTATAGTATAATCGTATAAAAAAAGGGAAACTATGAGCCTAAAAGAACAAATCAAGAACGACATTAAAGAGGCGATGCGTGCCAAAGATACAGCCAAACGCGATACCTTGCGCAACTTACAGCAAGCGATCAAGCAAATCGAAGTCGATGAACGAAGAGAGTTGAGTGATACCGATGTGGAGGCGATCTTGATGAAGTACGCCAAACAGCGTGAAGATGCCAAAGCACAGTTTGCCGATGCCGGACGTGACGACCTTGTTGCCAAAGAGGAAGCCGAACTTGCCATCGTCAAAAGCTACCTGCCTGAACCGCTCAGCGAAGCAGAGCTTGAAACTATCATCAAAGAGATCATTGCCCAGACCGGTGCGGAGAGTATGAAAGATATGGGAAAAGTGATGGGTGCTGCCAAGGCAAAAGTCGGCAGCCGTGCGGATGGCGGTACGATTTCGAAGATGGTTAAGGGGTTGTTGGGCTAAGCAACAACTTCTTAGATAATCTCACTCTCGTTCAACATGGGGACAAGAAAACATGGTGTTTATCCTTTTTATGACGGGGAAATCTTGGATAAATTATACCCGCTTGTTTGAGTATCGTTTGATACTTCAAGTGGATACCATGTTGGTGTACTCTCCTATATTTGATGTTAATTTTAGTATAATAAAATTTGATCTATATCAAAGAAGGATAAAACTTTTATGAAACAACAAACCATGTCAATACAAAAAACAAAAATGTATATACTTGTACAGTGGCTGATATCGAATCGCTATATTGTATTTTTTTCAACAATCTTATTTGTTGTCTTAGCAAACATTTTATTGTTTTATTATCATAGCAATTTAATTGACAAAAGTCTTAAAATAAGTATTTTAATTCTATCTATTGAAGGTATTATGTTTGGTTTACTTCAACTTAGTGCCAACCATGATTGGAATAGGAGATCTCTTACTGCAATTAAGTTACAAGAATATATAGACAAAATCAAAGATATACGTCAAGAGCTTGACAACCTTACTAGTCAAAATGAAATTATTAAATATGATGGAAGATATATATCTTTTACTGATAGAATAAATTTTTTCAATGCAAAAAGTACTAATGCAAGAGGATTAGATTCAAATGAATTTCATAATTGGGTAGGCGAAAAAGATCCAGAAACAAATCAATTTGTATGCATTGTAGACCAAAAGGGAAATAAGACCATAAAAACAACACCAAACGGTTCTCTTATAATACATTATGTTACTAAAATAATCAATACATATGAAAGTATTGCCATTAATGTCAAATACCAAATATTTGACAGCGATATTGTAGAAGATTATCTTAGATCATCAATTATTAAAAATTATAAATTCTTTGAAAACTATATCAAACATCAAAGAGATGAACATGATTCTCCAAATTTTGCCGTAATTTTAGAAGAAATTTGTAAAGTCTATGAAGGAGTTATAGAAAAATTTGAACAAAAAAAAGGGACTGATGGAACATAAGTCCACCAGTCCCCACCTCTAATGTGTTTGCAAGATGATTAAATTCCACCTACTTCATTCACTATTTTCATACCATTCCTTTAACTTTGATATAATAAATTATACATACAAAAAAGTAAATAAACCTTAATGGCAATACTTTTACATCTATTCTTATTGGGTCAAAAAACAAAATTACACACTGTCTCAGTTACTTTCATAGTAAGAAAAATAATATCCTACTTTAATTTTACCTATTTTGTTTCAGAGTACACAACCTTATACCCGAATCTTAAAATAAGATTCTTTGAATTTGCGTTATGCACGCATCTACTTTGGTTTTCAAAAAATTTAAGTCGCACCTGTAGGTTCGACGATAATTTTATGCGAAGTCCACCAATGCCATGATGATGCAAAGTCATGAATTTTTATTTCGAGATTTAGGTTACACCTCACCATACTTCACCGCTTTAATCGCCGCAGTGATGTCATCCTGCCGCATAAAGTGTTCACCAACAAGGAACGCATCGGCACCAACTTTATTAAGCTCTACGACTGTTTCATGGTCGTTAATGCCGGATTCGGCAACGATGATCTTGCCGTTTGGGATGAGAGGGATGAGCTTTTCGCTCAGACTCATATCCATCTCGAAGGTCTCAAGATTGCGGTGGTTGATGCCGACGATGTTGGCTCCGGCGAACATCGCTTTGACCAGATCACTCTTGTCATGTATCTCTACAAGCACTTCCAGTCCAAGATGGAGTGCATATTCGTAAAGCTCTTTAAGCTCTTTGCGAGAGAGTGCTTTGGCAATGAGCAAAATGAAGTCTGCACCGTACGCCAGTGCTTCGACGATCTGGTATTTATCGACGATGAAGTCTTTGCGCAGCAGCGGGATACCCACATAGCGGCGGATCATCCCCAGATACTCTTTATCACCCTTGAACCAGTGCGGCTCTGTTAGCACAGAGAGGGCGTCTGCACCACCCTTCTCGTAAGCTTGTGCAATCTCCACCGGATCGAAATCCTCACGGATGATTCCCTTACTCGGGCTTGCTTTTTTCACTTCAGCAATAATACGATAGGGGTTTTCTTCGGTTGAGCGTAGAAATGATTTAACATCCTTGGGTACAAAAGGGTTGAATGCCAGAGAACGCCCCAACCACTCTAGCGGATACTCAACCTTGCGTTTTTCAAGATCGTCTTTAGTCTTTTTGATAATCTCATCTAAAATATCTGCCATGCCTGTCTCTTCCAAAAAATTTTAACCGCATTATACCCGAAGCTGTTTCATTCAATGCTGAACTTTGCTGCACGCCTTTATCAACTTCCAATGCTCGGCAATTTCTGGTTCGGAAAGCCCTTCCTGTGCAACAACCTGTTGCATGGTATCGTACGCTTTTTTACACTCTTTTTCCTTATAGTATCCCCATGCCAAAGAGTCGAGATAGTAGGTATTGTCCGGTTGCTGGTGTAATGCATTTTTGAGAATCTTCATCCCCTTCTTCACATCAATTCCTTTATCAATCAATGTGTAACCATAATAGTTCAGATAGATACTGTCATCTACACCCATTGAAATAGCCTTGTCAAAGGTACTGACAACTTTTGCGATCATGGCTTTGTCATTTTTGTCTTTGGCCTTTTCATAGGTAAGAATCGCTATTTCCGCCAGCCATTTTGGATCATGTTTTATATTGTAGAATTTTTGTGCCAAAACCAGTGCTTTGCCATACGCTTTTTTAACCTTATAGAGCTGGTAGAGTATTTTGGAGACAGGTTTATGCTTCTCCAGAAAATCAATTGCACCATCGATGTCACCCTTAAAGGCATACGCTTTGACAATACGTTCAAGATACTCATCATTTTTATCTTTTTCATACAATGCTTTATAGACCGAAAGTACACCGTCAACATCATTCTCTTTGACATACAGGGTAAGCAGTTTGAAGAAAAGCGTGTTGCTGCTTACTACATGCATACGTCGATGAGTTTCCAGCATTTGAATCGCCCGTTTCCGCTCTCCGGTATATTCATCCATAATCGATACCATACGCAGCAATACCTGTTCGCTTGATGATTTTTCATATGCTTTTTGAAGCAGCGAAAGTGCCTTTTTAAAATCACCGGAATAGAGATATGGGTTGGATGCCAGATCAAGATCAGTTGCTTTATCAGAACGTTCCAAAAGATAATCTGCCTCTTCTTTTGCCTCACCAATTTGCTGGTTGGTAAGGTAAAGCGGTATCAACAGCCGTTTAACATCAAGGATATTCGGGTGTATTGAATCATAATGTTTTAAGCGTTTTATACTTTCCGGAATATGTGTTCTCCCCAAAAGAGAAGCCGCCACCTCTTTAAAAAGATAAACCCTCTCTCCAGTCATATCATATAGTTTGGCAAATACCTCTCTGCTGTTTTCATAGGCACCATATTCATTAAAAAGCAATCCGCTTATAATCAGCGTATCCTCGCTGAGCATCCGCAGTTCTTTGGCTGCTGCAGTAGTACTGCTAATGGTCAATGCTGCTGCCAGCATCAAAATCATACGATTCCAGGACACTCTTTTCTTACCTCTTCTTCATCATGTTTGAACTGTTCCCAAAATGGAAAGGTACGGCACTGAAGCGGCCGAACCGGATAGATGGAACAGCGGTTTTTTGTTTCGTCAAAAAAGATACAGGCATAATTGTCCGGCGCCAGCATCTTCTCTGTAAGCGAATAACGGTGTTTGACTTTTCTAAGATACATTGTAGCAAATTCTTCCACCGAAAGGTTAACAAACGCCGCCATGTTGACAATCTCGTCATATTTTGCCCAGATATACCCGCTCTCACCCGTACAGCAATGCCCACCACACGCCTCACACGCAGAGGGATCAAACTTGTAGTTATAGCCTTCTTTTTCCATCAGATTTTCATTCATTTTCCACCTCACTATGGTGCGTGATTACGCACCCTACATAATAAAAGCATTGCAAAGCAATGCATACCACAATTTTTAATTTCTAATTTTTAACTTTTAATTCTCATCGCGTTCCGCTTTGATACTATGCGTCCCCGCCCTCTCAAACGCCTGTTGTGCCGCAGGAAGGTAGTTGCTCTGCTCATCAAAGACGATCAGCGGCGGCAACACCTGTGTCATCGACTTTGAGTTGTTGCGTGCTGCAATCATCACCAGCTTGGATTCACGGTCGATCTTGGAGTGGACAAACTGTATCTTTTCAGGGTTGATGCCGTAGTGTTTGAGCCACTGCATAAGCAGGTCGATCTGTTTGGCATCATAACAGAAAATGAACCACCCTTTAGGACGCAAAAAGGTCTTTACACGTCTGATAAACCGTTCAACAGGCAAATGGTGCGCATAACGGGCGATATTTAGGTGTGTGTTTTCACTCTGTGTCACATTGGGATCATAAAAGGGCGGGTTTGAGACAATGTAGTCAAACCGCTCCTCACTCTGAAACTCGGTAAAATCCCCAAGATGCGATGTCACATTAAGACTATTGAGCTTAAAGTTGTGTACCGCATAAGAGAGCATCGTCTCCTGCTTGTCGATGATGTGCGTCTGTGTTCCAAAATCCCGCGTGAGCAGCAGTGAGATGATCCCCACACCACAGCCGACATCAAGCAGTTTCCCTTTGGGAGAGAAACGGCAGATAAAATCATACAGAAAGATCGAATCACTGTTATAACAGTATCCGCTTGTCGGCTGATAGAGAAACACATGCACTCCTGAAATTCCAATGTATGGTGATTTTACAATAATTTCTGTATAATCGCGATGATATTACAGTAAAGGAGAGGCACCATGAACGAAGAACTCGACCTGCTCAACCCTCCCTCTACTGACTTTTCCATGCTCGACTACGAATGTGCCTACCTGCCCGGACGCAGTGTACGGATGCACTACAAATATGTGGAAAATGCTTCCAAAACCTTTGCGACTGCCGTCATACAGAGAGGCTGGCGCCGTTTTGGGAAATACTTCTTCCACCCCATCTGCAATGGCTGTAACGAGTGCAAAAGTCTGCGTATCGATGCGACAGACTACACCTTCAGCAAATCCGAACGCCGTACCATCAGACGCAACGAACATACCCAGATCATCGTACAAAAACCAACCATGACCCAGTCACACCTTGACCTCTACAACAAATACCACGCCTACAAACACAAAAAAGACGGCTGGAGCCACCGCAACATTTCACATCGTGAGTACCATGAGAACTTTGTGGACGGTGCACACGACTTTGGCAAAGAGGTACTCTACATCGTTGACAGAAAACTGGTAGGGGTTGATCTCATCGATATTCTCGATGACGGCATCAGCGCCATCTACTTCTACTACGACCCCGATTACGGCAAACTCTCTTTAGGCACCTATTCCCTGCTCTACCAGATCAAACTGGCAAAGATACTTGAACTGCCCTACATCTACCTCGGCTACTGGGTGGATGGCTGCAAAGCCTTTGCCTACAAACCGAAGTTCCAGCCGCAGGAGATCCTGGACGGATTCCCACATATAACAGAACCGGCTTCGTGGGAAAAGTGGGAACAGCCGTAGGGTGCGATATTTCGCACCTTCAAACCATTGATCGGAAATAACCATTACTATCACCATACGCTTAAAAGGTGCGTGTACCCCAATCTTAACGCTCAGCTCTAAACAACGCTTTAAAGGTGCGTGACTACGCACCCTACAGCTTCCTCGCCCACTTCAAAAAAAGCCTGTCTGGATCGACACGTCTGTCAACAGCTTTCCCCTCTACTATCAGCTCGGCAAGCCACTTTGCCATCAGCGGTGCAAAGACAAATCCACGTCCGCCTACACCGTTTAGGATATAGAGGTTTTCCAGATGTTTCAGCGGTGGTTTGGCACCGCGAAAGACATTGGGGTGGTGTGCTTCCATGTGGGGTACGTCAACCACACTGCCTACCAAAGGAAAGTAGTCCTTGCTGCCTGCACGCATACCACAAAAAGTCTCTTTGAGCTTAAAATCGGTGGTATCAACCATCTGGGCTGCCTGCACTTCGAGTGATGCAAGCGGTTTACCCTCACAGAGTATACAGGGACTTTTGGATTTGACATGGGTGGCACCAAGTTTAATAATGCCGTCAATATTGGCAGAAACTGAGATCTTTTTGTGCATGCTCACATCAAGTTTCAACGCGCTGTAGTAATCTCCCCGTGAACCCCAGGTACCGCGTATGCCCATGTAACGCAAATCAAGAAGATCGCTCTCATGTCCGGTTGCCAGCACGATGTGTCGAGCGTTGAGCGCTGAGCACTGAGCATTGAGGAGAGTCCAACTTCCGTTGTTGTAGATCAGTTTTTCTACTGCAAACTGTTGAAAGGGAAGCTGTTTTAGAATAGCATTACACAGCTCTGGTGCATCACAGACACCTGCTTCTTCGAAGAGAAAACTTGCATTGTTTTCTTTGATACCGAGTCTTTGCAACTGCTCTTTTTCTATCCAGCGATACTTTGCTTCATTGTGCGGTTCGTAAAGTGAAAACTTCTTCGCATCCTCTGCATCTTTGGGGATACGGATCACACCGCTCTGGTGGAAATAGTCGGGAAAGTATTTTAGGTAAAAATCTTTGGCATAGGCAAAGGCTTCATTGGTTAATGCCTGAAGCGGTCCACCTTTGCCGATCTTGGGAGAAACAAATGCACCAGCCGCGCCAGAACCGCCTGTGGCTGCCATACCGCTTCTATCCACAAGCAAGACATCCTGTCCCTGCTGTTTCAATGCAAACGCCGCACAGCACCCGGCAATCCCTGCACCGATAACAATGGTATCGTAACTCTCAGGCATGCTGCCTAAACCGTAATCTCTTTGATATCCGCAATATCCCGGAAGGTTTTGTAGATAGAAGCGATCATATGCTGACGGTTTTTACGCAGCGCTTCCTCTTCGGCATTGACCAGCACATCATCAAAGTACGCATCGAGTTCTCGCTTGAGTCCAAAGAGTGCCTCCAGTCTGCTTTTGTAGTCGTTAAACGCCTGATTGATCACCTTTTCATAGGCATTATAGAGGCTCACTTCAGCATCCTCTTTAAAGAGGCTCACATCGATGCTCAGATCGCCATCCAGATCGACATCTTTGGAGATGTTCGCCACACGTTTGAAAGTGGCAAACTGCTCTTTGAAACTCTCATCTGCGACAATCTCATTGAGTGCAGCTACCTTTTTGGCGATCTCATTGATGTCTGCCTCTCCGCTTGCAAGCACTGCGGCAATAACTGACGGGTTGGCATCAAGGCTCTTGTTGATACGCTCAATGATAAAGGCTTTAAGCTGTGCGATATCAAAACTCTCATACGCATCTTTAAGCAACTCCAGCATATTGTCGATGTTAAATGCAATATCGTTGTCAATAACAATACGCACGATACCATTTACCGCACGGCGGAGCGCGAACGGGTCTTTGCTTCCGGTAGGGATCTTGCCGACACTGAAGAGTCCAAGCAGCGTATCGAGCTTAATGCTCATCGCCACAATCGCCGAGAAGAGTGAACTTGGAAGCTCCGCACCTTCACCCACAGGCATATACTGCTCTTTGATCGCATTGTAAACCAGCGGATCTTCTCCAAGCGCTTTGGCATAGTAGTACCCCATAAGCCCCTGAAGCTCTGTAAACTCATACACCATCTCACTCATCAGGTCTGCCTTGGCAAGTGTGAGGGCTCTGTCTATGAGTTTTTCAAGTTCCGCAGGCGTTTTACCCGTTTGTGCTTCAAGTTTGTCCATGTAGAGCGCAAGCAGCCTAAGCGCAATGCCCTTTTCACGCTTGATCTTGTCTGCCAGCGTTCCCAGTCCGTCAATGAACTGTACCTTCTCAAGTCCCGCTGTACTCAGTCCGTTTCGCAGGTCATTACGGTAGAAGAAAAGCCCGTCAGCCAGTCTTGGTTTAAGCACACGCTCATTTCCTGCAACCACTTTGGCGTAGTCATTAGTGTAGGCGTTGGAGACTACCACAAATTTGTTGGTGATCTTGCCGTTTTCAAAGACAGGAAAGTAGCGCTGATGCTCTTTCATAGAAGTGATGATCACTTCTGGCGGCAGTTCGAGGAACATCTCGTCAAACTTCCCTACCAGCGCTTTGGGGTTCTCAGTAATGGCAACCACTTCTGCCAAGAGTGCACCGTCACGTTCGATCACAATGCCGTGTTCTGCTTCAAGCGCATCAAACTCGGCAAGAATGCGTGCCTCACGATCTGAAGGCTCAAGCGTCACTGCTCCCTCTTTGAGCACTCCTGTGTAGGCTTCAATGCTCGGTACTTCGACTGCATCATAGCTTACCATACGGTGCACATAGGTCTTGGTATCTGAGCTAACACCAAAGAGTTCTACAGGTACGGAAGTATCTCCCAGTCTGACCTGCAGCCAGCGTACCGGGCGGATGAACTCATCGCTTCTGTCACCCCAGCGCATCATCTTGCCAAACGCCATAGAGGCAATCCATTTTGCTATCATCTCTTCAAGCAAAGAAGCAGTCTCTTCACCCTTCTCCTCTTTTTTGAAGTAGAGCACTTCACTTTTGCCTTTTTGCGCTCGACCCAGTTCATTCACATCCACACCGCACTTTCTTGCAAACCCAAGCGCGGCAGGGGTAGGCTCACCGTCTTTGAACGCCGCTGCAACCGGAGGTCCCATCAGCTCGATAGTGCTGTCTTCCTGTGTAAGCGGCATGGCATCGTGCATCAGTACAAGACGTCTTGGCGTATAGACAAAACGGAAATCGCACGAGAGTTTGTACTCTTCAAGCAGTTTGCGCCATGCATTTTCAATGTTGGTAACAATTTTCAGAAGCGGAATGGCGGGCAGTTCTTCCACACCGATCTCTATGAGTAGTGGTTGTGTCATCGTAAAAGATCCTCTAAGGAGATAATGGAGGATATTTTACCCAAAAGTTGGTAAATAGGGGGTTATAGTTCCTCTTCGTCCTCTTTGAGGTCTTTGCGTCGCCACTCATCATCGAACTTTGAACGGAAATTGTTGCGTACGATTACAAAGGTCATATAGGCAAAAAGCAGCGCAGCGAAAATATAGACAATGTCTCCAAATGACATCAGGACTCCTTGAAAGGGATAGTGATCTTCTCAAACCCTGCATAGTTTTGACGCAGTGCCTCATAAGTGACAATACCGACACTCACACCAAGGTTGAGACTTCTTCCCTTGCCGCCCATGGGGATAGTAATGCACTGCTGGGGGTGCTCTAAAAGCACACGTTCATCGATCCCTTTGGTCTCGGAACCAAAAAGAATATAATCCCCTTTTTGAAACTTGGCATCAAAGTAGAGGTTGTCTGTCTTTGTCGTTGCCATATGGGTATGGGTATCTACAGGATGGGCAGCAAGAAACTCTGAAAACGACTCCCAGACAACAAGATCAAGCTGCTTCCAGTAGTCAAGCCCCGCCCGCTTGACCGCTTTGTCGTCAATGTCAAATCCAAGCGGCTTGATCAGATGCAGCGTCGCCCCAAGATTGACACACAACCGCCCGATCGTCCCTGTATTTTGCGGGATCTGAGGTTCCACCAATACTATATTAAACATTGATAATCCATCATCACAGCAAACGCTGATTTTGGTGCGTGATTACGCACCCTACAGATCTTATCCGTTCCTCATTCCTCATACTTCATTCCTCATTTAAAACACAATCGTTTTGTTGCCATTGACAAAAACACGGTCATGCAACACAAGATTGAGTGCACGGGAGAGTACCACTTTCTCCACATCACGCCCGGCACGCTGCATATCTCTCCAGTCAAAACGGTGATTGACGGGGATGACATCCTGCGCGATGATCGGTCCTTCATCAAGATCGTTCGTCACAAAGTGTGCCGTCGCACCGATGATCTTCACACCGCGTTCATAGGCTTGTTTGTAGGGGTTGGCACCGATAAATGCCGGAAGGAAAGAGTGGTGAATGTTGATGATCTTCTCAGGGTATGCCGCAACAAACGTCGGGGTAAGGATACGCATATATTTGGCAAGGACAATGTAGTCAAAGGTATGTTTGTTGATCGCCTCCATCACTTTGGCTTCATGCGCCTCTCTGCTCAAACCCTCCGCAGAAATGTGAATGAATGGAATATCAAAACGCTCCACAAGACTTCTCAGCATGTCGTGGTTGGCAATGACACACTCTATCTCTGCACCAAGTTCCCCCGCTGCATGACGGATAAGGATGTCACCAAGCGCATGGGACTCTTTGGTTGCAAGGATGACAATCTTCTTCTGGCGCGGAGGAATCACTCTGATATGGGCATCTTCAGGGGCGATTTCTCTGAGTGCACTGTCAAGCTCCTCTATGTCAAAAGTACCCGTAACCACACTGCGCATAAAAAAGCGCGCTCTGTCTTTGTCGACAAACTCACGGTTGGAGTCAATATTGAGATCACGGTCATAAAAGACTTTTGAAATCTTGTAGACCAATCCCTTGGCATCATAACAGTCGATCAATACACGCGCTTTGGTTTCCATACACACCCATTTCTAATTTCTAATTTCTAATTTCTAATTTTATCATCTGCTTGCGTAATCGGCAACAATATCACCCATCTCAGAACAACTCACGATCTCTTTGGCATCATAATCACCGATATCACCGGTACGGTACCCCTCTGCAAGGGCTTTTTTGATCGCTTCATCGATTCTATCTGCCGCTTCTTGCTCATCGAGTGCATAGCGCAGCATCATACTCGCACTGGAGATGGTCGCCAGCGGGTTGGCGATCCCCTGTCCGGCAATGTCCGGTGCAGAACCGTGGATCGGTTCGAAGAGCCCTACCCCTTTTCCGGTACTTGCACTTGGCAGCAGCCCGATAGAACCGCTGAGCATACTTGCCGCATCAGAAAGGATATCGCCAAAAATGTTTCCTGTCAAAATCACATCGAACTGTTTCGGATCACGGATAAGCTGCATTGCTGCATTGTCCACGTACATATGGCTGAGTTCCACTTCAGGATAATCCTTGGCAACCTCTTCAACGATCTCCCGCCAGAACTGACTGACTTCGAGTACATTGGCTTTATCGACAGAGCAGACACGCTTGCTGCGTTTCATGGCAATATCGAATGCCACGACCGCGATACGTCTGACCTCTTCACGGGTATAGATCATAGTGTTGAAAGCTTTGTCTTCATGCAGCTCTCTTGGCTGACCGAAGTAGATACCGCCGGTAAGCTCACGCACCACCATAATATCCACGCCCTGAATGACCGAAGGCTTCAGACTGGAAGCGTTGACCAACTCATCATAGACCATAGCCGGTCTGAGGTTGGCAAAGGTACCCATCTCTTTACGCAGTCCAAGCAGTCCGGTTTCTGGTCGCAGATGACGCTCAAGGTTGTCCCACTTTGGTCCGCCAATGGCACCAAAGAGTACCGCGTCACATTTGTTGACTCCCTGAATGGTCTCATCAGGAAGCGGTACCCCCGTTGCATCGATCGCAGCACCGCCAAGCAGCATCTCCTCATACTTGAGGTTAAAGCCCTGTGCTACAGAGACCGCATCGAGTACCTTGAGTGCCTCATCGACGATCTCGGGACCGATCCCGTCACCTTTGATCACGCCTATTCTATAGTTTCTTGTACTCATTGCTGTGCTCCTTTGGCAATTTCCTGTTTTGCATAGTTGATCAGCCCGCCCGCATCGACAAGCTCCTGCATAAATGCAGGAATGGGCGTAAACTTATAGGTTTTTGCCTGTGTGACATTGATGATTTCACCGCTGTCCATATCGATACGTACAGTATCGCCCTCATTGATCTCATCTGCCTCTTTAAGCTCAAAGATAGGCAGTCCCATATTGAATGCGTTTCTGTAAAAAATACGCGCAAAAGTCGGTGCAATGACGGCGTTGATCCCTGCTGCTTTGAGTGCAATGGGCGCATGTTCACGGCTTGAACCACATCCGAAGTTCTCACCAGCAACGATGATGTCACCCTCCTCCATTTTAGAGACGAACTCAGGGTCTGCATCTTCCATAACGTGCTTTGCCAGTTCGCTTGGCTCACTCGTGTTCAGATAACGTGCCGCAATGATCAAATCGGTATCGATATTATCGCCGAATTTCCAGACTTTTCCTTGCAAAGTATATCCTTTGTACTCCGGACTGTGCCGGTAAAAATTTTCGCGATTATAGCCAAAAAATCGGAATTTGCCAAATTTGCCGCGCAAAACAAAGAAAATTTCGGTATAATCCACCTTAATTTCCTCTTAAAAAAAAGGGTTTCAATGGCAACAAAAGACACTATGAAAAATATCGAAGCACTATTCAAATCGAAAAAGAAAGGTGATGTTGTCACCTTTGAGAACATTGCCAAAGAATTCGCCAAAGCCCCTACCGCGGCACAGGCAAAAAAAATCCATAAACTCTCCGAAGATACCAAAGTCAACATTGTCTCTGCATCGGAGTATGCAAAACAGCTTACCGACAAAGAGAGCAAGCGCCGTGAAGATGCCAGAAAACGCGCTGCGGATGGTGAAATAGAAGACGAATTCGATCTGCATAAAGAAAAAGAACTGCTGGAGTGGAGCCGTTCAGACTCTCCAGTAAGAATGTACCTGCGTGAAATGGGTAAGATCCCGTTGCTGACCAAAGAGGAGGAGGTAGAGCTCTCCAAACAGATCGAAGAGGGAGAGGAGATCATCATCGATGCAATCTGTTCCGTCCCCTACCTCATCGACTACATCCTCAACTACAAGGAGCCTCTGCTCAACCGTGAAAGACGTGTCAAAGAGCTCTTCAAAAGTTTTGAAGATGACAAAGGCGACAGTGATGAAAAAGAGGATGCCGATGAAGCAGAAGGCAGTGAAGAAACAAGCAAAACACCGAAGAACGACAAACGTGTCAAACAGGTCGTAGAGAGTTTCAAACGCCTTGAGAAAGCCAAAAAAGAGTGGATGAAAGCCCGTGAGGGTCTTGATGATCTGCTTGCGAACGAAACCGATCCTGTCAAGGTGATCCATGAGCGTCTGAAGATCGCATTCAAAAAAGAGCAGCTTAAAGCGGCACTCCTTGATCTTGGACCGACATCCAAACTGATCAACGAGCTGGTAAAAGCGATGGAGACTGCCCTCAAGAGCGATGACAGTTTTGAAAAAGAGCTTAAGCGTCTCGAGTACAAACTGCCACTCTTCAATGATATGCTGCGTGCAAACCACCAAAAGATCCTCGACAACATTATCAACATGGACAAAGAGGATATCATTGATGCAGTACCTGAAACGACCATGGTCAGTACCTATGTGGAGATCAAAAAGCTTTTTGAGACCAGAGAGGCGAGTAAAGGCGGTTTTGATCTGAGCGAAGAGAAGCTTCAGGAGATCCTCAACCAGATCCGTCAGGGTAAAGCCAAGAGCGAGAAAGCCAAAACACGTATGGCAAAATCCAACCTCCGTCTGGTCGTCTCCATCGCCAAACGTTACACCAACCGCGGTCTGCCGTTTTTGGATCTCATTCAGGAAGGTAACATCGGTCTGATGAAAGCGGTTGACAAGTTCGAGTACGAGAAAGGCTACAAATTCTCTACCTATGCAACATGGTGGATCCGTCAAGCCATCAGCCGTGCCATCGCCGATCAGGCACGCACGATCCGTATCCCGATCCACATGATCGAGACGATCAACCGTATCAACAAGATCATCCGCAAGCACCTGCAGGAGACCGGTAAAGAGCCTGATCTTGAGACCATCGCCAAAGAGGTAGGACTCTCGGTCGACAAGGTCAAAAATGTCATCAAGATCACAAAAGAACCTGTCTCTCTTGAAACCCCTGTGGGAGATGAGGATGATGGAAGATTCGGTGACTTCATCGAGGACAAGACCACCCTCAGCCCGACCGATGTCGTCCTCAAAGATGACCTCAATAATCAGATCGACGAGGTACTCGACCAGCTCAACGAAAGAGAGAAAGCAGTCATCCGTATGCGTTTTGGTCTGCTTGAGGACGAAAGTGACCGCACACTCGAAGAGATCGGTAAAGAGCTCAACGTCACCCGTGAGCGTGTAAGACAGATAGAGTCCTCTGCTATCAAGAAACTCAAACACCCTAAGGTAGGAAGAAAACTGAAAAACTACATCGAAGAGTAGGCGTGTGAAAACACCAACCTTCTTCGCCCTCATCATCGGTACCGAGATCCTCAACCAAAGACGCAAAGACGCTCACTTTGATTTCCTTGCCGATGCACTTGCAAAAAGAGGGCACAAGCTCTCCGGCTCATTCGTCATCGAAGATGACCCTGCGCTTATTGTGCAGACACTGAAATTCATTGCTTCACAGCCAAACCCGGTGCTCTTCAGCTTTGGAGGCATCGGCTCCACTCCCGATGACCATACGCGTAAGTGTGCTGCCATTGCCCTGCGTGATGGGAACCTCCATGAACAGCCCGAAGCTAAAAAGATCATAGAAGAGAGACTTGGTGATGATGCCTACCCTCACCCCATCAAGATGGCACAGCTTCCAAAAGGAGCAAAACTGTTGCACAATCCCATCAACCGGATGCCTGCTTTCTATCTGGATGAGCGCTATTTTTTCATGCCGGGATTTCCGCAAATGAGCCATCCGATGGTGGAATATATACTTGAACATATCATCCCCAAAGGCACACCAATACACCGTTTCACCCTTACTGCAGCATGCAAAGAGAACCTCTTTATCGAGCTGATGGAAAATGCACCGCGTGATGTAGAAATATCATCACTACCAAAGCTTTATGACAACGGCTGGCATGTTACCCTCTCGGTAGCTTCCCATGACAAAGCATTGGCAAAAGAGACATTCGAGCAATTCATTGCACTGCTGGAAGAAAAACAGATTGGCTACTCACTGGGTGATGATACCTGATGTCCCGCTACATTCAAACACTCAGCCATCCCGTCATCGCGCGGCTTTCGCTCATACAGCTCATCAGCTACTTTGGCACATGGTTTTCTCAGGTAGCTATATTTTCTTTACTTGTTGAGCTGCATACCGGCGCACTTATCATTTCACTTACCGCTGCCATGGCGATGCTGCCTGCTGTGGTACTTGCACCTCTTATTGGCATTGCCGTAGACCGCATCCACTTTAAAAAACTGATGGGTACGCTGCTGGCAATTGAGATCGGTGCGACACTTGGCTTCATGCTCATCGACTCCCTTTCACTTGTCTGGCTTTTAATGGGGCTTATCTTCATTCGTTCGGCAGCATCAAGCATGCTCTTTAGTGCAGAGATGTCACTCTTTCCCAAGATCATTGAAGGGGAGATGCTCAAGAATACCAACGAGATCCATTCGATTATCTGGTCATTTACCTATGCGGCAGGTATGGCGGTGGGCGGGCTTGTCACCTACCGTTTCGGCTACCATACTGCCTTCATTACCGATGCAGTGCTCTACAGCATCGCCCTCTCCATCCTGCTTGGTTTGAAACTCTCGCTGACACTTCCCAAACACTCCCATTCACACTGGCAAATGTTCATCGACGGTTTTCACTACCTCAAATCACGTAAAAAGACCATACACCTCATCCTGCTGCATGCCTCATTGGGACTGACAAGCTTTGATGCACTTGTTACACTCCTTGCTGATTACGAGTACAAAACCCTCATTGCCGTGCCGCTTGCCATAGGTTGGATCAACGCCGTGCGTGCAGTCGCACTGATGATCGGTCCTTTTTTCATCGGAAAATGGATCAACAACCAAAATCTGCACTATTTTTTCATCCTCGAAGGGCTTGCCATCATAGCATGGAGTCTGACACAGCATAACTTCTACTGGGCACTCATTGCCCTCTTTGGCGTAGGCTTTTTCACCTCCACACTCTGGTCACAAACCTACCTCATGCTCCAGCAGGAGACCGACAAAGCCTATTTGGGGCGCATCATCTCCTATAATGACATGTTCTTTATGCTCTCCAACATCGTCACAGCACTCTTCATCGGTTACGCTTTTGAGTGGGGGTTTTCATTGCCTGCTATTACAGTGATACTTGGTATCGGATTTTTGATTACTGCGGTCTATTATCTTTGGATCAGGAGAAGGTACTTGTAAGTATTGCCCTACGTTTTACGTGAGAGTATGGAGCAATGTTTCTTTCAATAGAACCCTCCGAATAACCTTACACAGAGCTATCACGAGAAACCGGCGATTTTTTAGAGATCTCAATATAAAATCTACATTCCCACGCGGGAGCATGGGAACAAGGTCAAATAAACACGATCAAAGATGCCGTTCGATAATCTCCAACACCTTTGCAATCTCAGCTTCATTTAGTTTACCAAACTTCTTGTAGAGCAGTTTGCCGTTTTTGTCAAACAGCAGTACATCTGATGCATCATCGGCAAGCTGCCACTGCTTGACCAGCACTTTTTGTTTGTCTTTGACATAGACTGTGTCGGGAAACTCTTGTTGTTTCTTTTTAAGCAGTGATTCAAGCACAATGTTTGGCATCCATGTCGCCGCAAGGTTAATCACGGCAACCGAGGCAAACTTTTTTCTATCAAAATGGCGTTTTTTGAGTGCATGGGTCAAGGCATCATTGGTTTTACGTTCATCCGGATCGACATAAAAAAGAATGTGTACTTTCCCCTTGAGCATAGTTGAATGCCATGCACTCCCATCCACTTTGGCACCCTCTTTGCCGCTAAGTACCACTTTGGGCGGTACCTTACCTATTTCTATTGCCATACCGCATTGCATAAGCAGCACTGCTGCCATCATAATCTTCTTCATGATTCACTCCCTGTTCTTGATACCAAATCATAACATTATTATCGATTTTATGCTACCATTAGCCCAAATTTAACCTATGGAGATATCACGATGGATATTACAAAAATCGGACACGGCGAATGCCCAGACAATGTCAAAGTCATCATTGAGGTTCCCCTCAACTCAAACATCAAATATGAACTCGATAAAGAATCCGGTGCAGTCGAAGTGGACAGAGTACTTTTCTCTGCCGTACACTACCCTGCAAACTACGGTTTTGTCGCTAACACACTCTCAGATGACGGTGACCCGGCAGATGTTCTGGTACTTTGTGACTACCAACTACAGGCTGGTTCCTACATCAAGTGCCGTCTTGTCGGTGTACTCCTGACAGAAGATGAAAAAGGTGGTGATGAGAAACTGCTTGCAGTTCCTACTGAAAAGATCGACCCAACCTATGCGAATATTCAAGACCTTTCAGATATTCCCGAAGCGACTCTCAACCGCATCAAAAACTTCTTTGAGACCTACAAAATGCTTGAGCCGGGTAAATGGGTAAAAGTAAACGGATTCAAAGACAAAGCGGCAGCTGCAGAGATTCTTGAAAAAGCGATCAAAAACTACAAATAGCCTACACTACAGTTCTATCTCGCGTTTTCTGTTCGCAAGATAGCGCTGTACCCCTTCAGCAATCCCCTTGGCAATCTGTTCCTGATAGGCAGGAGTAAAGAGACGTTTACGTTCACGTGGATGGGAGATGTACCCCACTTCTACCAGAATGGACGGGCGGCTGGCTCCAACAAGTACCCAGAAAGGGGCATGTCGCACGCCACCGTCACGTACTCCTCTATAGTGCGCTCTTAAGTTTGCCAAAATTCTGCGCTGTACATCGATGGCAAGTTTGTTTGACTCAACAATCTTTGGTCCTGCCAATACCGAATCAATAATCACTTTTTTACTCAATGAACTGCTCGCACCTTTCAAAACGGCTGCATTCTCCCGTGCTGCAATCCGTTGAGACTTGGCATCTCTCGTCTTTTGCAAGTAGAACGTCTCTACCCCCTGCGCAACATTACGTTTGCTTTTGGGTACTGAATTGGCATGAATAGAAACAAAAATTCTCGCTTTTTTCATATCGGCAATATGTGTCCGCTGAGGCAGTTTCAAAAATATATCGGTATGGCGTGTCATATAGACCCTAAAGCCCCGTTTTTTCAACTGTTTTTCTACCCGTTTGGCAATTTGAAGTACCAAATCTTTTTCCCGTTTCCCGCCACCAATTGCTCCGGTATCATGTCCACCATGCCCCGGATCGATGACCACAAGTTCACCACGTCCCTGATGATATACCTTTGGGATATCCATCATATAAGCATAGGTATGCGGTGATTTCTGCTTTGTATGTTTATGTGAAATCCTTTGATGCATGATTACGGTTTTCGTTTTTTTATGGGATACATGTTTGGAAGGTTTTATAGTAAACGGAGGAAGAGGAATGTGGTACGACTTATATGAAAGCAACGGACGATATGGTGAGCAGGCATAGCCTCTCCCTGTTTCCAATACCACCCGTACTGTATTGGGTTTATATTGTGATACACGTATGGAACGACAGTGAACAGAGTGTAAATGCTTCCCTGTATATCGGTTTTTAAGACGTGCATGCGGAATATCAAATATCTCTCGATAAGGGTGTCTCAGCGTAAAATGATGTATCTTGCTTTTATTATATGTTTTGTTGAAGTGCAGACGCAGTTCACCCTTTTTCACCTCAGCTTTTTCCAGAATGGCAACAGAAGCGGCATGCAGCACAACAAAACTGCATAACAGCACCCATAGAAGGAGTATGCGTTTCACGCTACTTCTCTTCTCCGTTCATCAACTTGTCAAGCAGCTCCTTGACCGTAATGATCTCGTTAAGCCTGTAGCCGTTGGCACCTGTAAAGAAAAGTCCTGTTTCGGCAATACCATCATACGCATCAGAAAGGCGGTCTGCGATACAGTAACCGACGATCTTCGCTTCTTCACCGCGATTACATGGTGCGACGCAGTTGGAGATACAGGCAACCTTGGGTGCAGTTCCTTCTTCAATGCGTTTGTGCAGTTCACTCTTCACTCCTCGCGCAGGGTACCCGACAGGAGATTTGAAAAGTTTAATGTCCTCTTCTTTGGCATCGATGATCTTCTGTTTCATCACATCACTGGCATCACACTCTACTGTCCCAATGAAGCGTGTACCCAGTTGTACGCCGCTCGCACCAAGTTCCATCATGTGTACAATATCATCATGATCCCAAATACCACCTGCAGCGATCACAGGCATACTCCCCCAGTTCTTCGCCTCTTCGACAACCGGTGGTAAAATATTTTCCAACTGGTTTTCAGGCAAAAAACACTCTTCATATTTGAATCCCTGATGCCCGCCGCTAAGCGGTCCTTCAACAATGACAGCATCGGGCAGTCGATTATGCTGCTTTTTCCACCGTCTACATAGAATTCTCAACGCTTTTGCGGTAGAGACAATGGGAACCAGTGCCACATCCGGATAGTTTTTGGTTGCCTCAGGCATCGTCAGGGGCAGCCCCGCACCGGTTATGATAATGTTCGCACCTGCCTTGCAGGCATCTTCAACCACACGATTGTAATCACTCTGTGCATAGAGAACGTTTGCAGCAAGCGGTTTGTCTCCACATATCTTTCTGGCATTGTCAAAGATCTGCTTAAGCGCCTTGTAGGAGTAGAAATTGATCGCATCAAGCGGGCGGTGTTCTTTACCTACCATCTGTTTGTCATCAAGATAGGAACGGTTTTTGTAAACTCCTGTTCCTACTGCCGAGATGACACCGAGTGCCCCCTCTTTGGAAACTGTACCTGCAAGCTGATCCCAAGAAATACCGACACCCATACCACCTTGTATAATCGGTTTTTCTATGGTGTATTTACCTATTTTTAACGGTTTAAATTTCATACACCCACCCTCACTTTTGCAAACTTTCTCTTGCCTACCTGCAGCACGTATTCTCCTGAAGCAAGTTGTGTTTTCTCATCTGAAACCTTCTCCTGATCAACCCGCACTGCTCCCTGTTTGATGTCCCGTCTCGCCTGTGACGTAGAGGGTTCAATACCCGCTTCTACGAGTGCTTTGCATATCCAGATATTGTCTTCGACAGAGACTTCTGGCATATCATCTGGCAGTTTATTCGCTTTGAAAACATTGTCAAATTCTGATTTTGCCGCTTCCGCAGCTTCATCATCATAAAAACGTGATACCAATTCTTTCGCAAGATTCTCTTTGGCTGTTTTAGGGTGCAGAGTGCCCTCTGCAACTTCTCTTTTCATTATTTCGATCTCTTCGAGAGACTTTTCGCTGAGAAGCTCATAATAGCGCCACATCAATTCATCGGAGATAGAGAGCGTCTTCGCATAGATATCTTTTGGGGCTTCAGTGATACCGATGTAATTGTTAAGCGATTTGCTCATCTTCTGCACTCCATCAAGACCTTCCAAAATAGGCATCATCAGTACCGCCTGTTCTTTACCGACGCCATAGGTGCGCTGAAGCTGTCTTCCCATCAGCAGGTTGAACTTTTGGTCTGTACCGCCTATCTCAATATCTGACTTCAATGCCACAGAATCATACCCCTGCAG
Source organism: Sulfurovum sp. (assembly GCA_027082955.1). Classification (GTDB taxonomy): domain Bacteria; phylum Campylobacterota; class Campylobacteria; order Campylobacterales; family Sulfurovaceae; genus Sulfurovum. Next base: position 51,651 of record JALWTA010000030.1, on the reverse strand, counting down.
CAGCGGATAGATGAATTCTGAGATAGAGATGCTCTGCCCTGCTTTGTAACGCTTCTCGAAATCATCGCGTTCGAGCATACGCGCTACATTGAAAGTCGTTGTGAGCGATACCATCCCGGCCGCACCCAGCTTTTCAAGCCACTCTGAGTTAAAGACGACGTCGGTTTTGCTCTCTTCCAAAATATTGAACACCTGATCGGTATAGGTTTTTGCATTTTCAAGAATAGTATCTCGGTCAAGCACCTTTCGTGTTTCGCTTTTCCCTGTAGGATCACCGATCATCGCAGTAAAATCCCCAATAAGCAATTGTATGCGACCGCCGTGTTTTTGAAAAATACGCAATTTCTGAAGCAATACGGTATGACCAAGGTGCAAATCTGCCCCGGTAGGGTCAAATCCCGCTTTTACCGTATAGGTCTCACCCGTTTCATAAAACTTTTTCACGAGAGTTTCAATACGTTCCATATCGATAATCTCGGCAGTTCCTCTACGGATCTCATCTAACGCTTGTGTAATTGACATATTTTTTCTATCCTTTGTTATTTATTATATGCATCGTCCAAACTGATCATTTCAATCAGCTTAAACTGCTGTGCGATCTTCTCTTCCAAGACATTTTTTTTCGCTTCCGGGCTTTCTACTTCAATCTGACAATACTCCGCACTTTCCGAACTTCGGATACCCAATTCGATACTGATCACATTCATATCGAGCTGAGAGAGTTTCGCCAACAGGTCTGCAAGCACACCCTTCTGGTTCTGAAGACTGATGATCAGTCTGTAACGTGACATCTTTGTCCTGCTCCAATTGACAAAGAGCATCGGCTCTGCATTAAGAATCTTTACATAGGCTTTCTTGCAGAGTTTATGATGTATAATAGCCTTACTGTCCTTATAGAAAGCTACAATCTGATCGCCAACTTTCGGATGACAGCAATAATCGAACTCTACCCCGTCCAGCGGCTTGTTTGTGAAGAATCGAAAATGTTCTATTTCTCTGATCTGCGGTTTTTTGTACCCACGTTTGAGCAGTTCCCAAAAACGTACCTCTTTTTCTCCCATATAGGCAGCGACCTTTCGGATCGTCTCCTTAAAATAGTCAAGCTGTACAGGAAGTTTGTGGATCGTCTCATCCAGTCCCATATCCTCTATGACACTGCGGATCTCATCGGCAGGGTGATTGAAAAGTGCCGACAGGATATTGTAGGCACTGAGTGTGTCGGTTTCACGCAGCCTTGCTCTACACTGGCTTCTGATACCCTCTTTGGCTTTGGAGGTTTTGACCGCATCCTGCCATGAACAGTGCAAATGAGGCTTATCGTCTTTGAGTATCCTGACGATATCCCCATTTTTCAATACTGTCAGCAGTGAGGATTTATGCTTGTTAACCAACGCACCCGTAGCATTGGCACCCACCTCCGAATGAATGGCATAGGCAAAATCTAGTGCTACAGAGCCTTTTGGCAGGGTATAGTAGTCTCCTTTTGGAGAAAATACGGTAATATCCTCTGAAAAAAGATCACTCTTTGCCAATTCATAAAATTCTTCGACAGATTCATTCTGGTATGAGAGACTCTCAAGCCACTGAAGATTCACACCGTTGCCTCCGTCTTTATATTTCCAGTGTGCAGCGACACCGTACTCGGCAAGACGATGCATCTGTCGTGTTCGGATCTGGGATTCGACAATCCCCTCTTCATTGAAAAGTGTCGTATGGATCGTCTGGTATCCGTTCTCTTTGGGGACAGCAATATAATCTTTGAAACGCGAGATAAGCGGTGTAAAGTTCAAGTGCATTAATCCCAGCACTTTGTAACACTCCAGCGGTTCCTGCACGATCACCCGAATGGCAAGCAGATCAAGCACCTCTTCTATGCTGACCCCTTTGCGGTGCATTTTGAGATAGATAGAGTAGTAATGTTTAACCCTGCCTAGAATCTCAAAAGTGTCGTGGGAGAATCCGTTGCTCTCCATCATGGTTGTGACTTTCTGTATGAACGCATTGAGTTTAAACTGGAGATTTTGGGCATTTTCACGGATATAGCTGTCTATTCGGGCATAATCTTCCGGATAGATGTAGTAAAAACTCAAATCTTCAAGATGATTTTTAAGACGTGAAATACCCAGCCTGTGTGCGATAGGGGCATACACAACAAGCGTCTCTTCTGCAATACGCTTTTGTTTGTCAGGTCTAAGCGCATCAAGGGTTAGCATATTGTGCAAACGATCACACAGTTTGATCACAAGTACCCGAATATCTTTGATCGAAGCGATCAGCATTTTTCGAAAGGTCAAAGCAGAAGAGACAAGACGTTCATCCGAACCTGACGGTACCAGTTCTTCATCACGTATCTCTACGATCTTTGTAAGTCCTGCGACCATATGGGCAATGTCTTCACCAAACATTGCCTCAATGTCATCAAGTTCATAGTCTGTATCTTCAACCACATCATGCAGCAGTGCCGCCTGTACCATCATCTCATCACTGGAGATGGCGGCAGTAATCACTGCTACAAGAATAGGATGAACAATATAGGGCTCACCGCTTTTGCGTTTTTGACCTTTATGTGCATCCAGCGCAAGAGAAAGCGCTTTTCGCGTAGAGTCCAGCGGAGAGGGAAGCTGTTCCCACAGCAGTACTGTGGCATCTTCAACTGTCCGAGTATCCTTTACTCTGGCGAGAAACGCATCCAAACGGTTTATCCCTCAGTAGAGACTATCAGCTTGCCTTCTGCAATCTCCTGCAGTGCAATATCAGTATGCTTGGTTGTCTTTGGATCTGCATCAACAAGCGGCTCCGCCCCTTTTGCAATCTCTTCTGCACGTTTCCCTACGGCATTTGCCAAAAGATATTTGTCAAAATCTACTTTTTCAAGTGCTTTTGCTGTCAATTGTTCTGTTCTCATGTTAATTTCCTTTGGTTCTTTTTTTGGTATATTCCGCTACTTTACGATAGAGCACAGGCTCATGTCACCCTGAATGATCTTAAGAAGGTTGCCTTTCTCAAACATATTGCACACGACAATGGGTAGTCCGTTCTCTTTTGCCAATGCAATAGAGGTATCATCCATCACCCTGATATGGTCATTGAGCGCCTGATCGTATGTAAGCTCACTCAATTTAACCGCATCATCATATTTATTCGGATCTTTATCATATACACCGTCAACCTTGGTTGCTTTAATAAGCAAGTCAGCTTCTATCTCACTGGCTCTCAGTGTTGCTGCCGTATCTGTTGTAAAGTACGGGTTGCCTGTACCTCCCGCAAAGACAACAACACGCCCTTTTTCAAGATGTCTTCGTGCACGTCTAACGATAAACGCTTCTCCAATCTCCTGCATATCGATTGCAGATTGGAGTCTTGCAGAGAGTCCTTCATGCTCCAGAGCTTCCTGAATTGCAACACCGTTGATCACTGTCGCCAGCATACCCATATAGTCTCCTGACGTACGCTTGATAATACCATCGGCTGCTGCAGTGACTCCACGTATAATATTACCGCCACCGACTACAATACCGACTTCGATACCGTTCTCAGACAACTCTTTGATCTCACGTGCAATATAGTTTAGGATTTTGGTATCGATGCCATACCCTTCACTGCCCGCCAAAGCCTCACCGGAAAACTTTACCAATACTCTTTTTACCACAGATAATACCCCTCTTAATAGTTTCGCGATTATACCGAAAGCTTGGTTATGGGGGGATTAAAGCCGTATCAGCCGGAGAGGGTTGATGTGTTTTGAGTTTTTGGTCGCTTCAAATAGAAGTTTCCTTCGTACCTTCCCGATAACATAGCCTTTGGGGATCTTTTTCCCAGTTCTGATTGTCGGTGCGATCTTGGAAAGACCGGAGTAAACTGTATGCATTCTGCCGCTGTGTGCAATCACCACAACTTTTCCAAGCATACTGGTTCTGCCCGCAAATACCACCTTTCCGTTAAGCACGTTCTTTACTTTTGCATCCGTATGCGGAGCCTGAAGTGTAATAGACTCATTGAAAATCTTTATTTTATAGATCGGGTCGACATAAGTACCGAATTTTTTGATCAACTTCGCACCGCTGATTGGAGAGATGGTTCTGTGACCACGATAGGTATAGACAGACTCTTTTTGGTACGATGAATTGATATTCCGTACTTTCTGGCTCTCTTTTGCTATGGCTTTGGACTCTTCAGCCGCCTCTTTTGCCGCCAGTTGTGCCTGTTTTCTTGCCTCTTCAGTCTTAGCCTGTTTAAGTGCTTCTTTGGCCAGTCTTGCCTTTTCACGAGCTTTTGCTTTTGCAATCCTCAACTTCCGTTTACGCTCTTTTTCAAGCTGCATTGCTTTTTTTCTTGCAGCAGCACGTTTACGAGCCTCTTCCACTTCCTGTTTTCGTAGAATGTTTAGCTTTGCAAGTGTCGCACGCAGCGCATTCTGCCTGTCTACAATCTTCTGAAGTTTGGCAGTATATTTCTCCTCATCAGCGGCCAGACGCTTAAGCAGTTTCTCTTTCTGCTTTTTCTTCTGCGCATAGGATTCACGCCGCTTCACAATGCGTGCAAGCTGGTTTTTGGTTCTGTTTCGCTGATACTTTTTATCCTCTTTCTTCTTTTTCAGAAGTCTTATCTCTTTTTTTAGCTGTGCAAGCATACGGGTATTTTGCGCTTTGTATGCTTTGTAAACCTCCTGATCGATCACCGATCGCCGTGTTGGTTCATGTGCCTTTTCCATTGCAAAAAGAACAGAGAATCGCTCAGAGAGCAGCGAGATAAACTGCTTACGCTTTTTTTCCAGTGCCGTTGCGGTCTGTTCATACTCCTTTTCGGAATGTTTAAGTTCATCTTTCAGGCGTATATAGGCTGCTTCTGTTTCATTTTGGTCTTTGCCAAGTTCATCAATCTTTTGATCAAGGTAAGCAATTTCCTTCTCAGTAACCTTGATATCTCTGGCAATTTTATCAAGCCGCCTGCTGGTAGTTTTCTGTGCCCGTTCCACCCTTGTCAGTTTCTTTTTGGAAGTGTTGATCTTTTTGGTAGTAGCGGTAGCACCTGCAGTCAGGGTTATGCAGAGAAGACAAAGAAGTAAACGCCTCACTCACGAACTCCCTTGCTGCTGACAACCACTGCATACACGGCAATAATCACCAACAACAATGCTGCACCGATCAGAACACCCATATCGGCCGTCCGAAACAGTGCATCCTGTTTCTGCACCATCAGGTCGATGCCGCTTTTGGGTGCCCAAATATACTTGACATAAAAAAAGACACCGCTGGTCAACAGTGTCGCAATAAACGCATCTATAATGGCTATTTTAAACAACACACCCGAACGCAACATCAATGGCGCACCAAAGATCTCCATAACCTGCATACGCTCTTTGTGGGCATATTTCCAAATCTCCATCTGTTTAATGATCAGCAACAGGCTGACAATTCCCATAAAGCCTATGAAGACTTTTAACAGAAACTTGATAAGAGAGAAGAGTCTGTACGCAGAGCTGTAACTGCTACCAAATGTCTCTACCCGCTTGATAGTATGTTCTTTTGTCAAATCCTGCTTAATCCTGTCCAGCACTTGCGTATCCAAGTAGCTGTCCAATCCGACATTATAAAAATACGGCAGTGCGGCAAGGATCTCTTTTTTACTCTCTGCTCCCACTCCTTTGGCAACTTCGGAAACAATAGGAGCACGTTTAATAGGCTGAAGTGAAGCGATATGTCCATTCAGCGCTTTAAGCTGAGAGAGCGTCACAGGTTTTTTAGTGACCACCAGCATGGTATACCCTTCTTTAAGCTTCTTTTCATATGAGTCTGTCGTACGGTCAAAGACAAGGTAGAACTCAATACCGAGTAAAATCGCCATCAACGGCAAAATAAACATCAGATGGTTTTTAATGAACTTCATAGACACCCTTGCTTTCAATGATAAAATGGCGGTATGGCAAAGAGAATATTGTCGGTATCTTGTGTGTAACAACCAGTACTGTCGTCTCAAGCTGCTGACAGGCGTTTTCCATCAGATCCCAGATAACATTTGAGGAATAATCATCGAGGTTTCCCGTAGGTTCGTCTGCCAAAATCACTACAGGATTTTTTGAGAGTGCGCGTGCCACCCCAACCCGCTGCTGTTCACCACCAGAAAGTTCAAGCGGATATTTGTCGGCATGTTCAGAGAGTTTGACATGTTTGAGAAGACGGTGTGCCTGAGTCTGCTGCACATCCAGAGAATACCCTGCGATCATCAATGGCAAAACAACATTCTTCGCTACAGTCCACTCATTGATCAGCTTGTAATCCTGAAATATGATCCCCAGATGGGTACGCAGTTCCTGAAGTTTTTTGGGTCTGACACGGGTAAGATCCACTCCGCCGACAACGAGGTCACCCGATTTTGGTCGAAGTTGCCCATAAAGTGCTTTAAGCAGCGTTGACTTGCCTGAACCGCTCGGACCGGTAATAAAGACAAAATCCCCTTTACGGATGTTAAAACTGGCATTTTGGATGATCTCTTTGCGTCCGTTGTCATACGCAAGGGTCAGATTTTGGGCACTAATGACATTCGACATTGCTGAGCAACTCCATGATTGTTTGATGGGCTTTGTGGTTGACGCTGGTCTTTACCGGACGGGATGCAAAATAACGGCACCCCTCCGCTTCAAGTAAAATATACTTGTGTTCAGGTCGGTCGAAACTGCCGAACGAACACTTGATCAGCAGTCTCTTTTCTTCAATGGTATAGAGCCTTTCTATATGTACAAAATACTCTTTTTCTACCAATGCTTTTTTGGGCAAGACCGTTTCTATACCTTCTCTATATTTTACAATATTAAAGTTAAAATCACCCACTTCCTGCTTGGGTTCGGAAACCTCCAGTGCTGTCACATAGACATCGTAAATGTCCTTCTGCATCCGCTTCCATCGCGCCTCATATTTGCTTGTCACTTCAAGGTCTGCATTTTTGCGTACATGTACCTCTGTTTTGGGTACCCCAAAGAAGGTCTCCAGCGCATAAGCAAAGTAGTTGTCACTGTCGGTTCTCAGTTCAAGCTCTCTTCCTTTAGAGAGTACACGCATCGACTCCGCCAGAAACTGCGGACTGATGACACGGCGGTGAGGTTTCTTGTCCCAGGGCACAGGAAAGTGTACATAGATCCGCTCCAGCAAATTGGAAGGCAGCATCTCCAAAAAGAGTCTGGCATCGTAGTTGACCACCCAGATGTTTTTCAGCCCCTGTAGGTCGATCTGCTTGAGTACCTGCTGCGCAGAGGGGGTATGGATCTCCAGTCCGATATAGAGTGTGTCGGGATGTTTGTTTGCCTGATAGAGCAGATGCCGCCCGGAACCAAACCCCACCTCGACACATACCTTTTCAAACGGGAACGCAATGTTCTCAAAGTCCTCTATCTGTTTTTCATACGCCGAAGCGAAGCGGGTCTCTTTGTGCTGTGTGATGTTGGAGGCGATCACTTCAAGCCCAAGCTCTTTGGCAACACGCCCAAGCGCCTCTTTGAGGAGATTGACCTTGAGCGGACGGGTCACTTTGTCATACTTGATGAGCACCTCATCATCATAGTACTTCACCTGAAGCAAGAACTCTCTTCCCTCAAGCACGACTCCCCACAGTTCATCACCGCGGTTGAGTGCCTTGGCTCGGAATGTGAGCAGATCGCTCTTGGTAACAGCTTCATCAACAATGGATGTTTCAAACGGTTTGACTTTTATATGGGGCATGGCATCCTGCTTGTAAAACAATGTGGGGATTGTATCCCAACACTATATGTAAATTATCACGCCTTTACTGCAAAACGCGTTTTAAGCCCGGAAGGATCGAGGGCATCTTCGATGCTCTCAGACGTAAAATACTTTGTCAGATAGTCTCGCATATCTTCAAAGAGCGGTGCGATAAATTCCATCTTCTCCCCGGTTTCCGGATGGATCAGATAGAGCAGATAGGCGTGCAGATAAACTCTTGGGATTTTATCTCTTTTGCTCTTAAATCCGTATAAATCATCACCCAAAATATGCCGCCCGAGTGTGTTAAGATGTACCCGTATCTGATGGGTACGCCCTGTAAAGAGCTTTGCAGCGATCAGCTCCGTATCATGCGGAGAAGCTGCAAGCTTTACAAAGGCAGTTTTTGCAAGCTTACCATGCGGTACCACATCCATCTTGAGGCGGTTGTTCGGATTGCGTCCTATGGGTTTGTCAACGATGGTATCTTCTTTGAGCGGATGGTCTATGAGTGCCAGATAGTAGCGCCCCATGCTCTTGTCCTGCAACTGTGCACTAAGCTTCTCATGCGCTTCATTGGTCTTGGCAACCACCAGTGCGCCGGTGGTCTCTTTGTCGATGCGGTGAACGATACCGTGGCGCTCCTCCCCACTGATGGTAGAGAGTGAAATACCCTTTTGCACCAGCCAATCCACCAGTGTCGCCTCCTTGACCGAAGGTGCCGGATGCACCACCAATCCGCTAGGCTTGTTCACCACCAGCAAGTGCTCATCCTCATACAGCACCTCCACATCAAAGTCCACTTCAACAGGTTCTCGCTTTTCTGCCTCTTTGAACACATAGACAACCTCATCACCCTCTGAGACTTTGAAACTTGGTTTGCTCACCACTTTGCCATTGACCGACACCAGCCCGTCTTTGATGAGCTTTTCGACCTGATTGCGGCTTACTTCGAGGGTTTGGGAGAGAATCTTGTCGAGGCGACCGCTCCCTTCTGCATGAAAACTATTTGTTTGACTCAATGGATGCCTTTAGAACTATGAATTGATTCTTTAAACATATTGCAGATCTTTTTCTACGTAGATTTTACTGACACTATTCAAACCTTTTCTTGAAACAAAGTCCACTTCCGTATTTAACTGTTGTGCGATATATTTTTTCAATTCTTCCAGCCGTGTAAATGCCCCAAAACCGCCAAACCGTTTGGCAAATGCCTTTGGATCATCGATGTCATACAAAATATCCACATCACTCTGCGGGGTCTGCTCATTTCTTGCGTAACTGCCAAAAATCCCAAGCAGGGTAATCCCCTCCTCTTTCAATACGGGCTTCAACAGTTGCAGTTTTTCAATAAGTTCTTGCTGGGTCATTGTTACTCTTTTATCTCAATAATATATTTTGTATTATAACTAATTTTCAATAGACTGTTTTTCAATTTTTTCATCAGAGCAATTTCAACCCCTCATCTGCATAAAGTGCCATCTTCCGATCGATCGTACAAAAAATCATATTGTGCGTCATTGCCTGAGCGATCAACATCCGATCAAAAGGGTCTTTATGATGCATAGGAAGCGTACCGAGTTTCATCGCACTTGCCGCATCAAAATCCAACAGGTTTATCTCCATCATCTCGCAGGCTTCCATCATATCAAAGGGAATATCTATCTGCCCAATAGACTGCTTTATCATCACCTCGGCAATACTCATCGCACTCAGATAGAGCCTGTTTTTACGCGCTTGCAAAAGTGCCAAATGTTTTTTTGAGAGCTTATTGGGATTGGAAGCGAGCCAGAGGAAGATGTGGGTATCTATTAAAATCTCCATCAATCATTCCCGTAAAACATCGCATTGATCGCTTCATTTTCTTCATCAAACGATTCAGGTATCTCGACCATCCCTTTAAATTGTCCAAATACTCTATCTCCGGTATCTTCCGTATAAGGAACCAGCTTTGCAACCTTTTTGTGCCCTCTGCCAAACGCGATAACAATCTCCTCACCATCCTCCTGCATTTGTTGGAGGATGGAAGAGAGATTTGCTTTAAACTCGGCAACACTCAATGTCTGCACTACAACTCCTTTTTTCTCCATTATAGAAAAAAGTTGTCAAGTTGTCAAGTATTAAATCTCTATATCATCCCTGTCCCACCGCTTGGGGTCAAGGAAGGTGTCGTCATGGATATGTTTGAATGAGGCTTTGAGCATTTTAAAGAGTTCTCTGTTCTCTTTCTCCATGCCTGCGAGCCACTCCTTGGTTGAGGCTCTGGCATGGGGCATTTTAACATTTTTAAGCATGGCAGGGCAGGCTTCATCACCAATGACTTGCAAGTTGTTCTCTGTGGCAAAGTCTCGCAGCTGGCGTTCGCGTACCTGAATGAGCGGGCGGATCAGGTGGAAGCCTTTTCCGGTTTTGTAGATGGGGGCAAGGGTGCGCAGTGAACCGTTGTAGAACATATTCATAAAAAAGCTCTCGACCATGTCATCGAAGTGGTGTCCAAGGGCTACTTTGGTAAATCCTCCCTCCTGCGCGAACGAATAGAGTGCCCCGCGCCGCATGCGTGAGAAGTAGGAGCAAAACGAAGAGTTTTCACGTATGGTGTCATTGGAGATTGCATAGATGTTCGTGTCATACACCGTATGTTTGATGCCGTACTCTTTGCAGTGAGATACAAGGTAGTCGTAGTGTTCATCGGGCATCCCGTACTTGACCGTACAGGCTTCAAACTCGAAGTGAAACGGGGCGTGTTTTTGAATGTGTTTGAGTGCATGCACAAGCGCAAGCGAGTCTTTCCCGCCACTAAGCCCTACCAGCACCTTGTCACCCTCACCGATCAGACGGAACTCCACATTGGTTTTACCAATCACTTTAAGGAGCTTTCGGCTCATGGTGATGGATTTGCTTTGGTCTATTCTTCTTTTTTCCAAAATTCTCTCTTTCACGCACCTTTAAAGGCATCAATCTTCTTGAATGTGTTCAACCATAGAAAGGATGAAATCCGCTGAAATCTTCGCCGAACTCTCAAGAAATGCATCAAAATTGAAACTCGCATCCATATCTGCCGCATCGGAGATGGCACGGAGGATGAAGAACGGCACATTCAACGCATTGCAGACCACCGCCACACTGGCACCCTCCATCTCAAGCGCATGGGCTTTGAAGACCTCGCCTATCCACTCTTTCTTTTCAGGATTGGCAATAAACTGGTCACCCGTAGCAATCACACCCTCTTTCAATTCAATGCCTTTGGAAGCGGCAATCTCTTTGGCGATATTTCTCAATCCGACATCGGTAGGGATACACACCTCCCCTTCCGGCACATACCCAAATGGATGTCCAAATGCCGTAATGTCCAAGTCGTGCTGACACAAACCGTCTGCAATGATCAGATCACCAATCTTCAACTCATCAGAAATCGCACCTGCAACCCCGGAAAAGAGCAGTATATCACAGCCAAACTTCTCAATGAGCATGGTTGCAGTCAAGGTTGCAAACACCTTTCCTATCTTCGAGTAGGCAACAACAACCTCTTTGCCCTTATAGGTACCCTCATAGTACTTGTTGGCAGCATAAACCGTCGTAGTGACGTTGTCAAGCTTTGCAATCAGCGGTTCGATCTCTTCGGGCATTGCGCCCATAATGGCTATTTTCATTGTTTATCCAAGTTTGCTGATCTCTTCAATGGCATTTGCCAAAGACTGCATGTCCGAAACCACAAAATGCGGTTTTTTGGTCGCTTTGCGGTTCAGCCCTTTGAGTACCCCGCCATCTCCAAACTCGACATAACAGTCTACCTCATCATCAAACTTTGCAATGGACTGCTTGTAAAGTACCGGCGAGACAAGCTGCTTTGGCAGCAATTCGAGTGCTTCGGCTTTGCTGCTGTACTTTTGGGCAGTAACATTGGAGACAACCGGTGCGGTAAACTCGTCTTTAAGTACCTCTTGAAGCTTCTGCGCCAGTGGTGCTGTAGCAGACTCAAGCAGCGGACAGTGGGAAGCGACAGACATATTCAGCAGCATCGCACGTCTTGCCTTGTTCTCTTTAAGTACCGGTTCAAGTTCCTGAAGATCGCTTTTGATCCCTGCAATGACGATCTGCCCCTGAGCATTGTAGTTGACAGGCCATACTTTTTTGCCTGCCTCTCTGAAGTCTGCACAGATCTTCTCGACCGTCTCATCATCCAGCCCCAAACTCACCAGCATCCCGACATCCTGTCCTTCACACGCCTGAGCCATCAGCTTGCCTCGCAGGTTGACCAGTTCGACCGCATCGATGGCATCGAGTGCCCCTACCGCTGTCAGTGCAGAGAACTCACCCAGTGAATGTCCCAGTGCATAGACCGGTTTGATCGGCAGTTCATTCTCAAAAAGCTTGTGTGCGATCGCAGAAACAAGCAAAATCGCAGGCTGAGTAAACTCTGTCTTTTCAAGATCATCATTCTCTGTAAAAAGCAGTGTTTTGAAGTCTATACCGGTACGCTCACCTGCTGCTTCGATCATCTCTTTTGCAATCTCTGAGTTATTGTAAAAATCCTCTCCCATACCTACTGCCTGAGACCCCTGTCCAGGAAATAAAAATGCGCATTTGACTGACATCATCATCCTTTATTTTCAAAAAATAGTATGGTGTATTTTACCATTTTAACCCAAAATCTACACACCCATTACACATTCCCCCGATAGATTGTAAACAAAACCATACAAAGGAGACAAAGATGGCACAAAAATATATCTGTACAGTATGTGAGTACATTTATGATCCCGCTATTGGCGACCCAGAGAGCGGTATCCCCGCAGGCACACCGTTTGAAGATCTGCCTGATGACTGGGAATGCCCGGATTGTGGTGTCAAAAAAGAGAATTTTGAACCATACAACGAGGAGAAATAGACTCGTTAACGTGTCATTTTTCCAATCATCTCAACCAGTGTTTCACCATCTATCAGTGTGATCTGTTTCTCTTCAACAAAACGGTCACACTCTTTGGTAAATCCGCTGGTTGTCACGACAATAGCCATATCCACATCATACTCATGCATGAGTCCGTACATTTCACGGATCACTTTAACAGTCACTTTGGCATCCTCATACTTTTTACACTGCACAATGGCACGGGTACCTCTCTTTTTCATCCAGAGATCAACCCCACCGTCCGCACCATGTTGCTCATTACCTTTGACTTTCCACCCCTGTTCCCGATAAAAGAGCAGACATAGATGTTCAAATTCAGACCATGTAAGTTTTTTAAGCTTTTTTACAGAACGATATTTTCTCAAATAGCGTTTGTTTTTAGAACGAAGCATCAAACGAAAAAACTGCAAAAAGAACAGCATTGTAAAAAAAAGAAGAATGGCAACAGAATATATCTGTATATCTGAATAGCTTTGCATGGAAGGATTATAGGATAAATAGTAATAAAGCATCAAAATGATGTCAAATTGACATCATTTCTGCTAATGCTGATGTTTCTGTAGATAGCGCTTAATCTCTTCAAAGAGCTTTTTGAGTTCAAGGTGATATTTACCCGGATAGACAGGCAGCATATCAAGATTGTTGTATACAAACAGCAAACTGATCTTTTCGGCAAGCTTTGCAACACGTTCCGCACCAATCACTTTCGCCTGTTTTTCAAGATCTATGGCAAACTCTTTAATCTGCCATACCGCTTTGCTTTTTGCAATATCACGAAAATAGCGGTCAGACCCTTCAAAGGTCTCCATAAAGTGTTTCAGTGCATCATTATAATCCACACCCATACTTTTCGCTTTCTTTCGTCCATCTTCCACATTGAGGACAACAGAGTCATCCTCTTCCTCTTCCCGTTCAATCTCCTTGATCATCGGAGCAATTTTGTTCTGCGGTGTAATTTGCGACTGAATCTTCTCCATCTCTACATATGCCTCTTCACTCTTTTTAAAGGCATCGAGAATATATTTTTCCATATTGATTATGGGTTTTCCTGCATCACGCTTGATTTTTCTCTCTTTCACATCCTCTTCAAAGAGTGCAATGATCAACTCAAATATACTCTCCTGCATCACCGGTTTTATCAAATGGGCAGAGATATGCTTTTTCTGTTCCAAATGAGGTTTTCCTGCATCCTCAAGCAGTACAAACTTCACATCATGTGTCTGTTGTACTTTGATGACAAGTGCCTCTATCCCCGGTGTAAGAAGGCTGTCCTCCAGCACAAAGATATCATAGTGGGCAAGATTGCTCCCTCTTTTTTTATACTCCTCTGCACCGATATCCACTTCATACAGAAAATACTTGAACATCTTGTGGAGACTCTCTGCTACAATCCGGCTTTTACAGATAAGCAGCACCTTTTTCCCAAGCATACCAATATCCGGCAGCCTGTAATAACGTCGGTTGCCTAAGTCATTCAGTTTAAAAGGGAGAGATATGGCTATTTTCCCGGTTTCCGGATTAAATGAGGGAATACCGTCGAGTCTCTCAAGCACAGGCTTGAGTCTTACATCAAAAAAACTCTGCGCTTTTTCCATACTCAAGTCGGTATGGTCGATCTCAAATGTGATCGCTTCTTCATACAGAAAATCTTCTGGTGCACGTAATGCAAGTATCACCTCTTTATTTTCTGTATTTTGAAAAACAAACATCAAAAGCTGTGTCAAGACGTGGGTAACGGATTCTGGGTCACCTTTGAGTTCTTTGGGGATAGTAGAGTCGATATCATATACCAGTTCTATTTCTTTCTCTTCCCGTACTGACTCCAGTGCTGAATATATTGTCATCAGTACCATATTGATATCAAAATAGCGCTCAATCTTCTTCATAACTTCCCCTTTTACCTATATACCGGTGTCATATAGTAAATATATCTTATCACAAAATAGATAATAATTATCGTTCAAAGAGAGATATTGGGAAAGAAAGAGAGAGAAAATAGTCAAAAGACCTCAGAGAGAAGCCTTTTGTGTTTATGGATAGCCGTTAGGCTTAGTGGCATCCGCATCCTGCGCCGCAGCTCTCGCCGCCGCCAACCTGACCGGTTGCTGCTTCGTCATCTGTTGCATCTCTTTCAGAGAGTACTTTAACAGAAAACATCAGATCTTTGCCTGCAAGAGGGTGATTGAAGTCGATAGTAACTTCTTTGTCATTGAATGATTTGACAACAACCTGTACAGTCTGTCCGTCTTCACCCTGACCGTAGAGTGTCATACCCTCTTTCAAGTCCACACCCTCAAACTGCTCGATAGGAAGTGTCTGTACCGCTTCAGGATTTACTTCACCGTATGCATCTTCGGCTTTCACAAGGATGTCTGCGCTTTCGCCCTCGTTCATACCTTCAAGTGCTTTTTCAAGACCTGGGATGATCTGCCCTTTACCTGTCACGAACTCAAGCGGCTGTGCACCTTTGTTACTGTCTACAATTTCGTTGCTTCCTGCTTCTTTTACTTCGTACTCAATTCCGACTACACTGTTTTCAGCTTTTACTGCCATAATAGTTCCTAATGTTAAATTTGCTGCTATTCTATCTAAGCAAACTTTACCGATGCTTAACAGATGTATGCGTTGTCTCTTTTTTCTATGTTCCTTTGGCTATAATGCCACATACAACACCTGCACACACATTGAGGATAAAGAAGCGTGACAAAAGAAGAGAAACAAAAACTTAAAGAGAGTATTGAGCAAGAGATAGAGACGCTCAGCGAAGAGATAGCCGTTATTCAAAAAGCGCTTTACCCCGAAAAAGGAGAAGGTCCCTCCGACAAAGTCGCACATCTAAACTTCAAACTTGACCAGAGCATTCACATACAACGTTATGAAGAGGCGACAAAAAGGCTTAATCGACTTAAACACGCCTACTTGAAAATAGACACACCGCAGTACGGCATCTGCCAGGAGTGCGAAGAGCCTATCCCCATGGAGCGGCTCAAACTGATGCCTGAATCAATCTACTGTGTCGCCTGCATGGAAGAGTTGGGGCTCTAAGCCCGCATCTCTCCGTTTCCGTAAATCTTATACTTATAGGTCGTCAGCTCATTCAGCCCCATCGGTCCTCTGGCGTGGAGTTTGTTGGTACTAATACCCACTTCCGCTCCAAAGCCAAACTCCCCACCGTCAGTAAACTGCGTCGAGGCATTCAGATAGACACACGAGGCATCGACCTCATTAAGAAACTTCTCAGCCGTGGTGTAGTTCTCGGTAATGATCGCTTCAGAGTGTTGTGAACCGTATTGTGCAATGTGAGCGATAGCAGCATCGACGCCATCGACCACACGGATTGTAAGAATATTGTCAAGGTATTCTGTTGCATAATCCTCTTCGGTCGCTGCTACCGCATCGATGATCTGACGTGTTCGCTCACATCCGCGCACTTCGGTACCCTGTGCGGCATACGCCTCGGCAATACGCGGCAGGATCTCCTCCGCGATCGCCGCATCGACCAGCAGTGTCTCCAGTGCACCGCAAATACCTGTACGGCGGCACTTGGCATTGACAATGACCCCCAATGCCTTCTCAAAATCCGCATCCTCGTCAATATAGGTATGGCACAGCCCCTTGTCGTGCTTGACCACCGGAACGGTCGCATTGGTAGAGACATAGCGGATGAGCGCTTCACCACCGCGTGGAACAATGAGGTCAACATATCTCTCCTGCTTGATCAGCTTTGCCACCCCTTCACGGCTGCTGTCAGGCAACAGGGCGATAGCCGCTTTGGGCAAACCGTTCTCTTCCAATACACTTTGCAATACATTGGCTATGGCACGGTTGGAGTGCTCCGCCTCCTTACCCCCTTTTAGAATGGCAACATTGCCGCTTTTAAAACAAAGCGCCCCCACATCAGCTGTCACATTGGGACGGGACTCATAAATCACCCCGATCACCCCGATAGGTACGGTCACTTTCTCTATCTTAAATCCCGCATCGGCATGCCACCCTTCCAAAACACGCCCAACAGGCTCTTTGAGTGCCGCGATCTGCTCAATGGCAGTCGCTATCCCCTCTATGCGTTTCTCATCGAGAAAGAGCCTGTCTTTAAGTGCGGCACTGAGGTTATTGGTCTGGGCGTTTCTCATATCCTCGGCATTGGCTTCCAGAATGGCAGATGCCTCTTCCCGCAGTTTGGCTGCCATGGCACGCAAAATGCGGTTCTTTTCGCTGCCGCTCAGTGTGGAGAGCACGCGGCTTGATGCTTTGGCTTCTTCTAAAAATGCTTCCATATTGGTTGTACCTCGTTTACAAAAATTGACTGATTTTAGCAAATAAAACCTAATAATGCTATAATCTTACACTTTAACACATAAAGAGAGGCGAAGATGCAGACCATCACCTTTATCGGAAACGGCAATATGGCATTGAGTATCGCACAGGGACTCAAGGGCAAATATAACATCGAAGTGGTCGGACGCAACAGCGACCATCTTGATGCATTTGAAAAAGCGCTTGGCAAAAAAGTGCAAAAACACACTCTTGAGGAGTTCGACATCACAGACAGAACTGTACTGTTCTGCGTCAAACCCGGCAATCTCGAAGAGGTTGCCAAACAGCTCAAAGGCAAAGCAAAACTGCTCATCTCCATTCTTGCCGGTGTACCGGTGGAGAGACTCAAAAAAAAGCTCAAAAGCAAAGCCTATATCCGCGCCATGCCAAACCTCGCCGCATCGGTAGGGGCTTCCATGACCACGCTGACCGGCGATGCCGACCATAAAGAAGAAGCAGAAGTATTGCTGCGCGGTGCGGGTGAAGTGTTATGGCTGGAGAGTGAAAAGGCTCTCGACATCGCTACCGCACTGGCAGGGTCAGGTCCTGCATACCTTGCGCTCATCGCCGAAGCACTCGCTGACGGTGCAGTCAAAGAGGGGCTTGGCAGAGAGGATGCCATGGCAGTCATGCGCGGACTCTTTGGAGGCTTTGGCAAACTCATTCAGGATGTCCATCCCGCCCTGCTCAAAGACGGTGTCATGAGCCCCGGCGGCACTACCGCTGCCGGCTACAGCGCTCTGGAAAAAGGTAAAGTACGTGCCTCATGCATGGAAGCCGTTGAAAAGGCCTACAAAAAGGCACTCGAACTCTCTAAATAGTTTTTACCCTTGTTCCACATCTCCCGATGTGGAACACCTATTTACCTCATTGATTCACCAAAACTTCTCAACTTCGATCAACCCTTCCATGCCTTCATAGTTTCTGGCAGAGCTATATCTCCAGTGTTTCGCCTCATCAACATAACCGCGTTTAACAGGATTTTCATGAATATATTTTATTTTGCCAATCATCATACTCTCTGTCCGAATCAATTTAGGCTGGTATCCTTCTTCCCATACTTGATAGTTTGACGCTTTTCTATGCGCTTTCTTATAAAAATGAAGTTGTTCCAAAATGGTTTTTGCATTCTCTTTCTTAAGAAGCACCAATAGCTCTTTTGCCGTATACTGTTTAAACGATTTCATCGTTTTTACCAAATCATCACTTTGAACAATCATATGTAAGTGGTTTTCAAGAATAACATAGGCATAAAGTTTTAGATTGGCATTTTTTTGAAGAAACTGTAAACAGGACAATATAATCCCCACACTCTCTTTTCTTGTAAATATCGGTAGCCAGTGCAATACTGTACATGTCACAAAGTGAGGATATGTAGGTTCATATATCTTATATCTGCTTCTTCCCATCTGCTATTTTACTGTTCTTCATATTGCAAGTTTTTTCTAAACCTTGTTCCACATCTCCCGATGTGGAACGCCTTAGGCATAGAAAATCTAATCTATCTCCATAATCAAAATCCAATATTCCATTTCGCGCGTGTTCCACATCGGGAGATGTGGAACAAACACGGAATATGGGGGAAAGTTCCACTTTCCTTCCCCCCCTTCGTCCCATCTTCCCCCTATTCGCCCAGTGCCAACCTAACAACAACTATTATCGTTTTCTATGCAAACAAAAAATTTGACCGTTGCTTGATTTGCGGAAGAAACTTTCTATCGTTGTTTCGCATACTTTCTTACTATACATAAAATCCTGCAGCCACCTCTGTACATTTACGTTCCACATCAGGAGATGTGGAACAAGAAGCGTTCCTCAAAAAGAACTGATAGTTGTCCGCCTTGACAGCGTTGTTGGTCAGCTCATCGGTGGTCAGCAGGCGGCTTGCGTCGCTTTCGAGCGTCTGGGCAAGGAAGAGTCCGGGGGAGGCGACGCCCTTTTTCTTGAAGGTGGCGTGGAGGTCTCTGTGCTCCCACTTGTTGCGGAGGTTGTGCTCACCGAGCTTTCCCACGGCAAAGCGCCGCATGCTCAGGTCGTTGTTGAGGTATTTCCGGGTCTCTGCCTCGGTGATGGACTCAAGGTCGCGCCCGGCATGCTCAAGAAAGTACGGCGGGATGGCAGCCATCACCGTCAACGACCCTTCGGTGGTCACGTCGGGGACGACGATATGCTCCGAGACCTCCTCGGCGGGGGATTTGGGGAGGGGGTTTTGGTTGGATGCTTCCCACTTGCCTGTTTGTCTTTTGCCAAAACTTTCATTGTGTATTTTTCTCATAACAGCCCTCTTTTAGTTTCTGTAAACTCCACCCCGAGCACTTCGAATATCCCGAATTTTGCTATCTATACTGCTCAAACTTGATTGAAGATTTGCAACATGGGCATCTATGCGACGTGCTACGATACCAATGTCATTACTTATCCTTCCTCCTGCTGTACCAGTAAGATCAGCAACCGCCCCACCGAGATCATTGAGCCCTTTAAACAACTCATCATTCATCTTATCAAGCTCCTTCCTGATCTCCGGCATCAGTGCATCATAGACGGCTTTGACCTGCGGGCTTGCGAACTGGATTGCCTGCGGGTCTGCCATGTCGATGCTCTCTTTGGCGAGCTGGGTTTTGAGCTTGAGCTGCTTTTGTGCCTCTTCTTTGGTGATGTGGTTGATGCCGTTTTTTGCGAGAGAGGCGACATGCTCGGCGATCTCTTCCACATCAATATCATTGTTTTCAATATCGGTTGTATGTGATTGCAAACGCTTACCGATACGATCTATACGATGCAATATATCTTCCTGCTGTGCCTCAAGTGCCTCCATTCTCTCTGCCAACCTGTCAAACCTGTACAAAACTTGTGAAGTCAGCATCTCAAGTACCCTAACATCCATATCACCTATCTTCTCATCGTTCTTGGTCGCACTTTTTAGCACACCCAACAAAATTTTACCTTCCACATTGGTAAGGTTATCATTTACATTGACCACCTTTTCTGCAAGTTCATCCAGTTTCTCACTGCTTACTTGAGGCGTTTCCATACTCTTTCCTTTTTATGCTAATTTGTCATATCTTAGCAAAAAGAAAACATAAAAATCAACACTTTTTATCGATGCAGATAAATTCGTCTCAGATCGGGTCTGGCAAACGGCATATAGCTGTGCCGTGTAATGACTACCGGCATCCCTAAACGTACCCAGCGAAAGAGTGTCGCGACCTGATTGGGGTCAACATGGATGCACCCGTGTGACATCCAGTCGGTACTTCCCTTATGCAGTGCATGCCCCCATCTGGTAAATTTCATCATATAGTCCATATTGTTCACGCCGCTCTCATCTGGGTAGCGGTTGGACATATGGTAGCGCTGCTTTTCCAGCACATGAAAGACACCTGAAGGGCTGCGAAACTGCGGTGCTCCGGAAGCAACCGCTCCGCTAAGCCATACAGTACCGTCCCTGTCCACAGCATAAAAACGTCCGTCACTTCTCGGTTCACGGACAGATACAAGCACAAAATCCTTCCCTGTCAGGTCAACCGTACGGCTGTGCCCGGTTTTTAAATCAATCACCTGAAAAAGTGTTTTGCCAAGGGGAACAAGTTCACGTTTGAGTGGAACTAACGGAGCATCGGGATCATATTGGGTCTGGGCATTCAGGCTGAATGTCCAAAAAAAGAGGAGCAAAAGCAGGGATAAGCGCATCACTTCAGCTTTCTTAATTTCCTTTTGGCAATAGCAGCTGCTTTTTTGCCCGGGTAACTCTCTGCAACATTCTCATAAAAGGCTTTTGCCTGCACCTTTTTGCCCGTTCTCTCCAAAGAGATCGCTGTATGCAGCAGCAGTACATCCATGTATCCTGCCTTGTCATACAGCCCCGCACTTTTTTTGTAGTAGAAAATCGCATCATCATACTGCTTGGTATAGTAGGCGATCTCACCGAGATAGTAGTTCGATGCTGCCGGTTTGTACCCCTTCTTTGCACAGACCGTAAAGCGTTTTGCCGCTTCGTTATACTGTTTTTTGACAAACATCCGTACCCCTTCGCTATAGAGCTTTGAGGGGGCTTTTGTTTTCAGTGAAACATCAGTCCTACTATGACCGGCTGCTGTTGTTTGATGATTTTGCTTCACTGCACTGCGTTGGACAAGTTTATCTCTTTGCTTCTTCTCATTTTCCAGTGCCGTTACTTTAGCTTCAAGCGCCTGTATCTTCTCTTCCATCTGCATCACTTTAGGGTTACTGTCCTGCATTTTGGCAAGCGATGCACTCATTCCCTCTATCAGAGAGGTCAAGCCGTCTATCCGCTCTTTCTGCTGCGCGATCTTTTGCTGCAGTTGCATAATGCGGTTACGGTTTGCCTGTGCAAGGTCATCTCCGAACGCATGGGCACCAATGGTTACTATCAGTACCGAGAAAAGGACTCTTTGAAGCATTATTGGCTATCCTCTATTTCGCCAAGCGAAGGTCAACACGTCTGTTCTGCGCATAGCAGGCATCTGTTGCTTCCGTACATGCAGGATTACTCTCACCGTAACTGACCATAACCATATTAGACGCGGGGACTCCTTGCATTGCAAGGGCATCTTTAACAGCTTTGGCACGCTTTAAACCAAGCGCATAGTTGTATTCGTCACTTCCAAACTCATCACAGTTACCTTCGATCTTGATCTTTCTTCCTGCACGCTGCGCAACAGCAACATTGTTTGCCATACGTCCCTGCATATCCGAAGCGATCGTGTACTGGTCAAATCCGAAATAGACACTCTGAAATCCATCACTGCTGCTGTTGGCATTGGCAAGCCCGCTGCCACCGTAACGGTTCTCATCTATATTGACCGTATCGGCATTGAACGCATTGCCGGTCTTGCTCCCGCCGCTCAGTCCTCCGGGTGCCGGTTGCCCGCATCCGCTAAGTAAAAGTAACGCTGTTGCTGTAATTGTAAATAGTAAAGTATGTTTCATCATATATCCTTAGTTTAAAATAGTTATTGCCAGTCTATCGACTGAAGTCCTCTACCCATCACAGGAAAGAGCACACTCTGTTTGCTCTGCAGGTTAATATAGCCTGCATAGAGCCCTCCCTCAGTACGCTTGATATAAAGTACCACTGCACCATCCCCTGAAAAACGGGGGTACTGATTACTGCCGGTCGTGGTCAATGGTCTGCTGTCAGTACGTGTAGACGATGTCAGGTAGAGATTGAAAGTATTGTTTCCAAAAGCACTGCTGCTTTCACGGCTGGCATAGACGATCTTGTTTCCAGATGCATCTACAGCATTGTTGTTCCTGCCATGATAGACTGCTTGAGAAACAGCACTTCCACTGAGGGACTTTTTAAATATATTGGCATACCCGAGACGATTGGAAACAAATACTATCTGCTGTTCATTACCAAGATATTTTCCTCCAACGTCTATGCCGTTGAAGAAAGTCACTCTCCTTTTTTTCCCTGTAGCCAGATTCAGTTCATAAATATCCGGCTGTCCGTCAGGTGCCATGGTCAACAGCAGACGCTTCCCATCCTTGCTTACATCAGAACAGACCATCATTCCCTCAGAAGCCGCTATTTTGGTACGCTCACCAGTATAAATGTTAAGCTTGTAGAGCGTCGGTACCGTTTCGTGATAGGAGGTATAATAGAATGCCTGCTGACTACTGTCTGCCCATTTGGGGAAGAGGTTCAATCCACCGCGTATAATTGCTTTTTGGTAAGTGAATGTATAGTCTGCCAGTACGATCTCGCTGCGTCGTGCAGCAGTATATCGTGCAAAAACCACATAGCGGTTGATCCATCCGATATCAGAGTAACGGAGCACATCGTTAACATCTGAAACCGCTTTATGTACCAAGAAAGGCATCTTTCGTGTCGATGCTATAGCATACCGTTTTTTAAACATCATCTTGCCGTCAGATGCCTGTAGCAGTCTCACTGTCAGGCTGCTGCCTGATGTCTCGGAAAAACGGTATTTGAGCACGTACTCCTGCGCTTTCAGTGCAGGGTCTGTTACCCCTCCTTCGAAATCTCCCTGACGATATTCCGCATTGGGAAGGAAATGCCCCGATATTTTCAAATCGGACAAAAATATCTTAAAAACCTTTTCATTGGGAAATGACGACCCGTCCACAACTGCGATGTGTGCACGCTGTTCCACATCTTTTTCTATGGTCAGAGTCGCATCAACAGCGAACAGATGCATCGTAAAAAGAAACAGTAACAAATATCGCAAATGAAGTCCTTTGAAATTTATATACGCAGATTGTAACAAGGGGGAGTTGAAACCTTCATGAATGTATTGGAATTCCCTCTATCCTTGCCAACACTCCTAAAACATAAGGGCACTTCTCATACCCATCTCAAATTATAGTATATCTTTAAATTGTGGTACAATTGTGATAAAACCCAAATCTAGAAATAGGATTCTTTGAATTTGTGTTATGCTCGTATTTACGGGGTTTGCAGAAAATTGTGCAAGTGTGGATTCCGCTTCGCTCCATGAGTCGCACCCGTAAGGGAGAAGCGTAAAATAAAAGCAAACTGCTTTGCTTTTATAGCTCCGTACGACGCTGCATTTATACCTAAGGTATAACAGACGTCCGAGTAACATTATGCGAAGTCCGTGAATGCGATGATGATGCAAAGTCATGAATTTCTATTTCGAGATTTGGGTAAAAAGTTATATTGTTTGTGATGTCATAAAAGAGAGCAGAGGGAGCGTCGCATGGAACATATACGGAAGATGGCTGTCGCCGGTACCTTCTACGCAAAAAGATGTACTGAAATACGGCAGCGCATCGCTGCATTCAATCGAGAATTCAACACGCACTCCATTCCTGAAGCCATACGTGCCATCCATCCACAAGCTATCATTGTCCCGCATGCAGGCTATATGTACAGCGGATATACTGCCAACTTTGCATACCGTTTTCTGCAACACACTTCTCCAAAACGAATCATAGTAATCGGACCGAGCCATCATATTTACTATAAAGGGATCAGTGGCAGTTTTTTTGAACAGTACCAAACGCCCTGCGGCAATCTTGACATCGACAGTGCCTATCTTTTTGCGCTGGCAAAACGCTTCCCCATCGGATTTGTACCAAAGGTACACCAAAAAGAGCACTCCACAGAAGTGCAGATGCCCTTCATACAGCACTATTTCCCCCACACACCAGTCATAGAACTTATTTATGGTGATATCGGTGCGGATACACTTGCCAACCTGATGGTTGCCATATTGCAAAATCCGGACAACAGGCTAATTGTCAGTTCAGATCTCAGCCACTTCTATACAAAACAAAAAGCACATATGCTTGACAAACACTGTCTTTTGGCAGTCCAGAACCTAGACATTGTACAGCTTGCTTCCTGTGAAGCATGTGGCATCACAGGTATCAAAGCACTTATCCTTGCTGCAAAACACATTGGTCTGACATCTATGCTGTTAGATTATACAACGAGCGCAAAGAGTACCGGTGATAGCCGTTCTGTTGTTGGATATATGTCTGCTATGTTCTACCTGCCCACTCACTCTTTGGCAACAAAATCAGCTTCGAAAAGGTAGGTTCTACGCCCCTTATGGGGACCAAAACCAAATGTCTGAAGTTGTTTCAAGTAGGCAGTCAACGCCCTGTTAAATTCCGGATTTTCTGACCGCTGTTTCAATTCAAACTCAAAATGACCCGTAGGATCTATTTTCAAATAGACCTTGACTTCTTCTCCAGCAAAGTCACTCTGTGCCGGCCAATCTTCAAGCATCTCCTGCACTTTTGCCAAGTAGGCATTTTTAATGCCTGTGTCCATCGCCTTTTGATGCTTACGTGAAGTACCGCTTCTTGTATGTTTGACAGGTTTGGCATCGACCATATCAAAAAGATGTTTGCCAGACTTCATTTTTACAGGTTTATCTGTTATTTGAATCAATGGTTTTTTGCGTTTTGCTTTTACATGGGCAAAAAGATCTTTAGAGGTTTTTCTTGGTTTTGTGATATTTCTATCCCGTTTGAGCTTATGCTTTTTAGTGATCTTCTCTTTTACAATCTTCTTTGATTTCTTTTTGTGATCTACCCTCTTTGAAGCAGCTTTATGTCTTTCTTTCTTTGGCTCTGTTTTTTTCTTTTTCACAGGAGAAGATTGCTGTACTGCCGGAGAGATCGCCACCTGAATACGATGTGTATCCTCCTTCACATAATGTTTTGCAGGCATTTGAGTATGATGATTGAAATAGACGATCAGCAATCCAAGCAGTGTGAGATATATCCCAACAGCGACAATGCCCCAAACGAACCTCAAAATCAACTGTTTCATTGCGTAATAAGGGATACCTTTTGAAAGCCGGCTGCCTTGACACTTTTAAGAAGGTACATCACATCCTTGTAACTAAGATGTTCGTCGGCACGAATGTAAACCTCTTTGTGTTTGTCCATCCCCAATGCTTTGTTCACAAAATCATCCGCAAAGGTTTTTAAACTGTAAACATCTTTGTTCAAATATATCTTGCGCTTTCTGTCCATACGTATCGTCAGTGTCTGCGGCTTTGTCACATGCACCGTTTTGGAGCCTTGAGGAAGATCGATCTGTTCTTGAAAAGTGATGGTTGGTGCAGTCACCATCAAAATTGCCATCAAAACAAGCATGACGTCAACCAGCGGTGTAATGTTCAAATCCGGATCATCATCCCAGGAGAACATCCTATGCCTCCGTCTGTGAGAGTATCACCTCAGACTGTGATGTCAGCAGCGAAGAGAGTTCATAGGCTTTACGTTTCAGTACCAGATGGAAACTATAGGCAAATACGGCTACAGCGATACCTGCTGCTGTTGCAATAAGTGCTTCGGAGATAGCCGGTGCCACAACGTTCAAAGAGGCAGAAGCATGTGTGCCCAGTTTTGAAAAAGTCTCCAAAATACCGACAACGGTACCAAAAAGCCCTATAAATGGCGAGGTTGATGCCATAATTGAAAGCCAAGTCAATCCTTTGGTCGATACCCGTATCGCATCTGACACAGCTGCTTCAAGTATGGCTTTATTGGGAGTATTCACCCGTGAGAGGTAAGTAAAAATAAGTGATCGGCTTGAGACTGATTTTGACTGACCTGTGTAGAGTGCTTTGAGTGAATGTATCTCTGAACGGATACGCGAGCGTAGCAATGTATAGCGATCCAAAAAGATCCAAAATGTCGCTATAAAGTAAACAGAAAGCACAAGCAGCACGAAGATCGTGATCGCACTGCTGTCCATGAAATAATTGAGAAGTGCACTCAATTTAGAGAGATTTCCCTATATGTTCTACTTTGCTGACCGCTGCAGC
Source organism: Sulfurovum sp. (assembly GCA_027082955.1). Taxonomy (GTDB): domain Bacteria; phylum Campylobacterota; class Campylobacteria; order Campylobacterales; family Sulfurovaceae; genus Sulfurovum. Next base: position 25,417 of record JALWTA010000030.1, on the reverse strand, counting down.
AATGACTGTACTTGATGACTCTGCCTTTTTCAGCAGTTCTTTTGCTTCGCTGATCGCTTTTGCAAGATCAGTCTCTTCTCCGGAAAGTGCCACTGCACCGTCAACAATACAGCTTGTCTTATCTTCCTCTACCTTTACATAACCGGAATTGATAGCGACAGCAACTTCTTTTCCATCTGCTTTGACAATCTCAATCACACCGGCATCTAGCAAAGAGACCAGCGTTGCGTGTCTAGGCAGGACACCAAATTCACCTTCCGACCCCGGAAGGGTTACTTGGCGTACATCATTGTCGAAGATCACGCCGTTTGGTGTGACGATTTCAAGCTTCATAAGTTCCATAAGTATCCTTTGTCAGACAAGGACCAAGCTTACTTAGCATTGATCTTATCGTTTTTCGCAACAGCCTCGTCCATATTTCCGACCATGTAGAATGCTGCTTCGTTCATATGGTCATACTTACCTTCAAGCAGCCCTTTGAAACCTTTGATAGTATCTTCCAGTGTTACATATACACCAGGGCTTCCTGTAAAGACCTCTGCAACGTGGAATGGCTGAGAAAGGAATTTCTCAATTTTTCTCGCTCTTTCAACAACCAGTTTGTCATCTTCTGAAAGTTCATCCATACCAAGGATCGCAATAATATCCTGCAGATCTTTGTACTTCTGAAGTGTCTGCTGAACACCACGTGCTACATTGTAGTGCTCCTCACCGATAATCTGCGGATCAAGCATTCTTGAAGTAGAATCAAGTGGATCGACCGCAGGATAGATACCTTTTTCAGCAATAGAACGGTTCAGTACTGTTGTTGCATCCAGGTGAGCAAATACAGAAGCCGGTGCCGGGTCAGTCAGGTCATCCGCAGGTACGTAAACAGCTTGAACAGACGTAATAGAACCTTTTGTTGTTGAGGTAATACGCTCTTGCAGCGCACCCATTTCACGGCTCAGTGTCGGCTGATACCCAACTGCTGACGGAATACGTCCAAGCAGTGCTGACATTTCTGAACCAGACTGTGCAAAACGGAAGATGTTGTCGATGAACATCAATACATCAAGACCCATCTCGTCACGGAAATACTCAGCCATTGTAAGACCGGTCAGGGCAATACGGTTACGTGCTCCCGGAGGTTCACTCATCTGTCCGTAGCAGAGTGCAACTTTGTCAAGAACGTTAGACTCTTTCATTTCGAAGTAAAGGTCATTACCTTCACGTGTTCTTTCACCAACACCGGCAAATACTGAGTAACCGCTGTGCTTCATTGCAACGTTGTTGATCAGCTCCATGATGATGACGGTTTTACCAACACCGGCACCCCCGAAGAGTCCGACTTTACCACCCTTTGCATATGGTGCAAGAAGGTCAACAACCTTGATACCTGTTTCAAAGACTTCCGTCTTTGTACTCTGCTCTTCAAATGATGGCGGATCTCTGTGAATAGACCAGTACTCTTTGGCTTCACAAGGACCGTTGTCATCGACTGTGTCACCGACAACGTTAAAGATACGTCCAAGTACCTCTTCACCTACCGGTACTTTTATTGGTGCACCTGTGGCTTTGACTTCTTGACCTCTTACCACACCTTCACTCATATCCATAGCGATGGTTCTTACTCTATTGTCACCAAGCTGTGCGGCAACTTCTAAAACCAGCTTCTGTTCTTTACCATCAAATGTGTAAACTGTCTCCAGCGCTTCATTGATCTCCGGCAGATAGTCTGTAAAGTCCACATCGATGACTGGACCCAAGACTTGTACTATTTTACCTGTCATTACTTCTCCTCTAATTATTTCATTGATTCCATACCACTGATGATCTCGATGAGCTCAGTCGTAATCGCTTCTTGTCGTGCTTTGTTGTACTGTACAGTCAGTGTTTTCACCATCTCTTTAGCATTGTTTGTCGCTGCATCCATCGCCTGCATACGTGCAGAGTGTTCAGCTGCCAATGAGTCAATCAGTGAATAGTAGATTGTATATTCAATATATCGCTTCACCAGTGCATCCAGCAACGTATCGTCATCATCCGGTTCCACTTCAAGTTCAGAAGTCGAAGCAGAGTTAAGCTCCAGCTTGGATGGATCGATAGGCAGGAGTTGATCCTGCTTGATCTCCTGAGTGATCATGTTGACATAACCGTTGTGCACAAGTACAATTCTATCTGTTTCACCGTTCACATAAGATGCGGCTACATCATTGATAAACTCCGCTGCCTGTGCATAATCCGGTGAGGAAGAAAGACCTACCAAGGCATCATTCAACTCAACATTGTTGAACTTGAAGTACTCGATCCCTTTTCTTCCTATCGCTCTGAGACGTACTTTGACATTCTCCGCTTTGTATTCTGCGATAAGTGCATTAACACGTTTGATCGTATGTGCATTGAAACCGCCACAAAGTCCTTTGTCCGCTGTGATGAAGACAATATCAACAGTCTCTGGTTTCTCTACAGATTTAAAGTAGACATTGTCCAACCCGTCAACATTGGCTTTTTGCATCTTCTGTGCAATCTCGTTGAGAAGTTCGGTCAGCTTCCCGGCATAAACGCGTGAGCGTTTTGCCAGTTCCTCTGTCCGTCTCAATTTTGCAGAAGAGACAAGTTTCATAGCGTTCGTCGTCTTGGCGGTGTTCTTGACACTCCCGATCTTACGCTTAATCTCTTTTAAATTAGCCATAACAAGCCTTTCTTATGCTTCAAAAGAAGCTTTGAAATCTTCAATCGCTTTTCTTAGTTCCGCTTCTGTCTCATCTGAGATCTTTTTGTCATTTCTGATCGCATCGAGAACATTCATATATTTTGCTTCCATAAACGGCATCAGTTCCGCTTCGAACTTCACAACTGAAGAAGCAGGGATGTCATCAAGATACCCGTTCGCACCAGCAAAGATAATGACAACCTGCTTTTCAATAGGTACTGGAGAATATGGCCCCTGCTTCAGTACTTCAACCATTCTCTGACCACGCTCAAGCTGCGCTCTTGTGTGATCATCAAGATCAGATGCAAACTGTGCAAACGCCTGCAATTCACGGAAAGATGCAAGGTCAAGTCTCAGTGTACCGGAAACCTGCTTAGTTGCTTTGATCTGAGCAGCACCACCGACACGTGATACAGAAAGACCGACATTGATCGCAGGTCTGATACCGGAGTTAAAGAGATCTGTCTCAAGGAAGATCTGACCGTCTGTAATGGAAATAACGTTGGTTGGAATGTATGCCGCAACGTCACCTGCTTGTGTTTCAATGATAGGGAATGCAGTAATAGAACCTGCACCAAGATCATCATTCAGCTTCGCTGCACGCTCAAGCAGTCTTGAGTGCAGGTAGAAAACATCACCAGGATATGCTTCACGACCCGGAGGACGTCTGAGGATCAGTGACATTTCACGGTATGCAACTGCATGTTTGGAAAGATCATCATAGAAGATAACTGCGTGTCTTCCGTTGTCTCTGAAGTACTCAGCCATAGTAACACCTGCATATGGTGCAAGGAACTGAAGGGCTGCAGAATCAGCAGCACCAGCGTTAACTACGATAGTATAATCCATTGCGCCATGCTCTTCGAGTTTTTTCACAGTTGCTGCAACAGTTGACTGTTTCTGACCGATAGCAACGTAGATACAGACAACATCCTGACCTTTTTGGTTGATGATCGTATCGATCGCCAGGGTTGTTTTACCAGTTTGTCTGTCACCGATGATAAGCTCTCTCTGCCCGCGACCAACAGGAACAAGTGCATCGATCGCTTTGATCCCTGTCTGAAGTGGCTCATGGACAGATTTACGTGCCATGATACCAGGAGCTTTCTCTTCGATAAATCTGTGCTCAGTTGCTTCAACAGCACCTTTTCCGTCAAGTGCTTCCCCAAGAGGATTGACAACTCTACCCATCAGGCTGTCACCTACGGGTGTTTTAAGAAGTTCCCCAAGTCTTTTGACACTCATCCCCTCTCTAATACCTACGCTGCTGCCAAGAACAACAACACCGACATTAGCTTCTTCAAGGTTAAGTACAAGACCCTTTGCACCGTTTTCAAATTCAACGACCTCACCTGCCATAACATTGTTAAGACCATATACCGTTGAAATACCATCGGCAATACCGATAACCTTACCTACTTCATTGATATCGACATTGATCTCAAAATTTTCAATTCTTTCTTTGATGATGGAACTGATCTCATCTGCCTGCAATTTTACTGCCACTGCTACTCCTTTCTTATAATGATTTCTTGATGAAATCGATTAGTTGTTCTTTGACTCTCTGCTTAGAGAAGTTCACCTCAATCCCCAGATCATCCACAGCAACGCGTATGCCGTCAAGATCGCTCTTTTGCTGCTTTAACTTGATCTTTGCGCCCGTATATTGCGCAAGGGTCTCTTCCAGTCGCTCAAGATCTTCTTTCGCAAGCTTCTTACCGCTGCTGACCACACCCTCATATTTGTTGGCAGCTTTCTGCAAATCTGCATTCAACACTCTGGCTACAGAAGGGATCAGATCCAGTCTTTTATGTTCACCAAGAGTTCTGATAAAGTTTGCAAGTTTTTCATCTGCAGCATCTCCAAGTGCTGCCAGTACCATTTTTGTCTTATCATCCTCTGAGATAATTGGAGACGTTAGTACACGCATTACATTTTCGTCAGACAATGCTTCTGAAAGCACATTTAAAATTTTTGCAGTTCCAGACACATCACTGCATACCGAGGAGAGTGCCGTAGCATAACGTTTCGCGATCAACTCTTCCATACTATGCCACCTTTCTTGAAATGATATCGACAATCTTTTTGCTGTCAAGCATGATGTCATCGCTGCCGATATTCTCACTTAATATCTGATCAACCGCTTCTCTCTTGGCTTTTCGCTCTTCGAGTGCGATCTTTTCCTGATACTGCTTTTCCAATACTTCGAGCTCTTGTGCATTTGCTGCTGCGATCTTTTCAGCAAGCAGTTTAGCTTCCTGTTTTGCATCTTGGATGATCTGTTCTGCTTTCACCAGACTTTCATCAAGACGTGCTTGTGCCTCTTTCTTTTCCTCTTTGGCTACCTGAAGCTTCTCTTCTATCTCTTTCAGACGGTCCGATATCTGCGCACTTCTGTTAGCAAAAAAGCTTTTGATCGGATTTGCCAAAAGATACCAGAGCAAACCGGCAAAGATTATAAAGTTGAAGACCCGTGGCCAGTAGTCGCTCTCTCTTCCCGTTTGGGCAAAATAGCGGCTTGCCTCTTCTGTATGTCCGCTTCCTGCCAGCAATAAAACAGGTACGGTCAACAGAGAGATCCATAATACTCTTTTCATACTCATCCTTCCTACAGCTTGCTGAATTTGGCTTTGAGATTCTCTTTGAAAAGCGGCATTTGTGAAAGCAATTCGTTTTTCAACGCTTCTTTCTCACTCGCCAGATTTTCAATGAACTCGGCATATGCCTGTTCAAGCTCTCTTTGTTTGGTTTCGACCCTACTTGCCGCCAACGCTTTCTCTTCTTCAACAACACGCTGTCTAATAGCAGCGGCTTCACTTTTGGCCCGACTGATGTTCTCTTCGGCTTTTGCTTTTAGTTCATCACTATTGCCGCTGAGTCCTTTTGCCGCTTCAAGATCTTTTGCTATGGAACGGTCACGATCGTCCATGAATTTCAACAGTGGTTGAAACAGCATCCGATTTAAAACAACAAGAAGTATCAGGAACAATACCAAGACAAACAACATTAGTGAAAAATGTATGTCAAGCATTCAAACTCCTCGTGTAATTTCGCATTATATTACCATCTTATAAATGAGATAATGGTTAATTTCTAACGATTTTGGAGGAAAGTGAGGAAGTTTTCAACCTCTTGTGTATTTTCGAAAATAATTTCAATACTGTTAGTGCTAATCTTGTGTTTAAACGGCAAATATTTTCGAAGTATTTCTGCTGTCTCTTTTGCAATCAAAGGATCAGCTCTTTTCTCTGCTTTGTGTGTACCGGTGTTACGTGTACCCTTGACCATTTTTTCTACGTCACGGACACTCAGCCGCTGCCCAATGATTGAATCAATAATCACTTTTTGACGTTTTTCATCAAGACCAATAAGCACCTTTGCATGCCCCTGCGAAATCTTGCCGGCGATAAGCTGAGATTTGGCATACTCTCCAAGACTCAAAAGACGCATAGTATTGGTAATCTGGGAGCGGCTTTTATGCACAATTTTAGAGAGCTCTTCATGGGTTATATTGTGTACTTCTATTAATTCGGCATACGAATTCGCCAGTTCTATGGCGTTCAGGTTCTCACGTTGAATATTCTCAATAAGTGCCAGTTCCCTCAGTCGAAACTCATCAATCTCTACATTGGCTATAACAGCTTTAATAAAAGGTATTTTGGCAAGCTGATGGGCGCGAAGTCTGCGTTCTCCTGCAACAAGCAGATATCCTTCCTCTTTCTCAATGACAACAATCGGCTGAAGCAGTCCATGCTTTTTTATGGATGCGCTCAGTTCCTCAAGCGCTTTTTTATCAAAATGTTTTCTTGGTTGAAAAGGGTTAGGAGTAATCGCATCTATAGGGAGCTCTTCGACACGTGCTCCCTCTGCCTCAAGCTCAAAACTGTCTATACCGCTAAGGTCTTTTTCATAGGCTTCTTCCACTTCGGAAAGAATATCACCCAGTCCACGTCCTAGTGCCATACTACCCTCTTGCTATAACTGTTGCAAGATCCCTGTAGGCAACAGAACCTTTGGAGTTGGTCGCATATGCAGTTACCGGTTTGCCAAAACTCGGGCTCTCGGCAATTTTAACATTTCTTGGTACCACGATACACTCTTTTGAGTTCTTTTTCTTATGAAACAGTTTGTCTTTAAAGTGATGTGACAGATCTGCAAGTACCTGCTTTGAAAGGTTGTTCTGCTTGGAATACATTGTTGGCAGGAAGCCTCTTATTTTTAATTTCGGATTAATAGTTTTTCTCAGCAGACTGACTGTATTTAAAAGCTGTGCAAGCCCTTCCAACGCAAAAAATTCACACTGGATAGGAATGATCACAGAGTCCGATGCACTCAACGCATTGATAGTGATCGGACCCAGTGCCGGAGGAGAATCGATAATGATAAAATCATACTTTTTAGAGACCTCTTTAATCTTCTCTTTCAATACCAGTTCACGATTTTTTTTCTTTGGATTGTAAAACTCTTTTTCAATCCCCACAAGTCCAATATTGGAAGGGACAAGATCGAGTTTTTTTACCTGTGTTTTCAACACCACTTCAGAGAGTTTTTTTGTACCTATAAGGACATGGTAAATGTTGTATTCATAGTCGTTTCTGCTAAACCCAAGGCTTGTGGTAGCATTGGACTGCGGGTCAATATCCAGCAGCAGCACCTTTTTCCCCTTTTCTGCCAATGAAGCAGCTAGATTGACCGCTGTCGTTGTTTTTCCTACGCCACCTTTTTGGTTGGCAATACTGATTACTTCGCTCATCGTAAACTATATATCCTCTTCCCGTCAATCATGAGTGAACCATCTTCGCACAGTTGTGCATTTTTCAGGCTCACTTTCCTATTTTCTATATGTACTGAAAATCTTCTGCTTAGCTCAAATTCTACCCGATACTCACTAAAAACCTGCTTCCAGCCAGGAAATTTTTCAAGGGCATCAAGATACTGTTTCAAAAGTGCTTCAGGTGAGATTTTTACATCGATTCCACGATACCCACCACTACTCTTTTTCAGATTGATACCAATCCCGCAAACCAGTACATTTCCTCCCAATTTTGTGATGGTACCGCCGACCTTGTCATTGTCTATATAAAAGTCATTAGGCCATTTTAGCCAGATTTTCTCGGTAAATTGCAACAATACTTTTTTCATAATAAAGGAGAAGTAGATCGACGCAGAAGAGAGAGGAAGATCTTTGGGCAAATCGTTCAAAGGAACAGCCACAGAAGCAAAAAAATTGCCTTTTTCGCCCAGCCAATTGTTTGCTCGGCTGCCTATACCCGCGTACTGCTCTTCGGCAATGACGGCTACCGGTGCCTTCAATCTCCCCTCTCCGATCGCATCGGTCAAATACTGCTGTGTAGAGGCAAGCTTAGGAAACGATTGTATCTCCAACTTTGAGTCCCCTTCCGACACAGTAAGCCTTGGCCGACATCGCTTTTTTTGACGGCGGCTGTAGAGTACCGATCTTAAGGCTGCCTCTTGCACAGCCGACAATCACATCATCGCCTTCCATAGAGAGAATCTCAAAAGGTGTATGCTCAGTTGCACTTTCAATCAGTGACACATTATCGAATTTTGTCCCGTTTGGGGCAAAGATCCCTGGCCACCCCTCAAATGCACGGTACTTGTTGTAAACAACTGCCGCATCCGAAAAATCCACCTCTCCGTCACTCTTTTTGATCTTCTTGCACACACTCGCCTTGCTCTCATCCTGCGGCTGCGGTGTCAGCGTATCAAAGTTGCGAAGTGTTGAGAGCGTAAGCGTACAGGCATCTTTTGTCAATTGTGTCATTAACACGTACAGACGCATATCTTCTGGAATTTCAAATGTTATCTTTTCAAGAATCGGTCCCGTATCCAGCCCCTCTTCCATCAACATTGAGGTTACACCCGTTACCTTGTCACCATTGAGCAGCGACTGTTGTACCGGTGAAGCACCACGGTACTGCGGCAGCAATGAGGCGTGCAGATTGATACAGGTGGCGATATTGAGAACCGATTTTGGCAATAGCTGTCCAAATGCTGCTACCACAATAAAGTCGGGCTTCTCCATCGCTATCTTCTCGGCAATCCCCTCTTCACTCAGACGGTTTGGCTGCAGTACCGGTATGTTGTGTGCTTGGGCAAGAACTTTGACCGGCGGTGGTGTCAATACCTTTTTCCTCCCCACAGGACGGTCAGGCTGTGTCAAGACCAAAGAGACCTCCATATCTTCAGCCTCAATCAGTGTTTTGAGGATCGCTTCGGCATAGTGGGGGGTTCCCATATAGACAATTTTTTTCATCTCTCGTCACCTTCAGAGTAAAAGAGCGTCCCACCCTCATGCCTCTTTTCAAGCAAAAAGGTTTCGACATCATGCAGATTGAACCCGCTGGCAAGGAACATCTCTCTGCCATGCTGCATCAAAAAGTCAGCTGCCTGTAACTTGGTTACTATGCCGCCGGTTGCAAATTCGTTGTTGGGTGTATGCTCTGCACAAAGTTCTGCATCACTGATATGTGTCACCACTTTTCTCGGCTGTGCATCGGTATGACAATTTGGATCTTTGTCGTAGAATGCATCAATATCTGATAGAATTACCAAAAGTGATGCATCAAAATAGTGTGTCACATGTGCCGAGAGCCTGTCATTGTCACCAAAGACAAGCTCTTCAATGCTAACCGTATCGTTCTCATTGATGATCGGAATAACATGGTTTGCAAGTAGAGTATCGACCGCCTCTTTGGCATGTGCCGTCGCCCTGCGTGAATCAAAAACGTCTGCACTAAGCAGTATCTGAGAGCAAAGCAACCCATAGCGGGCAAACTTCTCCTGATACATCTTCAGCAGCAGCGGCTGACCGATCGCTGCGAGTGCCTGGCGGTTGGCTACCGAACTTCTGTCAAGTTTCAATTGGCTATACCCTGCTGCTACTGCACCGGAACTGACAAGGATCACATCATGTCCTGCCTCTTTGAGTTTTGCAATCAAAGATACCAACGCCAGCATACGCTCCTTGGCAACATTGCCGTTCTCTGTCAGAACATGAGAGCCCACCTTTATCACCAAACGCATCTACACCTCCTCACCATCCACTCTTTCCTGTGCCTGGACAGTTTTGACAAAATCGCCCAATGCATAGCGCAGCGCTTCTGTATTGAGATGTGCTACCGATGATATAGGCAGGACGAAAAGCGGCTCCTGCAGAGGCAGTTCCAAGCCAAAGTCAGTTTTAAATCCGTAGCTGCTGTACTGCGCATTGGCCTTATATTTACCAAGTGTATCATTTTTCTCCAGACCGATATCTGAAAGGAACTGTTCTGTCAATTTGTTCACCTCATCTACTGCAAGAGAGTCTATCTTGGTAATGGCAATGGCATGTCTTCGTGTTGCAAGTGTTTCAGAGTAACGCTTCAGCTCGACAAGCAGTGTTTCGTACTGATACTTCATCTCTCTGTAGTTTGCAGCATCGATCAGCAAAAGCAGTGTTTTGGTACGTTCTATATGTCTGAGAAACTCCAGTCCAAGCCCACGTCCATCACTTGCCCCTTCAATAATACCGGGAATATCCGCCATCATAAAGGAGTCATAATCACCAATATGAACCACACCAAGTTTAGGTGTCAGTGTCGTAAACTCATAATTGGCAACCTGCGGACGGGCATTTGAAAGCGTAGAGATAAGTGTCGACTTCCCTACATTTGGATATCCAACCAATCCTACATCAGCGATCAGTCTCATCTCAAGTATAACATGCTTCGTGATACCCGGAAGACCGGGCTGGGCATAGGTTGGTCGTTGATTGGTGGCACTTTTAAAATGAACATTACCCAAACCACCCTTACCGCCTTCAAGGAATTTGACAACTTCACCTTCATTGACAAGATCAAGCAGTTCTTCTCCTGTCTCTGCATCAATCACAACTGTGCCAGGAGGTACCGTAATTGTCACATCCTTTCCTTTACGCCCATACTTTTTTCGTCCCTCACCGGGTCTTCCATTTTCTGCTTTAATATGATTACGCCCTCTCAAACCTGAAAGAGTGTCTGTGTTGTTATCAACCTTAAAAAAAACCGATCCGCCACGACCGCCGTCACCGCCGTCAGGACCTCCATTGACTACAAATTTTTCTGTCCAGAATGAGATCGCACCTGCGCCCCCTTTACCTGAACTGATCGTCAGTTCTACACTGTCTACAAACATCTTTTGCCTTTTGTTATACGAAAAGATTCGTCTTTCATACGAACCTGTTTATGAATGATGCAATTATACCCAAATCTCTTCGGATTTTTCTCTAAAGTCTTCAATCATCAGAGTTATGGTAATTACATGTATCTATCATGAAAAATCATCCAAATTATACGCTGCATCAAAAAAGCGTTTTTGGGACAATAATAAGTTTTTTGGAGGAAATTAAAGAAAAGTCGGTATACCTGAGACGGTATACCTTAAAATGTGTTCTGAGTATTATGCAGGAATAACAGAAACTCTTTTTTGGCTTCTGCTGTGGTTCTCAAATTTTACAACACCTTCAACAAGTGCAAAGATAGTATGGTCTTTCCCCATACCTACACCGTTTCCGGGCTTCACTTTTGTACCTCTTTGTCTGATAATAATGTTACCAGGAATCACTTTTTCTCCGCCGAATTTCTTAACACCGAGGCGGCGTCCGATGGAATCACGGTTGTTCTGGGTAGACCCTTGACCTTTCTTGTGTGCCATTTTATCTCCTTAGCTTATGCGATTTTTGTAATTCTAACTCTTGTAAAGTCTCTTCTGAAACCTCTTTTGAGCTTTGAATCTTTTCTTCTTCTCTTTTTGTAGATGATCACTTTTTTGTCTCTACCTTCGTTTATCACCTCACCTTTGACAACAGCACCCTCTACGAATGGTGTTCCTACTGTCAATTCTCCGTTGTCAAGAGCTAGAACCTCTTTGAACTCTACTGTTGCTTTTGGCTCAAGACCCATGTTGTCAAAACAGATGATATCACCCTCTTGCACTTTGAATTGCTGGCCACTTGCTTTAATGATTGCGTACATTGCAAACCCTTTACTATCTGTGTATTTTAAAAAAGTTCGTGATTATATCGAAACAATGTTTAATATTTTTTTAAACAACAGTATATCATCCGAAATCAACAAGCTGATCTGCAAAAGCAATACATTCAATCTCTACAAGGGCATTTTTTGGAAGGGTTTTTACGGCAACCGTACTGCGGGCTGGTTTATGGTCTCCAAAATAGTGCTCATAGATTTCATTGACTTTGGCAAAATCATCCATGTCTGTCAGATAAATAGTTGTTTTGATCACATGGTTAAATCCGGAACCTGCCTGCTTAAGCACATAATAAAGGTTTTTCAATACCTGTTTGGTCTGATACTCGATACCACGAGTCTCCATGGTGCCGTCTGGCATCAGAGCAATCTGCCCAGAGGTATAGACCAGTCCGTTTGCAATCACTGCCTGTGAATATGGTCCAATAGCTTCAGGTGCCTCTTTTGTACTTACAAATCTCATTACTGTCCTTTATTTGGTATTTCGTTCATAAAAAATATAGGAGGTTGAATAGTCCGAGAATTCAAAATAAACCTTCTTTTCTCCCTGATCTTTTTTCATATTGAAGTTTACATCATCAATCCCGTATCCATAGCGATAGGGTCTCAGTTTCCCGTCATTACTGCCAAAAGCAGTGGAAAGTTTGTCAATATGAATGAAGCGATGCACCAGCTTGTCCCCAGCATAGACATCCAATACTCCATTGGTACCTGTCCAGTTCTGTAAGGATCGGCTTAGAGAGTTCTGCGTCTCCTGAGTACACCCGGACAACACCATAACGATAACCGATACAGGTACAAGTAAGCTAATAATTCTCATCGTTCCTCCTTATATAGAATATAAGTTTAGCACATTTCATATTATAGTGTGCGTATCTTCTCTACGATTCACAACTTTCTTTAGGCATACCAAATTTTTGTGTTACCAGTTCTCCATTCCCATCAAAATAAAGATAGTACAACATATCCTTCATCACAGGTAATCCTGCAAGATAACGCAATGCCAGGTTTGCCTGAAGTGATCCGATATGCATTACGATTGGTGCGGTAATCCCACCGGGTCTATGATCGGAGATATTAAAGACCTGAAAAGTTGCTTTGTCAAAGAAACATACCTGTCCGTTATACCCCTCCACACTGGCATAAATCCATGGAGTACCTGTTTTTTTAGCATACATGTCTATCTCTGCACGTACAGGAAGATTGTCTGTAGCATCTAAAATGAGATCATAGTGATGCTCCATCTCCTTAAATGCCTCAAAACGCATATCGAATGCTTCTGTTTTCAAGAACGGGTTCTTCTTTTCGAGCAACGAAGTAACGACTTGAGCCTTGTTTTTCCCTTCATCTTCCAACGTGAACGCGATTTGACGATGAATATTATGTCCCGAAACCGTATCAAAATCGACCATATGTATCTCGCCTATGCCGGAGGTTCCCAATGCCATTGCCAAAGTACATCCAAGTCCTCCAGAACCAATAATTGCAATCTTTTTGTTTGTCAGAGACATTTGTGTCTCTTCTCCCCACAACTGTATCTGTCTGTTAAAATACTCTTCCTGTGTCATACGTCATGCTCCTTCAATGCTTTTTCAAACCCCCATATTTTCCGGTGGTCTGTTACCTCTTTTTTATCGATCACCTCCACAAGCATCGACTCCTTGTCCTCGAGCATCATCTCTACCTCCCCTTCAGGAGAGACAAGCATGGTATCACCGTAAAATTTCCACTGTATCTCACTGTCACTGTACTCTCCAAGACGGTTGGCACGTAAAATGAAACATCCGTGAAGGAATGCTTTGGTTTTTATGATCTCACGCCAACGGTTGTGTGACCCAAATGTCGAAGCAGTCGGGAGCAGCACAAGATCAACCTTTTTCTCCATTACCTTCTGCCAGAAAGGATCAAAATGCATCTCATACCCAGCCATGACCATGATCTTGAAGCCTTTAAGCTTAAAGACCATCGGATCTTTTAGCGGTTTAATCTTGTTGGCAAAAAAAGCTTTTTCATTCCAGTGCTCATAGGGAATCAGTATCTGCTGCTCATAGTAGCGGGTATTTTTGGGAGTGATTTTGACGATCGTTTTATAGTAACCGTCTTTCTTTGCCAGAATGATTGGGGCAACAAATACAATATCGTACCTGACTGAAAGGGTTTTAAGCAGTTCAAGATGTTTTTTGGTTTGTGCCTTGACCATGCTTTTAGACATGGTCGCAAGCTCTTTAAAAAAGTGGTTGAGTACATACTCGCCAAGCAGCATCACCTGAGCACCGCGTTCGGTCGCCTTTTTCAGGTAAAACTCCAGACGGGTAGCGTTCATTCCCAGTGTCGGCAGTTGAAGTGCAGCGACCACCAGTGTTTTTGCCATTACGCCTCATCCACCGTCTGGTTCTGCTGATCGATCACTGAGACCTTAACCTTTGCCTCTTCAATCATCTTTTGTGCCTCTTTGATGGTCTTGAGCCCCTCTTCATAGAGCTTCACCGACTCTTCCAGCGTAATCTCCGGATCCATCAGCTTCTCAAGCAACGCCTTGGAGTACGCCAATTTCTCTTCAAAAGTCTCAGTTTTCATACCACCCTCTCATCAAATAAAAGCTTTCTGCAAGAAAGCATACCACAATTTTTAATTTTTAATTTTTAATTTTTCACTCAACACGTCTCTAATGTGATAGTCAAATTTGTCCAGCTCGACCAAAAAAGCATCATGCCCATAATTGCTCTCCACCTCAAGATAAGTGTATGCCTGTCCGTTACGTTCGAGCATTTTGGCAATATGCTCCATCTCAGAAGGGAAGAAGAGATAGTCGGATGAAAAGCTGATCAAATGCACCCGCGCTTTGATACGGCTGATAGCATCATGCAGCGAATCATACCCCCGTGAAAGATTGAAGGTATTGATCGCCTTGACAATATAGAGATAACTGAGCGGATCAAAGATACGGGCAAAATTGTTCGTATTGTACTCCATATATCGCTCGACCTCATAACGCCCAAACAGCTCAAATAGCCCGTCGTTGCTAACATAGTTACGTCCGAATTTCTCATCCATAGAATCAGGAGAAAGATAGGAGATATGCCCGGCAATCCGTCCGATGGCAAGCCCGTCAAGCCCCTCCTCTTTAAAGTCGTCTTTATCATAGTTTCCGTGTTTGAAGCGGGGGTCACGGCGAATCGCTTCAATAGCGACTTTGTTAAACGCGATCGTCCACGGGCGTGTCGCATACGTCGCAGCCAGCGAGATGATATCATCGGCAAAGTTAGGATAGTCCACTGCAAACTGCAGCGCCTGCATACCCCCCATCGAACCGCCGACAATTGCCCGTACATGATAGATGCCAAGATCGGAGAGCAGGTGCATCTGCGCACGGATCATATCTTTGATGGTGACTACAGGAAATTTCAGACGGTACGGCTCCAAAGAAGGATAGCTCTCACTCATCGGCCCCGTACTACCAAAGCAGGAACCGACTACATTGGTACAGATCACAAAATATTTTTGCGTATCGATCGCTTTGCCGTCACCGATAAGCCCATCCCACCAACCAGGCTTGCGATCTCCCTCATAGGTACCCGCAGCATGGTGAGAACCGCTGAGCGCATGACAAACGAGGATGACATTACTCTTGTCTTCATTGAGCTCACCATAGGTCTCATAGGCGATCTCATACGGCTCAATGATACGTCCGCTCTCAAGATAGAGCGGCGAGCTGAAATGTGCGGTTTTGGTTTCTATTTTCATACACGGCTTTTGTTGTGGGATACTGTTGCGCTATTTTATCGCATTTGGGCTGAAGATATGCGGGTAGCGGGTAGCGGGTAGCGGGTAGCGGGTAGCGGGTAGCGGGTAGCGTATTTTTCATATGCCTACTTATGTAAACCTTAACTGCTCCCTCCTCTGGAACCGAAAGCTTCAGCTTCACACTCACGTTAAATTGCTAAAAAACCTCCAACGGGGCTAAAGCCTCCGATTCCAAAAAAATCCTTAAAGCCCAATCTAAATCCTAAAACCTGTTCCCTACTATTTTATCCTTTATCTAAAGCCTGCTTCAGATCGTCAATAAGATCTTCCGTATCCTCCAACCCGACACTAAGTCTAATCAGTCCTCCCGGAACACCGGCATCAATGAGCTCCTGAGCTGAAAGCTGCTGATGTGTTGTGCTTGCCGGATGTGTAATGATCGATTTACTGTCGCCAATGTTGACCACTACTGAGAATATCTCTGTTGCATCGGCTATCTTTTGTGCCATCTCTTTGCTCTCTACTTCAAAAGAGAGCAATCCGCTTGCCATCCCCTCTTTGAAATACTTTTCTGCCAGCACATGCTGAGGCGAGCTTTGAAGCCCCGGATAGTTGACCTTTTTTACTTTCGGATGTGCTTCCAAAAATTCAGCAATCGCCAGGGCAGAAGCGGAGTGTTGTCGCATACGCAGCGGCAAGGTTTCAAGCCCCTGAATATGCAGCCATGAGTTGAACGGACTCGGCGCACCACCAAGGTCACGCAGCAGTGCCAAACGCACTCTCAGGGTAAAAAGCGGCAGAGGAAGATCACTGTAGACCAATCCGTGATAGCTCGGATCGGGCTCGTTGAAATGGTAGTAACGCTCATTGCCTTTGATCTTTTCTACCAGGTTTTCACGTTCTACGATAATCCCGCCAAGCGCAAGCCCCTGACCTGTGGTATATTTGCTTGTGGAGTGTACCGTCAGATCGACTCCATACGATAACGGTTTGCAAAGTACCGGTGTTGCCACTGTATTGTCCACACAGGTTAGAATGCCATGTGTATCTGCGATCTTGACGATCGCCTCAATATCGGCAACATCGATGCTCGGGTTGGTCAAACTTTCAAAGATGATCAGTTTTGTCTTCTTATCAATCAGTGGTACGATCTCTTCAGGGTTGGTCACATCAAAATAGCGTGTCTCTATGCCAAAACGCTTGATGGTGTGCCCAGTCAGCGTTGTCGTACCACCGTACACCTGCTTGGCGACAATCACATTGTCTCCCGCTTCGGCGACATTGGCAATGGCATAAAAAATAGCCGCCATCCCAGAAGCAGTCCCGATGGCAGCAGCACCGCCCTCCATTGCTGCAAAACGCTTTTCAAACACATCAGTGGTCGGATTCATCAGACGCGTATAGATGTTCCCAAGCTCCTTGAGTGCAAAAAGGTTTGCCGCATGTTCGGTATCGCGAAACTCATACGCCGTACTTTGATAGATGGGTACCGCCATGGTACCCTGGGCATCTTTTTCATACCCCGCATGAATCGCCAGCGTCTGTTCGTGCATTACTTTTCCTTTGTTTTTACGATCTCTTTGAGAGCGGTTGCCTGTTCATTTTTTGCAACATCAGAAGAGGCTTCAGGTTTCTTTTCAACTTTGCGTACCGGATTTGTCGGCTCATATGTCAGCATGGTACCGAGCATCAGACCACCTTCTGAGACCTTGATCTTCTTGACCTGCATCTCCCCTTTGACACGCCCGTCTTTGTTGATCTCAAGCAGTTCTGTCGCAATGACATTCCCTTCGATATTTCCATTTACAATAATGTGTTTTCCCATCATCTTGGGTGTCTGCACCTGACCGTTTTTGGTAATATGGATCGATTCACAGTTAGTGATGCTTGCCTCTATCTTCCCGTCAGAAACGATCTTGTGCGCATCGATTGTATCGGTCAAATGACCTGTCTGCGTTACCTCAAGTGTATCACATTTTGTCGTACCGTTGATCTTGCCGCTGACAATGATCTTTTTGGCTTTGACATCTCCGTTAACGACTCCGTCTTTACCGACAATGACACTCTCATCAACACTCAGATCACCATGGATCTTCCCGTCAACATGCACAGTACCGCACCCTTTGACGTTACCCAGTATCTCCATACATCCCGTAATGGTCGATGCCCCGCTTTTAGGTGCTGCCGGTGCACTTGGTGCCTTTTTTACTTCAGGAGTTGATTTTTCACTCTTGCTGCTTCCGAAAAATGCCATGTTATATCCTTTTATATGGTTTTATAATGGCTCTATTGTATCTCATTCGGATTTAAAGATAGAAATATTTGGGATATTTATTTTGTTGTACATAAGAATGTATAAGAGTATAGGTTAAATGATGATTTCTTTCAAGTAACTCAGTCTCGTTCCCATGCTCTGCGTGGGAACACGTACTATATTTTTGCGATGTTTATAGTGTTGTTTTCTTGAAGGTATGCATTACCACGCATAGCGTGGTAATGAGAAAAAAGAAAGGGAAAAATTATCCGTGGTAGTTCGGTGACTCTTTGGTAATGGTCACATCATGCACATGGCTTTCTTTGAGCCCTGCAGAAGTAATCTCGACAAATTCCGCTTTCTCCCAGAACATTTTGATACTTTCTGAGCCACAGTAACCCATGGAAGAACGCAGTCCGCCGATCATCTGGTGGATGACATCGGCGATCTTTCCACGGTAAGGTACACGCCCTTCGATTCCTTCCGGAACCAGTTTGTCTGCTGCCGTTCCTTCTTGGAAATAACGGTCGGTACTTCCCTTGGTCATCGCTCCAATACTTCCCATACCGCGGTACTCTTTGAACTGTCTGCCGTTATAGATAATCATCTCACCCGGAGCTTCGTAAGTCCCTGCAAGTGCAGAACCAAGCATCACACAACTCGCACCCACGGCAAGCGCTTTTGCCACGTCGCCGGAGTACTTGATACCACCGTCGGCAATGACCGGCACACCAAGTTCGTTGGCTACCTGCGCTACCTCATCGATGGCGGAGATCTGCGGTACACCAACCCCTGCAACGATACGTGTCGTACAGATAGATCCCGGTCCAATACCCACTTTGACACCGTCCGCACCGGCATCGATGAGATCTTTCGCTGCCGCTCCTGTAGCGATGTTTCCGGCGATTACATCGACATCAAGCTCTTTTTTGATCAGCTTGACTGTATCGATGATGCCTTGAGAGTGTCCGTGTGCAGAGTCTAGTACCAGTACATCTACCCCTGCTTCTGCAAGCGCTTTGGCACGGTCAAGCTGTCCTACACCAATGGCTGCTGCAACTCTAAGACGTCCGAACTCGTCTTTGTTGGCGTTAGGGTACTGCTCTTTCTTTTCAATATCTTTGATGGTAATGAGCCCTGTCAGTTTCCCCGCATCATCAACAATAGGCAGCTTTTCAATCTTGTGCTTTTGCAGTACCTGTGCCGCTTCCTCAAGGGTGGTACCCTTCTTCGCCGTTACCAGCGGTGCCGGGGTCATTACCTCTTTGACAGGCAATGACATATCGGTGATGAAACGCATATCACGGTTGGTGATGATACCAATAAGTGTCTGGTCACTATCTACAACCGGTACACCGGAGATGCGGTACTCACCCATCAGGGCATCTGCTTCTGCTACACTCGCATCAGGTCCAATGAAAATTGGATCAATGATAATACCGCTCTCACTCTTCTTTACCTTTTTAACCTGAAGTACCTGCGTAGCGACATCCATATTTTTGTGAATAACACCAATACCTCCAAGACGCGCCATAGCGATAGCAGCTTTAAATTCGGTGACAGTATCCATCGCCGCAGAGACAATAGGAATATTCAGAGATACTCTGCGTGTAAGCTGCGTTTTAACGCTCACCTCTTTTGGCAAAACAGTGGAGTGCTGCGGTACCAACAGTACATCTTCAAATGTCAATGCTCTTTTTTTGATTCTCATAGTATATTCCTTTATGTTATTTAGTGTAATTTACTGCTTTTTCCATGCTCGCAGCACCGTTAAAGAGTGTTTTCTCATCAAATGCTTTGGCAATCAGCTGAAGCCCTATGGGCATCCCCTCGTCATTTTTGGCAACCGGCAGTGAAATACCCGGAAGCCCTGCAAGGTTGACACCAAGCGTATACATATCTGACTTGTACATCTCCAGCGGATCGTGGATGGAGCCAAGCTTAGGCGCCACGCTCGGTGCTACCGGAGAGAGGATGATGTCCGCCTCTTCAAAGATTTTATTGTACTCATCACGGATCAGGTGTCTAACCTTCTGTGCTTTGACATAGTAGGCATCATAATACCCACTTGAGAGTACGAAGTTACCCAGCAAAATACGACGCTTAACCTCTTCGCCAAAGCCTTCGCTACGCGTGTTGAAGAAGAGCTCCTCAGTTGTTTTGGCTTCTGCACGTCTGCCGTAACGGACACCGTCATAGCGTGCCAGGTTGGTCGCCGCTTCAGCTGTAGCCACAATGTAGTAGGTAGCGATGTCATACTTGGTGTTGCTCATCTCTTTATGGACGATGGTGTGTCCTGCCGCTTCAAGTTTGGCAACTGTTTCATGAAAGGCTTTTTGAATCTCCTCATCCGCTTCGGCAACGTGGTTGTCGATCACGGCAATGGTGAGCTTGACATCGGGGTCGAGGTTGTTGGCGATATCCTCTATCTCAAAATCCGCAGAGGTGGAGTCTTTGGGGTCATGCCCTTTGATCGCATCGTAAAGGATCGCCGCATCTTCGACATTTTGTGCTATAGGACCAATTTGGTCAAGACTGGACGCGTAGGCAGCCAGACCATAACGGCTGACACGTCCATAGGTTGGCTTCATCCCGACACATCCACAGTAGGCAGCCGGCTGGCGGATGGAGCCGCCTGTGTCAGAACCGAGTGCGGCAATGGCGATGCCTCCGGCAACCGCTGCTGCCGATCCGCCCGAACTTCCTCCCGGAACACACGATGTATCATGCGGGTTTTTGGTAGGACCGTAAAAGGAGCTCTCCGTGGTTGATCCCATGGCAAACTCATCCATGTTGGCACGTCCAAATGCCATCATCCCTTTGGCTTTGAGGTTTTCAACCACTGTTGCTTCATAAGGAGCAATATAGCCCTGCAGAATCTTGGAGGCGGATGTAACACTCCATCCCTTCACCTGAATGTTGTCCTTGATGAGGATAGGTACCCCCTCACCGGAACGCTCAAAACCCACATAGGCATTCAGCCCGCTTGCTTTGGCTTTGGCTTCCAGTTCGTCTGTGAGGGCTGCCAGCTCCTCTTTGCTTTTTGTCAATGCTTCTTTTAATGTTATCACACGCTATCCTTACTTGATATCGAACTTCTTTTTATAGTATGCCACCACTGCCAGCCCAATGCCTACCATCGCAAAGATAAACAGAATAGACCCGATAATGATTTCAGAAGAGACCGGCTGGCTCATATCAAACATTATGCCACAACCTCACTACAGCGCTGACACAGTGTCTCTTCGGCAGGTGCGGTATATCGCCAGCATCTTGGGCACTTGTGTGCTGTGGCTTTGTGTACGCTGAAACGTTTGCCCTCTACTTCAAAGGCTGCCACTTCTTCACCATCGCTGTCAGCTTTGATGGCTGAAACCACAAACCAGTCCTCAAGGTCTTTGTCATCTTCTATCGGGAAGAGCGAACGCGCTCCTGCAATCTCAAGCTCCAGTGTCGCCTTGATAATCTTCTCTTTTTTCAGTGCATCGATCGCTTCGAAGAACTTCTCTCTTGCTTCCAAAAGCAGTGCATCATCAAAACTCTCTGCCACTTTGGGTACCGGTGTGTAGATCAGATCAAAGACGCTTTGCATCTCTTCTTTAAATACCGCAGGCGCATACTCAAGTATCTCGTCTGCTGTATAGGTCAGTACCGGTGCGACCAGCCCCAGCATCGCTTTGGCGATGTGCAGCATTGCTGACTGTGTCGCACGACGGACATCGCTATTTTTGGCTTCACAATAGAGCCTGTCTTTGGTGATATCCATGTAGATACCGCTTAGCTCATTGGTGATGAAGTGGTTGAGTGTCGCAAAGCCTTTTAGGAAGTCATTAGCATCAAAGCTCGCTTTGACCGAGGCAAAGACATCTGCTGCTTTGCGCAGTATCCATCTATCCAATGCCCCATAGGCTTCAGGTGCCACTACCTCTTCAAGATCATTGACATTCGCCAGCAGGAAACGGAAAGTATTGCGTATCTTTCTGTACTGCTCGGCTGTCTGCTTCAAAATGCCGTCACTGATCTTGAGGTCGCTCTGGTAGTCACTCAGTGCCACCCACAGACGTAAAATCTCCGAACCATACTGCTTGATGACCTTGTCTGGTGCTACAACATTGCCTTTGGACTTGGACATCTTCTCACCCTTCTCATCGACTGTAAAGCCGTGGGTAATGAGCGTCTCATACGGAGAGATGTGGTTGATCGCACTGCTAAGCAGCAGTGAAGACTGGAACCATCCTCTATGCTGATCGCTTCCCTCAAGGTAGAGTGACGCAGGGTAGTTGCCCGCATCGTAGTTGCCTGAACGCAGTACAGCGTTCCATGTTGAGCCACTGTCAAACCAGACATCGAGAATATCTTCGATCTTCTCCAGATCATCCGGATCGTACTTGCTTCCCTCCGGTAAAAGCTCAGCAATACTCATCTCATACCATGCATCCGCACCATGCTTGTCAAAGAGTGCAGCGATATGCTCAAGCACATCATCATCAAGGATGACTGCTTTGGTGCTCTTGCTTCTAAAGAAGGCGATCGGTACACCCCAGCTTCGCTGACGCGAGATACACCAGTCGGGTCTGCCCTCAATCATCGGCTTGAGACGGTTTTTCGCTGTTTCAGGGTAGAACTTGACGCTCTCGATCGCCTTGAGTGCACTCTCTCTGAGCGTCTCTTCAGAGCCTTTCGGCTTATCGTCAATAGAGATAAACCACTGGTTGGTCGCTCTGTAGATAAGCGGCTTTTTGGTACGCCAACAGTGCGGATAGGAGTGGGTAAATTTGCTTACTTTCAGCAGGCTCTCCCCCAACAGCTCCAAAATAGGCTCGTTAGCTTTGAAAATGTGCATACCGACAAATTTTTCAGGTTCAGGAAGCAAGTTCAAACCAACCACAGACTCATCATAAAGCCCTTTTTCATTGACCGGCATGATCACTTCCAGTCCATACTTGAGCCCCACTTTGTAGTCATCTTCACCATGCCCCGGTGCGGTATGGACACACCCTGTACCGCCATCCATCAAGACATGATCCCCAAGTACCACAGTAGAGGGTCTACCGTTGAGCGGATTGATCGCCAGCAGCCCTTCAAGCTCTGTAGCAGCAATCTTACGTGAAGCGTGTCCGCTGACAACTCCCTCTTCGATCATCGCATCATAACGTGCCTCTGCAATAATGTGTCCGTCACTTGTGAGCACATACATCTCATCCGGGTTAATAGAGATACCGCTATTGGCAGGCAGCGTCCAAGGCGTCGTTGTCCAAATGACCAATCCCGCTTTCTCGTGCAGGTCAAGCTTCTCTTTTGCCGCATCGGAGAGTTCGAAATGCACGTAGATAGAGTAGTCCTCTTTGTCTTCATACTCTACTTCTGCATCCGCCAGTGCTGTCTGCGCTGCCCATGACCAGAAAATCGGTTTGTGGCGCTCAACCAATAATCCGCGTTTTGCTACTTCACAGAGTGTACGGTAAATGTTCGCTTCAAACTTGAAATCCATCGTCACATACGGGTTTTCCCAGTCAGCGATCACACCGAGTGACTTGAAGCCCTTGCGCTGAATATCGATGAACTTCGCCGCATGCTCACGACAGAGGGCTCTAAACTGCGCAGTAGGCATCGCCTCTTTTTTGGCTTTGCCAAGCTTCTCTTCTACCTTCTGTTCTATTGGCAGTCCATGACAGTCCCAGCCCGGCGTCATGCGTACCGCTTTGCCCTGAAAATAATTATATTTGAGGATAATATCTTTGAGGATCTTGTTGAGCGCATGCCCAATGTGAATATCACCGTTGGCATACGGAGGACCGTCATGCAGTGTAAAGAGCTCTGCACCTTCACGCTTGGTTTTCATCTGCTCATAGACACCGTTTTCAAACCATGACTGATATTTTTTGGGTTCGTTTTGAGGCAGATTTCCGCGCATCGGGAAGTCTGTTTTGGGAAGAAGGAGGGTTTCTTTATAATCCATCGTCGATAATACCTTAAGAGTTATATTATCGGGGGATTATATCCAAAAGTGGGTTAGAGGCTACTTTGGGTACAATAATGACATGAAAAATCTCAATATAATGACCGAAAAGATCATTCAGACACTTGCAGCACAACAACAGACCATCACCTTTGCCGAGAGCTGTACAGGAGGTCGCATTGCAGCACAGTTCACAGCCATTTCCGGAGCCTCAGCTGTACTCAATGGTGCATGCGTCACCTACTCCAACGAAATCAAACACCGGTGGCTAGGCGTCAGCGAAGAAGTACTCAAAGAGTATGGTGCAGTCAGTGAAGCATGCGTACTTCAGATGCTCGAAGGTGCTGTCAAAATGGCTCATGCAGATGTTGCCATTGCTGTTTCAGGCATTGCCGGTCCTACCGGCGGTACACCAGACAAGCCGGTGGGTACTGTCTATATAGGTATTCTCATTCATGAAGAGAAAAAAGTATACCACTGTCTTTTTGAAGGAGACAGGGAGGCTGTGCAGCAGCAGTCTGTCCGGTTTGCCATAGAAAAGCTCTCGGAAAAACTGAAAATTTAAAATTTTTTCAGATTTTCTAAAAATCTCTTGACAATAAAGACGGTCTTAGCTATAATTCCGTCCACTTATTCAGAAATTCTGCATAAGATGTGTGACCCGTTAGCTCAGTCGGTAGAGCAACTCCCTTTTAAGGAGTGGGCCCTAGGTTCGAATCCTAGACGGGTCACCACCATTTAAGTATGTCATTGCGGCGGTAGTTCAGTTGGTTAGAATACCTGCCTGTCACGCAGGGGGTCGCGAGTTCGAGTCTCGTCCGCCGCGCCATGACACCCTTATGACCCGTTAGCTCAGTCGGTAGAGCAACTCCCTTTTAAGGAGTGGGCCCTAGGTTCGAATCCTAGACGGGTCACCACCAAAACAATCACAACTTTCGGTCGCTTAGCTCAGTTGGTAGAGCGCTACCCTTACAAGGTAGATGTCACAAGTTCGAGTCTTGTAGCGACCACCATTTTTGTGTGACTGTTTGGATCTAGATGACCCTTTCATCTAGTGGCCAAGGATGCTACGTTTTCATCGTAGTCACAGAGGTTCAAATCCTCTAGGGGTCGCCATTTTTTCGGTCGCTTAGCTCAGTTGGTAGAGCGCTACCCTTACAAGGTAGATGTCACAAGTTCGAGTCTTGTAGCGACCACCATTAGTAGAGAAAATATTCTTTCTGAAATAAATTGCTTTTAAAGCTATTTCAGTAGAATTTTGCAGCCTTTTTAAGGTTTCGGTGCGGCGGTAGTTCAGTTGGTTAGAATACCTGCCTGTCACGCAGGGGGTCGCGAGTTCGAGTCTCGTCCGCCGCGCCACTTCTCTCTTTTATTTATTTCTTACCTATGCGGATGTGGCGGAATTGGTAGACGCGCTAGATTCAGGTTCTAGTGGGAGCAATCCCGTGGAGGTTCGAGTCCTCTCATCCGCACCATATTTTCCAACAACTCACGAGTCAATACCTTTACAAGGTTCAATATCATCCGAGCTTACATCTGTTTTTTTACATCCATCTGGTTTTGAAGCACGCCTAGTGCAATTGGCACTTTTTGGTCGAGAAAAGGATAAACCGCCCATTCAAATTATAAGTGCAATTCACCTCTAAATTAAGCAGCTACTTCTTTAGCGAATTCTTCGAAAAACACCTCATAAGGTGTCCTGAATCCAAGTACTTTTCGTGGTCTGTGATTTAACT
>JALWTA010000029.1:30094-56097 GCA_027082955.1 Sulfurovum sp. | reverse complement strand
TCTTGTCTTTCAGCTGAGCATGCAGGTTATTGTAGGGAGGCAGGATGGAAAAGACCGAAAAGTCATTCCCGTCCATACAGTGCATCCCCAGGTCATTCCATGCGCTCAGGGTGTAGCCGTTGTTGGAGGTTGGCGCTGAGGAGACACCTGCATTGCCGGAGGAGTTTCCAGAAGATGTTTGAAAAGCACTCTCCTCTATATGAGGGGTCTGTGCCGTACTATTTGATGCAGTACTGCCTCCGCCTCCGCAACCCACCAAAAACGGTACCATCGCAATAGCGGACATAAGCTTCTTTGTTGTCATGATCTCTCCTTTAAAGATAATATTTTATAATGGTGCAAGTGTAAATAAAATAAATGAAGATTGAATGAAGCAAAGGAGCAAGATGTATCTGCTGATCGTAGAGGATGAGGAAGACGTTGCAGCACAGCTTTCACAACTGCTTGAACAGGAAAAGTACCATTGCGATGTAGCACACAACTACAAAGATGCATTGGAGGCGATCGATACAAAACGTTATGATCTCATTCTCATGGACTGGAATCTGCCTGACGGTGACGGTCTAGCCTTGCTGGAACTGCTAAGAGATGAGGAGAATCCTGTTCCCGTACTCATGCTCTCTGCAAGAAGCGGTGTAGAAGAGCGTGTGACCGTACTTGATGCAGGCGGAGACGACTATCTTTGCAAACCCTTTTCCAACTTGGAACTGCTTGCACGCATCAGGGCACTGCTACGTAGAGAAAGCACGCAAAAAAAGAGCCTGTTGCAATGTGGTCCGTTGACGCTTGACAGTACGGCAAGAGAGGTCAAGGTCGACAAAAGGAGTGTGATACTCAGCCCTGCCGAGTTCGATATTTTGGAACTGCTCATGCAAAACAAAAATGTCGTCTTGACACGTTTTCAGCTTATCGAGCATATCTGTCCGGAATACAACAGCTTTAAACAGAGCAATATCATCGATGTACATATCAAAAATCTACGGCAAAAAATAGGCATTAAAGATCTCATTGTTACCGTGCGCGGTGTTGGCTATAAAATTTCGTCTGAAATACACTCAGAGACACTTGGGGAGAAGTAGTGTGGCAGAGGTACCCATACCCCTTCCATCACTTTCAAGATAAAGATCTCCACCACAAAGTTTTGCCAGCTTTTTACTGATAGCCAGTCCCAATCCGTTCCCCTGTTCATGATGTCTGTTCCTGATCTGCTTATAGGCATCAAATACTGTTACCATATCTTCATCAGACAGACCGATACCCGTATCGCTGACTGTAATGGCAAGGTACTCTTCTTGCATGCTGTATGAAACTGTGATCTCACCGTTGTCCGTATATTTCACTGCATTGGAGAGCAGATTGAGCACAATCTGCTTCAAATATTTTTCATCGGTACAGAGAGTGCCTTCAAACGTTACTTTTGTCCCCTCTTTGAGTACAAGTCCCTTCTGCTCTGCAAGCAATTCTACCATCGCCATTGACTCAGAAACCTTTTCTGTTATATCAGGTAGAGTATAGTTTGCCATATTGATCTCGATTTTCCCTGCTTCTATCTGGGCAAGATCGAGCATGTCATTGATCATCGCAAGAAGATGGCTGGCGGAAGACTCTATTTTCCCTACTTTCTCCTGTTGTTCCGGTGTAAGTGCTTCATAACCGATAAGATACTGTGTTGCCCCAAGAATAGCATGAAGGGGTGTACGCAGTTCATGCGACATATAGGAGATAAAGACCGATTTCGCTTCTGACACAGACCGGATCTGACGCAGCAGTTCAATTCGCTCAAGCTGCAATGTGACCATGGATGCGATTGCACTGTAGAAGCGTGCTTCGTTGGGATCATCCGAAAGTGGTGTTCCCTTGCGAATGATCTTGCCGTAGTAGTGCTCGGTACCTTCAGCATGGTCTGTTACGAACAGCGGCATCTCATCGGGCGTACCGACAAGAGGCTCCGCTGAGAATTGAAAATGGGCATTTTCAATCAGTTTATCGAGTTCTCCGACTGCAAGATCTACACATGCTTCATCCGTTTCTGTTTGGATCAGTGCATTGAAGATCGTAATGAGTTGAACAAAGCGTTCAAGTCTGCGACGATTTTCCTCTTCGAGTGCATCAAGTGTATCGCGAACTGTGAGTATGAGTGTATTGAAATGTCTTGAAAGGATACCGATCTCCCCTTCTGTATGCACTTTCACCTGCGTAGTATAATCCTGTGTATTGATGATTTGCTGGGTCGTCTCCGTCAGTGCTTCTACCGGTTTGATAATATGTTTGCCGATCCACCATGCCAACAATGCGATGATCAGGGTACCCGCACCCAGCATGCCCCAGATAAGATAGGTAAAATGGTCAAGAAATGCCAAAGCGTGTGATTTGGGAACGAAATAGACCACAAAGCCCTCGGGCATATCACCCTCAAAACTTTCATTGACGATTAGATACTCTTCTCCTATCGTATCTGTACGGTGAGGCATATCTTGAAGAGATGTTTCGTTTTTGGGTGCAGCACCAATATGTATGTTGTATTTTGGGAAATAAAATACCATTGTCCCATTACGTTGTCCCGGGGAGAATTTCTGGAGGACATTCAGATCGTAAGCGAGCAGAAGATACCCGGTTTGGCGGTTTTCCTGTAGTGTGGACTGGATAGGGGCATAAAGGAACAGTACATGACCGGAGATAAACATCTTTTTATGGGATGCAAGCGCTTTTTGCAGCATATAAGCCTCAACAAAATACGCTGACGATTTACGTTTTTTCTCAGTCGATGCGATAATTCTCATCTCATTATCCACAGCATAAAGCTGTACGCCTTTGCCTATATCGTGCTGTTTATGCAGCAAGAGTGAAACAATACGTTTGTCCACATCATTTACGATCATGTCGTTCATCAGATCCAATGATGCCATGAACCTCACTTCTTTATGCAAACTTCCTATCTGCTGTTCTATGGTCTTCTTCACCAGATGTACTTGACTGTGATAAAGGTGAAATGACTCGTTGATGATACGCTCTTTACCCATATTTTGCAAATAAAACAGCAAAATGATAAAAGGAAGAAATGCAACACTGAAAAGTGCCAAGCGAATCTTGTTCTTCAGTGTCATCGTATAGGGCTTTGTTGGAGAAAAACTCATAATGCTATCCTGTAAAGCACTTTCAAGTCTTTTGGAACTTCATGCTGGGGCAGATAGCCTACGGCACCACGGACACGTTCAACAAAACGTATCATACTTTCAATAGAGTTTACACGGTACGGCGGACGGTGCCCACGATAGTGCACTTGCACCCAATAGCGCTCAAGCGTTTCACTGTCCATCTTCAACAGATGCTTTTCAAAAGACCTGCGTAGAGGACTTTTTGGAGAGAGATTGATCGGTTTCATACGTATGCCATCCAAAAATTCACGTTTTTTAAGAAAGACCGCTTTGATCTGATGGGCAGAGAGATGTTCAATCGGGGTCTGCTTTCCGACTACAACAGCAATAACTTCCGCATGCATACAAAGTGTCACAATAAAAATGAGTACAACTATTTTACGCATTTCCAGCCTCAGAACATTATCGAAAATGAAAATAAGACGGCATCTTCATGATGCTTCGCATGGTGCTGATATTCACCTTTGATAGCAATCGGATAGAGTGGACGGTATGTGTATCCTATCAATCCAAATGTATCGGATACCTGTCTGTTTCGGTCATCATAACTCTCTGCACGTACAATGACCTCACCATGTTCACTCAATCTGTATGCCCCTTGTAGATACCCCATATAGGGTACTGTTGCGCCGTCTTTGTCAAACTGTGCGCCGATCTCTCCCTGAATACGGAAGAGATTCTCCTCATAGGCAAATGCTCCTGTCAGGTAATAATATGTCGTGTTATCTGTTTCTCTAAAAGTTCCCGCATTGAAACGATAGCGCACCTGACCGCTCTCTACATCTGCCCCTATGCCGTAGTGACGGTTAACCGGTATATTGTTATAGGCAGTATCGTTTACATAGGCATCGAGGTCTTTGGTCTCCTGCAACATAAGATTGATCTGTATGCTCTCCCACTGTTCCGGGTGGTATTGAAGATTGATGCCGCTGGTGAAACGCGGAAAGAGATACTGTGCAAACAGCGGATTGGAGGTGGTGTCTCTAAGTACATTGATAGGAACTCTGTTCCAAAAACCGACAAAAGTGTTGAACTTTCCTGCTCTAAGCGTATAGTCTTCTGCCTTATAGTCAAGATAGAAACGTTCTAGATGCATATGAAAATTGACCGATTCATTGTCAACTGCTCCGGAAAAGACTTCTGTGTAAACATCATTCGCTTCCAGCTCCATCATGTAGTC
Organism: Sulfurovum sp.; assembly: GCA_027082955.1. Classification (GTDB taxonomy): domain Bacteria; phylum Campylobacterota; class Campylobacteria; order Campylobacterales; family Sulfurovaceae; genus Sulfurovum. Next base: position 51,762 of record JALWTA010000029.1, on the reverse strand, counting down.
GAACCGATCCGTTTCACCATAGAACATAAACGCAAGATCATCCAAAGAGAGGCGTTTTTCTCCGGAAAAGCGATTACGGTACTCCATGGAAAGGTATCCACCTGCGTAGATAGGTGTTTGCCCTATCTGTATACCGTGCCCGAGCTCATATGGCGTGTCATCAGCAGAGAGTATCTCCGCGCTGAAGAGTCCTATTGCAATAACAAAGATGATATATTTCATGACTTCACACTTTACTGCGATTTTCTGTTCGTAGTATAGCATAACTATAATTTTTTTCTAAATAATCCTATTAATAATACAAATAGCCATTCAAGTGCTTATCGACAATTTTTTGATATAATCATTTACATGATAAAAATACTCATCACATTTACACTTTTAAATACGTTTATATTGGCAAATATCAATACCATTGTCAGCATCCTGCCCGAGCAGACATTCGTCAAAGCCATCGGTGGAGACAAAGTACAAGTGACACTCATGGTCACACCGGGAAACTCACCGCATGCCTATGAACCAAAGCCTTCACAGATGAAAGCAATTACCAAAGCACAGCTCTATTTTGCCATAGGCGTTGAGTTTGAGCATGTCTGGCTTCCCAGATTTAAAGACCTAAACCCCAATATGAAAATTGTCGATCTCTCTAAAGGCATTGACAAAATGCCCATGGCTGCCCACCATCACGAAGCCGAGCACCATGAAGCAAACGGACTTGACCCGCACATCTGGACGGCACCGGAGAATGTGGCACGCATTGCACAGCACATTTTCGGAGCCCTTGCCTCTGCCGACCCTCAAAACCGTCCCTACTACAAAGCCAACCTCGATGCTTTTCTTGCCAAGGTGAGAGAAACAGACTCCCACATCAGAAACCTTCTTTCCTCGCTGCCAAAAGGTACGGCATTTATGGTCTTTCACCCCTCATGGGGCTACTTTGCCAAGGCGTACGGACTCAGACAGCTTCCCATAGAAATTGAGGGTAAAAGCCCAAAACCAAGAGAGCTCATTGGCGTTATCAAAGCAGCCCAAAAAGCACATGTACGTGCCATCTTCACACAGCCTGAATTTTCCGATGCCAGTGCGAAGATCATAGCCAAAGAGCTGCACATCCCTGTCATCAAAGTCTCTCCGCTTGCCCCAGACTGGTCAGAAAACCTTGTACGCATCGCCAAGGCGATTGCAGGAGTGCAGTAGCATGGCGGTTATCGAGATCAACAACCTCTCTTTTGCCTATGAGAAAGAGAGTGTATTGGAAAACATAAACCTTACAGTTGAACCTCTTGATTTCCTTGCCATCATCGGTCCTAACGGCGGCGGAAAATCGACCCTGCTCAAGCTGATACTCGGTCTGCTCAAGCCTACCAAAGGTACGGTACGCGTCTTTGGTGAACCACCCTCCAAACAGCTGCCCCACATCGGTTATGTGCCGCAGAACACCAATGTCAATACCGATTTTCCCATCAAAGTCATCGAAGTGGTGCTCATTGGGCATGTTGGAGGCAAGAAGCCGCTTTTTGGCTACGGCAAAGATGAGGTTTCCTGCGCGATGGGTGCATTGAAACAGGTGGGTATGGAGGCGTATGCAAACGCACGCATCGGCGATCTTTCAGGCGGACAGCGCCAGCGGGTGATGATCGCCCGTGCGCTCTGCGCACATCCCAAGATACTCATACTCGATGAACCCACCTCCAGCATCGACATACAGGGGCAAAAAGAGATCTATGCGCTGCTGAAGACACTCAACAAAACCATGACCGTCATTGTCGTCAGCCATGACATCTCGGTCATTTTGGAGTATGCCAATAAAGCTGCCCATGTAAACAAACGCCTTGCGTTCCACGACATCAGCGACAAACGTCAGACATTCCACACCCACGGCAACCAAGACCATTTCTGCGAAGTAGAACTGCTGCAGATGCTTGGTGCAGAGAACTGTGAGGCCTGCACAAACGACCAAACCAACGCCGTATGGAAGGACAAGCCATGATAGAAGCATTACACTTTGCCTTTGTGCAACATGCGCTCATAGCCGGCGTGTTGGTCTCTTTGGCTGCGGGCATTATCGGATCGCTCATTGTGGTCAACCGTATGGTCTTTCTTGCCGGCGGCATTGCCCACGCTTCGTATGGCGGCATCGGCATGGCAGTCTTTTTCGGACTTCCCATCTTTTTGGGTGCTTCGGTCTTTGCCATGCTTGCCGCCTTGCTTGTGGCAACCCTCACCCTGCACAAACGCCACCACCTCGATACCTTCATAGGACTTATCTGGGCAGTAGGTATGGCAATAGGGGTGGTCTTTACAGACCTGACCCCCGGGTACAATGTTGACCTGATGAGCTATCTCTTTGGCTCCATCCTTGCCGTCAGCACCTCCGACCTCTACTTTATGGGGGCGCTGCTTGCACTCATTGTGCTGGTTGTCGTTTTTTGGTACCGCCCTATCCTCGCCGTCTCTTATGACAACGAATACGCCAAACTCAGAGGTATCCCGGTACGCTTTTTCTACACGCTCATTCTCGTACTCTCTGCCTTGACTGTGGTCATCGCCATCAAAGTCGTAGGGCTCATTCTGGTCATTGCCATGCTGACCATCCCGGTCTACATCGCCGAAAAGCTCTCAAGCTCACTCTGGCAGATGATGCTCTACTCCGGCGCCTTCGCCACCCTCTTCACCCTCATCGGACTCTGGTTTTCTTACACCTACAACCTCACCTCCGGTGCTTCCATCATTCTGGTATCGGCTACAGGATTGGGGCTGTTTTTGATAGCAAGAAGAGGGAGATAGCCACTAATAGAGTGACCTAAGCACCTCCCTTGCACGTTCTTTCACCCTGTCTATGTCTTGTACCAGTATATCGGTTGCCTGTCTGTCGTCAGCTACCTTTTGCCAAAGTTTTTGCCAGTCTGACTTGAGCTTTTGTGATGCCGTGCTGCACTCTGGAGAGATCAACGGAGCGAGATCTCCTATCAGCCCTACTTTGACCCACCCGTCTCTTGGGCTGCCTTTGTGTCTGTCGTGGTCATAGTGGTTGGCATAGATGTTCTGCTCAAGTGAGGCAAGTTCATGGAGTATCTGAAAACTGGCTATGCGTATGTTGTTGTTCTGCTCATTGTGCTCGTACCGCCAGCTGTTGTAGGCAAATCCCATCGCACCAAATATAAAACTGAGCATCACCACGATCTGATAGTTGATGATCTTGCGTTGTATCTGTTCAAGTGTCAGCCGTTTCATGTTCCAGACCTTCCAGCCACTGATGTGCATCGGGGCGCAACAGGGCTTTGATGGAGATAGGCTTGCCTTTATCATTGATAGCGACAAAGACAAAATTGGCATCGCAAATGTTATAGCACACTTTGGAGAGTCCGCACTTGCTCTCAAAGGTAATGTGCATCGTTATAGAGGTATGCCCCAGTTTGACAACTTCAGCATAGACAGAGTAGATGTCACCGTTGTGCAGCGGGTAGTTGAAATGCAGCTTGTCGACAAACACCGTCACCGCTTTACCTACGATCACCTCTTCGACCATGATGGAAGCGGCTTTATCCATCTGACTCATGATAAACCCGCCAAATGCCGTCCCGTTGGGATTGAGATCGGTCGGGTACACCCTGTCGCGTATCGCAAGGTAACGCATGAATACTCCTTTTTCATTTTTTTACAGTATAGAGTCTCTTTGCGTAACCTGTGTGTACCCCTGCAGTCTGCTATTCTTGCTCCCATGCTCTGCGTGGGAGTGTATATGAGAATTCAATATGAAGTGGAAGTTTTTTATATGGAAGGTTTAGGTCTACATCCCCACGTGAAAGCGTGGGGACGAGTTAAGTGTACTCAATACACCTCTTTTCTATGTGCAATTCTAATGATAGAGATAACCAAATAATCATCCTCTTTTAGATAAATGATCCTGTAATTTCCGGCTCTTTTCCTGAATTTGCCTTTGTGTTTCCCTTTGAGTGCTTTATCATTAGAAAAGTTACCATCCCGTAAATCCAGAATCTTTGCAGATACAATTTTTTGTGCTTGTGAGTCTAATTTTAAAAACTCCTTCTCCGCATTTTTCTCAAATGCTATTTTATACATCAATACCGGCTTTTTTGAACACTTCTTCCAATGGTACCACAGTACTCTTCCCCGATTTGAGGTTGTCTATTCGCTTATCGGCAACCATTTCATCAAGCCTGTCAAAATAGAGTTCGATCGCTTTCTCAATAAGACTTGTCCTTGTCTTGTCAAGTTCGGCTGCATACTCATCAAGTGTTTCCAAAGTATCTTTTTCCAGTCTAATATTAATTGCCTGCTTCATAATGATAAACCTTTAATTTTGTAGATACAATTGTAGTGTACTTGTAGCGTATTGTCAAGTGTCTTATTCTCGCTTCCCTACTCTGCGTGGGAGTGTATATGGGCGTTTTGGATAATATAATACGTTTTCTATCATAGGAAAGCTATATACGTATCCCCACGCAAGAGCGTGGGGACGAGTTAAGAAACATTATAAATAGATTACTCTTAAGCTCATCAACCAACCGAAAGCTCCTTAACCACCTTCCCCACATCCCCCAAACAACACTGCCCGCTGGGGTTGAGGATCTCACAGCTGCAGCCGGGGTCTTCCATCTTGGCTTTGATGTCCTCCAGTGCGGTGGTTTTGCCTGTCGCTTCGATCTCTGCCTTGATCTTCTCTTTACTCCAGTCAAAACAGTAACAGACTGTAGCGGGGCTTACACCCTCTTTGAGTCCTACGGTTACCGTAAGTGCATCTTGTTTGAGCACCTCGTCACCTCGGAAATAGACCGCTTCGCACGTCGGGGTTTTGCAGTAGTGAAAACCCTCGAGGGTATCGAGCTTCGCCTTGGCATCATCAGTCAGCAGATGCTCCAAGGTTTTCACAAGCACCCCTTTGGCAGCCTTGCCGCAGAGTGGGCACGTCGCTTTGCCTTTGGGCTGCGGGCTGCAGCAGTCGTGACTCTCAGTAGAACAACTTTCAGTTGTGGTGGAGCAGCAGCTCTCTTTTTGTGGTTCTTTGATCGGTTTGAAACTAAACATGGTTTGCTCCTTATCTTTTTTAGGTTGCACAGCAACTGAGTGCAGTGACATCTTTGTCGAACATGATCGCAGCCAGTTTGATCCCCTCAGATAGGGTCAAATAGGGATGCAGCATCGCTTTGAGATCGCTTACTTTGATGCCGTATTTCATCGCCAGTGCAATCTCCATCAGCAGTTCGGAACCTTCAGGCGCGACGATGCGTGCACCGATGAGCCTATCGCTCTGCTTGTCGCGTAAAAGCTTGATGAATCCTCGTGTATCCTCTGCGGCAATAGCGCGCGGTACATGGGTCAGTGGCAAGGTGGCCGTATCGTACGTTAACCCCTGTTTTTTCGCTTCGTTTTCATTGAGTCCGACTCCCGCTACCTGCGGATCGGTAAAGATCACCCACGACAGCACGGAGAGATCAAGCGGCCCCTTCTGTGAAGCAAACATATTGGTAACGGCTAGCTTGGCTTCGTAGGCGGCTGTGTAGACAAACATCGCCTTGCCCGTTACATCGCCGGCGGCATAGATGTGTGGTACTGAGGTTTGCATAAAGGCGTTGGTGACGACCCCGCCTTTTTGATCGACATCCACCCCAATATTTTCAAGCCCAAGTCCCTCACTGTTAGGCTTTCTGCCTGTGGCAAGCATCAGCTTTTCGGCATGAAAGCGTTGTGTTTGCCCATCGATCGTTGCTATGACCGCCACTTGCCCCTCTTCTTCTGCTACCTCTTCAAGCGCGGCACCGGTAACGATACGCACACCCTCCTCTTTCAGATAGTCTGCCAACGCCTCTGCCACATCACTGTCTTCATGAGAGAGGATATGCTCCGAGCGTTGCAATATCGTCACCTTCGTACCAAGCCGAGAGAAGAGCTGTGCTACCTCCAGCCCGATATAGCTGCCTCCTACGATGATCATCGATTTTGGAAGTTCGTTCAGCGCAAAAAGTTCCTCATTGGTCACATAGTCAACACTTTCAAGCCCTTTGAGGTGTGGTATGGCGGGGGATGCACCCGTGGCAATGAGGATATGGCTTGCTTTGATAAGTCTCTCGCCTGCCTGAACGGTATGTGCATCGCGTATCGTTGCATGCGCTTCTATGAGTTCTACATGCTCAAGTTGCTGCAAGATATCGATATATTTTTCTTGTCGCAATTGTGCAACCAGATGCTCTTTGTGTGCAATGAGTTGTGAAAAGCTTTTGAGCTTGGCATGGCTTTCAATCCCCTCAAAAGGATTATGGTTTGCCTTGTAGAGCGTTTCTGCTGCACGTATGAGATGCTTGGAGGGAACACATCCGACATTGACACAGGTACCGCCAATGGGGAGTCCGTGATTGATCATCGTCACGCCCACACCGTGAGCGTTGGCTTCGATGGCTGCTGCAAATGCCGCTGATCCCCCACCGATAATCACCAGATGCTGCTGTGAGGTAGTCGAATTGTTGGCAAGCTCTTCGATCTTTGTCACCTTGTAATGCCCAATCGCATCTATCGCCGCAGCGATCTCATCCGGAGTGATCTGCTCCGGCTCATAGCTGACATATCCCTCCCCTTTCTCATAATCAATATGGGCTGACGCAATGCCCCGAAGAGGCGCAAGGGCGTTTTTGATCGTATCGCCACACCCGACACAGGTCATACCCGAAATATATAGCGTAATGGTTTTCATAACATACTCCTACTTTGCAGTGCCGCATTTACCGGCACCACACTTGCCCGCTCCACATTTACCGCCGCCGCATTTGGACGTGTCGGAGGAGGCTTTGGGGTGCGGTTTGACCTTGATGCCGGTGACGGCATGTGTGCCGGTCTCATCTTCATAGCCCACAGGCTTGTACCCGGTTGTGCCGATGGCATTCATGATCTCTTTCACATCGGTCTTGCGTGTGTCGTAGCGTACCACTGCATGCTTTTGATCGACCGAGGCTTTGATGCTGATGACACCGTCAACATCGCCGCCTACTTTTTCAACCGTCGCTTCGCAGGCACGGCAGGTCATCCCTTCGATATTGATAACCTTTTTGGCTACAAACGCTTTATCGACAACGGCTACATGGTTTTTGGTCGGTCTGATGAGCGCATCACCCCAGTAGGGAAAGGAGAGCATCACGACAGCAAATAGCGTCACCAGTGCCAAGAAGCGTTTGCTGTACCAAAACGACACCTTCCCCTCCTCGTCGGCATCACAGGCACAGGCGATATCGCTCTTTTTGGGTTTGAGCTTGTCCCACCATGCATACGCCAATATCAACACTGTCAGTGCGATCAGGTAGGGGCGAAACGGCTCCATCCACGAAAAACTCGATGCCATACCTGCAGAGCCTGCCAGCACGGCAAGCACCGGCGTAATACAGCACAACGAAGCACCGATCGCCGCCACGATACCCGCTACTATCTTTTTATCTGCCATCATCATCTCCTTTGAGTGTATCTCTAATACAGCTTTCCAGCCATGTTCTGTAGACAGGGACGACGCTGTAATAGACAGTCATCCCCTCTCGTTTGTTGACCAAAATCCCCGCATCTTTGAGTTTGCGAAGATGCTGCGATATGGGCGACTGCTTCATCTTCAAGATATCTGCAAGGTCACAGACGCACATCCTCTCTTTATAGAGCAACAGCAGCACAATACTCAGCCGTACTTCATTGCCAAGCATCGCAAAGACCTGTGTACGCTGCTGTATCTCTTCTGACATGGATGTAAGCATATCCTGTGCGCTCTTTATCATCACCGTATCGACCACTGCCCGTTTACATGCGCTGAATTCTGTCATTTGTACTCCTTCATAATCCCACTATAGCACCCATAAACTTAACAGTTTATTAGAATATACTAATATTCTTTTTATTACATTGTAAATATGATGAAACAAAATCTATTTTATGGCTCTAATAGGGTATACTTATAGGAATAAATCTCAAGGGGTGTGCTATGTATCTACTCTCAGACCGATTGTACTACAAAGACGAGATCGCCATCGAAGAGGGACAAAAACAGATCATTTTCACCCATGTTGACAATCCTATCATCATTGAGTGGCTCGAAGCACACAACTTCCCGGAGAGTTTCCTTGAAGACATCCACAACGAAGACCAGTCCATCAGTTTTGAGCAGAGCAAAAGTTTCAAACTGATCATCTTGAAATATTTTGTGCATGATGAGGAGGATGAACTGCTTTATCATGATGAGAATGTCGCTGTCATCATTACCGCCAGTAAATTCATCTTTCTCTCACGCAACGAACACATCATTAAAAATGTCGTCTCACACCTTTACAGACGTTATGAAGAGCGTGATTCATTAGAATACGTTACCTATACCGTCATTGACATTTTGGTTGACCACAGTATGGGCATTGTAGACGGGCTTGATGACAAACTTGAAGCGATAGAAGATGAGATCTTCAGCGAAGAGCTGGAGGAGAAGGAGATACAGGCGCATCTTTACTTCGCCCGCCGCACCCTCAACCGCATCACCAAACTCTCGGTACAGGCAAACGACGCGGTCAACAAGGTCTACAACCACTTCCCGCTTGAGACCAGACAGAAGCTCAAATATGAGTTCATCGACCTTAAAGAGCACCTCTCCTACCTGATCAACGAATCCAAAACCTATCTTGATCGTACCGGCTACCTCCAAAACCTCCTTATGGGGTTTCTAAGCAACCGTATGAACCAGGCGATGCAGCGCCTTGCAGCCATCTCACTCATCTTCCTGCCGCTAACCTTTATCGTCGGCAACTACGGGATGAACTTCAAGAACATGCCTGAACTCGACTGGAAGTACGGCTATTTTGTCATCTGGGTGCTCAACATCGCCATTGCGTGGCTGATCTTCAGGTGGCTGAAAAAACAGAAGTGGATATAGGAGGTTAAACCATGGAGAATTTTCTGCAAACCATCGGTGCACTCAACGATGAAACAAGACTGAAGATACTCCGCTTCATCGACAAGAACGGTGCAGTATGTGTCTGTGACATCGAGTCGGCATTTGGGATGATACAGTCTCGCATCTCCCGCCACCTCAAGATCCTTAAAGATGCCGGATTTTTAACAGTTGAGCGTAAAGGACGCTGGGCATACTATGCTATCCGCTCCCCGCTTGACAGGTTCAGACAGGATATTCTCAAAGAGATCTCCTATCTCGATATGGATTTGCCGGAGTTCAAGGGCTGCTGCAAACCATAACATTTTGGTTACAATACATCAAGATACCTTGATATATACTTCGTTTATGCTACAATTCGCCATCTTTACAACATAAAGGCAATATACTATGAAAAAAGTACTTATTCTCTGCACCGGCAACAGCTGCCGAAGCATCATCGCCGAAGCACTGGTCAATGCCGAGCTTGAAGGCATCGAAGCAGACAGCTCCGGTGTCAAAGCCTCAGGCAAAGTCAACCCCAATGCCCAAAAACTCCTCGAAGAAAAAGGGATCTGGGAAGATCGCTACCACTCCAAGACACTCGATACAGTCATCGACAACGACTATGACCTTGTCGTGACCGTCTGCGACCACGCCAACGAAACCTGCCCCATGTTCCCAAAGCCTGTACCCAAGATACATGTAGGCTTTGAAGACCCGGACGGGAAAGGGTATGAGGCGTTTGAGAAGACGTATGAGGAGATAAAGGGTGTGCTGCTGCCTAAGATTGAGGAAGCGCTGAAAAATTAGAAATTAGAAATTAAAGGATTAAAAATGGAAAAAAATGTAAACACAACAGACAACGGCGTTAAGATCAGCTTCACAGGTGAAGTCAAAAAGCAAAACATCGTCAAGATGGTCGAGAACTGTGCGACTGGACAGTGTGAATGTATGAGTGACGAGACCAAAAAGAAGATCCAAAACATGGAAGTGGGCGGCAGTGACGGTGATGTCTCACTTGCGCTTACAGGTGATATCAGTAAAGCAGAGATCGAAGCGGCACTTGCCAAGTCTAAAGTCCTCAATCCGGAGCAATAACCCATGCTGCTTGCTTCTGCTCTCTTTTTAGTTACCCTCCTTTTTGTCATCTGGCAGCCCAAAGGGCTTCAGATCGGTACGACTGCCATCATTGGTGCGATCGCGGCACTCATTTTGGGTGTTGTAAGCTTTGAGGATGTCATCACCGTTACAGGCATCGTCTGGGATGCGACACTGGCGTTTATTGGGATCATCTTGCTCTCTATGGTGCTTGATGAGATCGGCTTTTTCGAGTGGGCGGCACTCAAGATGGTGCGACTCAGTCGTGGTAACGGGCAGTTGATGTTTATCTATGTTTTGCTGCTGGGTGCTGTGGTAGCGGCATTTTTTGCCAATGACGGTGCGGCACTGATCCTCACCCCTATTCTGCTTGCCAAGATGAAACACCTCGACATGAAACCCGCGGCGATGTTTGCCTTTTTGATGGCGGGTGGATTCATCGGCGACAGTGCCTCCAACCCGCTGGTCATCTCCAACCTTACCAACATCGTCACAGCCGATTATTTCCATATCGGTTTTTGGGAGTATGCGGCACATATGTTTTTGCCAAACCTGCTGAGCATTGCTGCATCGCTGACAATCCTTTGGCTCTTCTTCCGCAAAGACATTCCCAAACACCTCGACATCGAAAACCTTGCCACGCCTGAGTCTGCCATCAAAAACATGCCAATGTTCAAGCTTAGTTGGGTATTTTTGGCACTTTTGATGGTCGGATACTTCATTGGAGACATCTACCATCTGCCCATCTCCATCTTCGCGCTTGGCGGCGCATTGATCTTTCTGGCGATCGCTGCGAAGTACAAAGCGACCAAACCTATCATGACGATCAAAGCTGCCCCATGGCAGGTGGTGTGGTTCTCCATCGGGCTCTATGTGGTGGTCTATGGGCTCAAAAATGCAGGACTCACCGATGATCTCTCGCAGATACTGCTCACACTCAAATCCTACGGCGATCATGTCGCAGTCATCGGCACAGGCTTCCTCGCCGCAGTCATCTCGGCAGTGATGAACAACATGCCTACCATCATGATCATGGATCTTGCCATCGACAAGATCGGATATGCAGGCAACGAAGCGTTGGTCTATGCCAACATCCTCGGCTGTAACCTCGGTCCCAAGATGACCCCTATCGGATCGCTTGCGACCCTGCTCTGGCTACATGTACTCGCACAAAAAGGTGTCAAAATAGGCTGGGGAGAGTATATGAAAGTGGGGCTGGTCATCACCCCGCCTGTGCTGCTTGTGGCACTGAGCGGGCTGCTGTAATACATTAGATACACTACTTCTTGTTCCCATGCTCCCGCGTGGGAACACATACCAAATATTTTCCAATTCAGAGATGATATTATTTTGAAGGTAAAATCTGCATTCCCACGCAGGAGCGTGTGGAATGAGAGAAGATGACAGAAGCTATAGAGAGTGTTTACTTGTCTGCATGTGCATGATGCACTTCAATCAGGTCTTCAATACTCGTATCGAGCACATAGACATTGCTGTAGCCCATAAATCCAAGATACCCCTTCACACGGTTGGCGAACCACCCTTTGAGGCAGGCTACGACAATGGGTGTGTCGTGCTCTTGAGGCAACTCATCAAGGTACTGGTCAAACTCAGGATAGGGAGTATAATACGCATTTTCGATCCCCGCCTCCTGTGCATTTTCTCCTGTCACTTTTGCAGGTGGACGTACATCAAGCAAAATTGCTCCTGCATCCATAATCAGTTCACGGGTCTGGTGCAGCGAAACCATACCCAGATTCTCTTTATTCAAATCATCCTTGATAATACTTTTGATTCTATCTTTCATATGCATGTTGATACTCCTTAAAAATTATCTTATTAATTATTATAAACCCCGTTATTTAATGGAGTGTAAACATTAACTCAGCAGATAAGCAAACTTCCTGACCCACTCACCCCATACCGTTGAACCCTCTACATCCAGCCCGTTTGCCTGCATATCTTTAACAAGCATGATGGCAAACTCTCCGGGAAGCTGGAGCGAGAAAGAGAGGATATTGTCTATCGCTTCATCACTGGGGTTTTCTCGTGCGACATTGACCAGCCCGATAGCAAGTGCCATAAGTACTTTAGGATCATCCTCGTCGATCTCTTTGAGCGACCCCGCAAGGATGCTCTGAAGGTCTGGCAAATTTCTCATTACTTTCTTGAAACTGCTGTATCCCACAGCTGCTTCACGCCCGACTGCACCGCTGATACTATCTAATATCAAATCACTCTCTATCCCGCTTTTGACGATGCTGTCAACATACTCCCAGCTACGCGGCGTGGCAAAGGCTTTTTCGTTGGATGTGGGGTCAAAGGTAAAAAGCATACTCTTGTCATAGGCAAGATAGCCAATGATCGCACTCTCTATCCCTGCACGGTATGCCCATGCTTTCCAGTCGTCAAAGTCCACCTCCATCTCAAAATGCACAAAACGGTTGGCAAGCGGTGGGGGCATCTTATACACTACCCCTCTATCATTCTCCCTATTACCCGCTGCTACAATGCTCCATCCTTTGGGCAGTTCATACTCCCCTACTTTTCTATCCAAGATAAGCTGATATGCCGAAGCCTGCACTGCCGGCGGTGCTGTGTTGATCTCATCAAGAAAGAGAATACCTCTGGAGTCAGGATCACTTGGCAGGAAGCTTGGCTTTGCCCAGACCCCCTCTTGAGTGTCGGCATTGAAAAAAGGAATCCCCTTAAGGTCTGTTGGGTCAAGCAAGGAGAGTCGCAGATCGAGAAACGCCATATCCTTCTCATTAGCTATCTGTTTAACAATAGAGGATTTACCAATCCCCGGCGCACCCCAGATAAAGACCGGCAGCTGTGCATCGATGAGTTTGTCGATGGCTTTGGTGATATTTGATGCTTTCATATATACATACCTATTCGGTGCATGATTACGCACCCTACAATTTTCGGTTCCTTATTCAATAAAAGCTTTTCAAAGAAAAGCATACCAAAACTCTTCACTCTTCTCTCTTCACTCTTCATTTTATACATTCAGCATCACTTTCCCCTGATTAAGTACGGTCTCGAACGATGCAGCAAGCTGTTCATTCTGCGCAAGCTCATTTTGCAATCGTGTATCCAACTTCAATACATCAAGCAGTTCCATCGGCAGCGATGCGTTGGTGGCAAGTGCCCGGTTGATCTCGAAATCGTCTCTCTCAAAGAGTGCCCGCAAGATGGTTTCCGGTGTCGATGGGTTCTTTGCCAATGAAGCTGCGATCTCTTGGCTCTCTGTGTCACTTTTGTAGAGTGATTCAAGTACCGATACCGGGGTTGATGGGTTTTGCGCCAGTGCCGGCATCAGGGTTTTGTGCTTCTGATGGTAGTACGCCTCCAAGCGTGCTGGTGGTACAGTTTTGTTCTCACATAGCAGGCGGTGCAGTGTCTTATTCTCCTTTTTGCCTGCAAGTGCTTCTATCACATCAAGGCTAAGCTTCTCATTGGCACCCAAAAGTGCAAACACAGAAGCCTCCAACCTGGCATCTTCGATCAGTGCCAAACGTGCCTTGTCGATTGGTTGATGTACAAGCAGCAAAGCGACCACCTTCTCTGACTCTTGCAAAAGAGCTGCAAAGATGGCTTCACCAATTGCAGGGTTTATAGCAAGGGCTTGTGCAATCTCTTCATCTCTCCTACCAAGCAAAAGCTTCTGTATCTCTTCATTGATGCTGCTGTTGCCTGCGAGAGAACGCTCTATGGCATGGTTTCTCAAAGTGAGCAGTTTTTGGATGGTTGTATCGTTGATATGCCAATTTCTGGCAATGGTCTCTTTGAGTGTGATGCTCTCTTTGCCGCGTACAAGGAATGTAAAATTCGGAAACCCCATCAAGGCTTCAAGCAGATTGGGATCGGTCGCTTCGGTGGCAAGACGGCGCAGGGTCAGATAGGAGTAGAGCAAATCCTCTTCGTTTGGCTTTATCTCTATATAGCGGCGCAGGGTATGCATAATGACATCTCTGTCGTCGCGACTGTCTTCCTCTTCCTCGTCAAACCTATAGAGTTTAAGAAGTCGAACAAAAAGTGTATCGCTTAGATGCGGATTGGCAAGCATCCGCTTGATACGGCTCTGGTCATTACCCAGTTTGATCGCCATAAGCAAGGCATCATCATCGATCGATTCGGAGATCAATTTTTCAAATTCAGTCAGCTTGAATATGGGCAGTCCCTCTACATAGGCATCATTGGAAATATCTTCCTCTACCGGATTGAGTCTATGGTGCTCGACCACCGCAAACACCTCTTCAGAAAGTCTGTCCGTTATCTCTATGCCATAGGGTTTCAAAAAACGTACAATCTCTTTTTGTGTAAAAATATTCTCTTTTCCAAGGATTAGCAGTTTCTTACCCTCTGCTTCTTCAAGCATCTGTTTGAGTGTCTGTTTATGTTCAATCATGACATGAGTATAGCACATCGGCTTTTAAATAGGAGTTATTATCTCTTTTATAATCGCAAGAGTATCAAAAATCTGCTATACTTTTTCCAGTCACCAGAAGGACAAAGCTATGAATCACACAATACGCAATATGGTCACAGAGATAGAGGCAATGAAAGCAAAACTCAAACAGGAGATCGAAAAAGAAGAGACCAAAGCGGTTTCTTATCGTATTGAAGGAGAATCTGTCATTTTTGACAAAGAGAGTCTGCTAAAACAGCGAGCCCATATGAAACATCTGTGGGCATGGTTCAAAGAGGTACCGCTTATCCAGCTTATGACAGCACCGGTTATCTACGGAATGGTCATACCGGCAGTGATACTCGATGCGTCACTCTTTGTCTATGTGAGGGTCGTTGCACCCGTTTTTAAACTCAAATTTGCAAAACGCAAGGAGTTCATTGTTTTTGACCGGCACTATCTTGGCTACCTGAACTTCTTTGAAAAGCTCAACTGTGTCTACTGCTCCTACTTTAATGGACTGATGTTTTACGCCGGTTCAGTCGCACAGACAACCGAACTCTACTTCTGCCCCATCAAACATGCCAAACGTGTCGCTTATGGAGAAGAGCACTTCAGCAAATACCTAGGCTACGGAGATGCGGAGAAGTACCATGACAAACTCGATGCATTGAGGGAAAAGTATACCGAGCCGAAAAAGCATTAGACGATCTTCAAAATCTCCGTCAGATCCTTCACATCCACACAGTGGGTAGCTGCCTCTTTGAGTACCGGTTTGGCACAAAATGCCACACGGATATCGGCATGGGCGAACATGCTCAGGTCATTGGCACCGTCACCGACGACAAGCGTCTCTTCTCTACCCACTCCCAATAGCTTCTGTATACGCACGATCATATCGCCTTTGGCTTCAGAGTACATCATCTCACCCCCTACCCGTCCGGTCAGTATCCCCTCCTCATCATGCAGAAAGTTGGAGAAGTCTGCATCGATGCCAAGCTTTTCACAGGCGGGCTTGGTAGCGTTTCTAAAGCCGCCGGAGAAGCAAACGACGGTATAGCCTTTGGCTTTGAGCCCTGCAACCGTTTCTGTAGCTCCGGGCATCATAGGCAAGTCGGCACAGATGGCATCGACCTTGGCTTTCTCCAACCCCTCAAGCAGTGCCACACGCGCCACAAGCGACTTGAAAAAGTCAAGCTCTCCTGCCATTGCACGCTCGGTAATGGCAGCCACCTGTGCCTCAAGCCCCAAAGGTTTTGCCAAAAAGTCGATAGTTTCCCCATCCATCAGTGTCGAATCAAAATCAAATACAGCCAGCTTCGCCATCATATACCTCATTGTATAGTTAATTTTGGTAGAATTATAGCTAATTTAAGTAATTTAAGACAAAGAGTACCATTTATGTTTGAAACATTTTGCGATTTTCTCTGTAACCAGACAAAGCAGTTCATTACCGTAGAGGTCAATCCTCCACACGGTGCATCACTCGATGAAATCATAGCAGATATCGAAAAACACAAGCTGCATGAAAAGGTAAGCGGGTTCTCCTGTACCGACAACCCCCTTGCCAAGCTCAAAATGAGCGGTGTACTCTCCGCTATCAGGCTGCAGCAGACCTTCAACAAACCTGTCATCGCCACCATGAGCATGCGTGACAAGAACAAACTCTCACTGCAATCTACCCTGCTTGGTGCCAACGACTTTGACCTGCGATGCATCCTCGCCCTTACAGGCGACCCGGCAAAACTCTCCGACCAGCCTGAGGTAAAAGGGGTACTTGAGCGTGACTCCACCCTACTTCTGAGCATCATCTACCACTTGAACAACGGTGTAGATTACTCCAACAAGCCGCTCAACCCTGCACCCAAACCCATCTACCCTTTTGCTGTCAGCAATGCCTATGCCAAAGATATGAAAAAGCTGCAAAAACGGATGCTCAAAAAGCTCAACTACGGTGCAAGAGCCATCATCACCCAGCCTGTCTATGATGTGGAGAATGCCAAAGAGCTACTGGCACTCTTTGAAGAGGCAAAGGCAATGAGTATCAGAGAAACCGCCAAAGAAGCGCAGCTGGTACTCGGACAGTTCCCCATTGTCCGTGCCCGCACTGCCAACTTCATTGATGACAAAGTACCCGGTATATCCGTCCCAAAAGAGATCATAGACGACATGAACCTTGCAGCAATGGATGGTGAAAAAAAGGAGCAGGAAGTCGGTTTTGCCCTCTCCAAAGCGATCTTTGATGACATGATGAAGCTGCACGGGAAAGTGCATCTGATGACGCACAACCGGTTTGATCTGTGTAGTGACCTCATAGGAGAGTAAAGCAATCACGCCACTCCTAAAAGCTTCGATCTGCCATATGTTATGCCGGCAGATCGATCACCAGTGTCACCGGACAGTGGTCACTTCCCATGATTTGGTCAAGTATATCGGCATCGACGATCTGATCTTTCAGATCATCTGAGACAAAAAAGTAGTCGATACGCCAGCCAACATTACGTCCGCGTGCACCTGCACGGTAACTCCACCAGCTGTAACGGTCTTTTTCATCACCGTGAACATATCTGAAAGTATCGACATAGCCGTTTGCGATAAGTTTGTCCATCCATGCGCGTTCTATGGGGAGAAAACCCGATGTTCCCTCATTCGCCTTGGGTCTTGCAATATCGATCTCTTTGTGTGCTGTGTTGACATCCCCGCAGAAGATGATCGATTTTCCCTCTTCTCTCAGGCGATTAATGTATGTTAGAAAACGGTCATAAAAGGAGAGTTTGTATGCCAGTCTCTCTTCACTGCTCTGTCCATTTGGAAAGTAGACATTGAAAAAGGCAATGTTGCCAAAATGATATTCGTTAATGCGCCCCTCATGCAGAATGTCCACTTCTTCACATGCAGAGGCTTCTCCACGGATGTCAGTAAAGAGAGCCACCCCGGACTGTCCTTTTTTTGAAGATGCATTGATACTGTGAAATTTGAAGCGCCGTGCAAAAATATTTTCCGGTATCTGTTCCGCTTCGGCTTTTATCTCCTGCAGTGCTAAAAAATCCATGGGCATTTCATCGACCCATTTCAGCGCCCCTTTCTTCTCGACAGCACGAATACCATTGACATTCCATGAAACAAAAGTGTATCTTTTCATCCAGTACGCTTCCTCATTTTTGTGCAATCTTAACCAAAATTTTTAACAAAGCCCTTACGCATCTATGTCGGAGAAAGGTGCTTTTCTGCGCTCTTTTCTGCGCTCTTTTCCATTGTAGTGGCTCTTGCCGTCATATTCGGTCAAGTCACGAAAATCCTCTGTCAAACGTACACCCGCCATTGTTTCGAATGTTTCAAACTCCTCTTTGGGAACAATAAACGAGATCTCCGTCACATGCACCATATGCCATTTCTCATCGAAAACCTCATTTTGGAAAACCACATGTGCAGCGGTAATGTGGGGACTTTTTTCATCAAAAGCCTTTTTCTTAAGCGCATACCTTACAAATTTGGGCTTCATATCCATCTTGGCAATGAGGGCTATCTTCTCCTCTTTTGCCGCCTGATGTGCTGCCTCATCGGCATGTGGATCCTGCAACCCAAAGTAATCGCCTGTCAAAATGCGTTTAAATGTACGACCAGGCGGATCATCGTGTGACACTTGCTCTTTGCGCTTGCCAAAAAGCTTTTTGAACTGTTCAATAATCATATAAACCTATATCCCCTTTTTTTCAATACTACCATATTTTTCCCGTTATCTGCAACATAGTCACATCCATACATCTTGGAAAGCATTTTAAATGTTTTTGGAGAAAAAAAGACAATATGGGTCGGGTCTCTGTGGTAGTACCACTCTTTAAAAGCCTCTTCATCTTCAGGATGAAACTGTGTCTGAACAGCAAGAAAACCACCCGGATCCAAACGTGCAATAAGCGATGCAAAAACCTCTTTTGGCTGATGGAGATGCTCAAACACTTCCGTTGAAACAATTAAGTCATATTTTTTACTATCATTCCAGTTTTCCGGATGGTAGATTGGATCATACGCATCTGTATCTATTCCAATATTTTTTAATATATTTGCTAAAAGTGTACTTCTGCCACATCCAAAATCGAGTGCCGTTATCGGGCTGCCTACATGGGGTATAACAAAATCGACAAAACGCTGGAAGTAGGCTCTGTACCCTTCGTCATTCTCATCATTGGTATGCAGATCGTAGCGCTCTTTCTGTGCTTGGACAGGCTGATAACAGGAGGGGTCTTTGAAAATGTATTCGCAGTTTTTGCAGTAGTGGCATACAATGCCGGCATATGTTTCTGTGAAGATGGAGGTTTCACCGTTACAGATATGACATTTCACGCCGCACCTTTTTTTTGACAAATCATGCCCAATTCTTACTGAAACCAAGCAGAAGATATGGAGAGAAATCTATCTTCTGTTCGCACTTCGCTGTCTGTTGCTCCCGCCATGGGAAGCGCTTCTGCTGCCGCCGGTTCTTTTGCGCCTACGGCTATTGCTGCCGTTTTGTATCGGTTCAGGTTTGATGCTCGGGTCTGGACGGAATGCCTCTATGTCGACCTTTTCTATCTTGCTGCCTATGAACTTTTCAATGCCGTAAAGCAGTTTGTGCTCATCAACACAGACAAGCGATACCGCCTCACCTTTCTCTCCGGCACGTCCAGTACGCCCAATGCGGTGGACATAATCTTCCGGAACATTGGGTAGTTCGTAGTTGACCACATGCGGAAGCTGGTCAATGTCTATCCCTCTGGCGGCAATATCTGTCGCTACCAGCACCCCGATTTTGCGTGCTTTGAAGTCCGCAAGGGCTTTGGTACGTGCTCCCTGACTTTTGTTGCCGTGAATGGCGGCAGCTTTTATGCCGCTCTCTTCAAGCTGTTTTGTCAGTCTGTTGGCACCGTGTTTGGTACGGGTAAAGACCAGCACCTGCTCCCACTTTTTCGTTTTGATCAGCTGAGAAAGCAACTCACGTTTGCGGCTCTTGTCCACATGGTGTACCACCTGACTGATCTGCTCAGCTGTGGTGTTTTCGCGTGCCACTTCGATGGTTTTGGGGTTGTGCAGCAGTCCGGATGCAAGCTTTTTGATCTCAGGAGAGAAGGTAGCCGAAAATAACAGTGTCTGACGCTTTTGGGGCATCATCTTCATCAGCTTTTTGATATCGTGTATAAACCCCATGTCAAGCATTCTGTCCGCCTCATCTAAAATGAGTACTTCCAGTGCCGAAAAGTCTATGCACTTTTGTGATGCAATATCAAGCAGTCTCCCTGGCGTAGCAATGACAATCTCCACCCCTTTTCGAAGCGCAGAAAGCTGCGGGTTGATGCCTACCCCGCCAAAGATCACTGCTGATCTGTAGGGCATGTGCGCACCATAGGTTTTGACACTCTGTGCTACCTGTGCGGCAAGTTCGCGTGTCGGGGTCAAGACCAGTGCCCGTATCTGTTTTTGTTTCATCTTCGGATGGCTCTGAGAGAGCTTTTCAAGCAATGGAAGCGTGAACCCAGCTGTTTTTCCGGTACCTGTCTGCGCTGCTGCAAGGACATCACGTCCTTCGAGCACGACAGGGATTGCCTTTTTTTGAATGGGTGTAGGCTCACTGTAGCCCTCTTGTGAAACTGCTTTAAGCAGTGGCTTTGACAGCCCTAATGTATGAAATGACATCGTTATATTACCTTTATGATCTGTTCACAGATCGACCAAGCCTGCAGAAATGACCGGTCCAAGGCTGAGTTTTTATGTTTGATTGTTCTATGGAAGATTCAAAAATCCCCCTTCCCGTTGATCAGGGAATATTTGAGAGTTGACCGATATACGCTTAAATTGTAAGGCAGTATACCATAAGTTTGTCTCTTTTGTTCTTTTCATGCTAAAATTGTTCTAATACCTGATGCCATTTAGGATAAAATACGGTAAGAGGTAAAATAAAGAAAGGAGCGCACATTTTTTCACATCAGCTCAGGCTTCTTCAACACGAAAACCATTATTGGAAAATAGGTTTTATTGCACTTGTCCTTGCAGGTACAATGCATTTGCTGTTTATTCCTCTTTTTGCCTATTTAAAACTCTATGTTCTTGCCGCTACCAACATATTGAGCGTATCTGTGTATCTATATGCTATCTTCGGGCTGGGGGATAAAACACTAATTACCCATGATGATCGTGCCATAGGCTGGCTGGTTTACGGCGAGATCATACTTCACGCAGTATTTGCAACGTATTATCTTGGTCTTGAAAGTGGATTTCACTACTATATTTATGTGCTGGCGATACTTCCATTCTTTACCCAGCGCTATGCCTTAAAAACACAGCTTTTCAGGCTGATGGGCATTGTCGCAGTCTCTCTTTTTCTCAACATCCATTTTAGAGAACACCAACCGCTGCATGGTGTTACACGCCAATATATATTTGTACTTGGCAATATCAATCTCGTGCTTTTCCTGCTGATCTCAAGCGGTCTTGTACTGCTCTACTCCCAGCATGAACAAAAACACTACAATCAACTAAGGAACCGTTCTATGCTCGATCCGCTCACCGGGCTTTATAATCGTCTTTTTATGGTCGAGTACAGTGAAGCGTTCTTCGCCAACAAAACTACCGATGCACGCTCCCCCGCACTGCTTGTAATCGATATTGACCATTTCAAATCCATTAACGACCGTTACGGACATACCTATGGAGACCACGTCATACAGCATACAGCAACAACCATACGAAGAATTGTGGGGTCACACGCCTATACGTCACGCTGGGGCGGAGAGGAGTTCGTCAGCTTCATCCCCGACATCTCACCCGATGTACTCGAAACACTTTGCCGTACACTGGTAAATGCTTTCAGTGACACTCCTGTCACTCTTGAAGGGATCCGTATTGATGTGACTGTAACCTGTGGTGCTGCACTACGCGAGCCAAAAGAAAGCTTTTCCGAACTCTTTATCAGAGCCGATACCGCACTTTACAAAGGCAAAGTTTCCGGACGCAACCGCTGTGTCATTAGTACATAATATTTCAAGACTTCGTTCTTTTGTGCTCCAAAACGCTATAATAAGCACAAAAAAAAGCTTTAAACTTTAGGAACTTTAGCTTTAGGCTTTAGAGGCTTTAGGGGTCAGAGCTTTAGGAGCTTTAAGCTTTAGCTTTAGCAGCTTTAGGGGTCAGGTGATAATGATAACTCACACCTTATTCCTCTTCACCACACCATACACAGCAGGTTGTGATATACCCAAAACTTTAGCGATGCTATGC
>JALWTA010000029.1:0-29994 GCA_027082955.1 Sulfurovum sp. | reverse complement strand
TGAGAGTAGCCTTGCTCTATCGCTTTGAGTATTTGTTTGTTTCTTTTCTTTATATCGGTAATGTCAGCAAACATCTTTTGAAGTTTTGGCATATCGGGTTTGTGATCGATGTTAGGTGCCTCTACCAAGCTTTAGGGGTCAGGTGATAATGATAACTCACACCTTATTCCTCTTCACCACACCATACACAGCAGGTTGTGATATACCCAAAACTTTAGCGATGCTATGCTGAGAGTAGCCTTGCTCTATCGCTTTGAGTATTTGTTTGTTTCTTTTCTTTATATCGGTAATGTCAGCAAACATCTTTTGAAGTTTTGGCATATCGGGTTTGTGATCGATGTTAGGTGCCTCTACCAGTGAAGATGCCTTTTTAAGCTCTTGGAGTTGTGTCATATCTACAGGTTGGCTCAAGAAGGCTTCTATGGCTTTTTTGTCATCTTTATAGTTCTGTGCTACCCATGAGCCTTTGAGGCACTCGGGTAGATGATTGTGATCTAAGAAGTAATGATAAGAGCTATAAGGATAATGGACGATATCTTTTATCATATTGGCTTTAAGTGGGTTTTGTTCTATGTAGCGCATCAATGTATAAAGATATGCCTCATCTGTCACATACCATGATTTAAATCTTCCTTGCCATAGGTGTCCGCTTCTTTTGTATTTTTTATTGAAGTAGATAGCGTAGTTCATATTAAGCTGTCGCATGAACTTTGAGAGATTGGGATGGGTGATCTCTATGAGAAGATGGTAGTGGTTTGACATCAAGCAGTAGTTGTGTATCACTACACCGAAGTTTTTGGCATAAAAGCACATCAGCGTTTCAAACTGTTCGAAATCCTCCTTTTCTTTAAATACAACACGCTGCTCTACGCCTCTGTTGACGATATGGTAATATCCTATATTTTCAATACGGGGTCTTCTTGCCATGGGTGCTCCTTGTATATGAGTATAGCATGGTTTTTATTAGGTTATCATTATCACCTGACCCCTATAGCTGTTCTCCTCTTGTATTGGTAAAGGTTTCATCTTTGCTTACATTCGCACTGATGAAGCTTTGGGCTTTAGAATCACTCTCTCCCAGTGAGAGGTTTTCTATTGTTTAGTTTTTGTTAGGATATTTGTTTTCATAATCTGCTACATACTCCTTTGCATCTTCAACTATACTTTCTAAAAAACTATACCATTCATCCCAGTTTTTAAAATCATCTACAAATTTATCTTGATATTTATCTCCTTGGTCAGAAAATGTATCACTATATCCATCTTCCCAAGCTCTATACGACAGTAAAAGACTTTCAAGTCCTTTAATAGCTTTTTTCTTTAAATTTAAATCATTAGAAAATAGTTCTTGTTCTATTTCTTTTAAAACTTCTATATATACATTTTCTTCATCTTGTAGTTTATATTGTTTAAAAACAGTCTTAATTTTCTTTTCTAATTTTTCTTTAAGATTTATCATTTTTTATCTCCTATTACTTCATCTCTGTTTGTTGATTTTGGATCAACTACTGTTTGTTGTCCACCTCCTGTTGCATGATCCCATGCCCAGTTTTGATCGGCTTGCCCTTTTACTTCACCTTCCAAGACTTCATGAGGCTTTGTAACTGTAACCTCTGTTTGTACAGTTGCAGGGTTGCTTTTAGGTAGTGCTAACTCTTTTTGTAGCTCATATGGTGTCTTGTTAGCATTTTCTTTCTTGATTACATAAATACCTGTTGGTGGATTTTCTTTTATTTTATGACTGTGATTTAATATAAAAGTATCCCCTTCAAGTACCATTCTTGTAGTGATTTGCCCTTCAAAGCTATCTACTGTAGTCTCTGCCCATCTTTTTGCTGTTTCTGGGCTTTCTCCTTGTTTAATATATCTCTCTTCTAAAAGTTTTTTAGCTTGGTCTCTGGATATAGGTTTTGAGTCTAAAAAGTTGTCATTGATAGTAGGTCTTTTAAGCTCAATATCCAAAGCCTCATCAACACCCTTAGTTAGCGACTTATCTACTGCTTTAACACCTGCTTTACCAATCTTAACTACACCTGTTGCTACTCCTTTTGCTGCTCCGCCTACTAATGTTACTGCTTCAAAAAGGTCTTCATCTACCATTAATCTGCCGGTAGTTGCTGCTGTTTTATCATTGTAAAGCTCATTAAGCAAATCTGCTGTGCCATCTTTGGTTGTTGTAGCACTTGCAATTAGTACCCCTTTTATGTTTGTGTTGCCTTTGGTGTTTATATTGGCTTTTGCTCCTGTTAGGGTGGTTAGGGTTATAAAGAGTAATGGCAGTAGGGCTTGGGTGGTTTTGGTTACTGCCATTTTTGTCCTTTACTCTTCTTTTTGTGGCAACTTTTTAGCATAAGGGTTATTCATTTTAGCTCTACATGCAATATTGGTGCAGGTAACTACCCCTTGATTTTTATCTACTTCAAATGCCTCATTACATTCAGGGCATAGTACCCAATTTTCTCCTATTGGTTCTGCTGTTATGTTAATGCTTGGGTCTTGGTATTCTAGCTTATCATTTCCATAAAAATGGTAAAACTCTTTATCAATCTTCTCTTTTGCTTCTCTAAATTTTTTATCTTCTAAGGGTGCTAAATCATCAACTAATTCATAAAGATAATTCTCATCATTCCACCCTTCTGGCAGATAAGTATTTTC
The DNA here is from genome assembly GCA_027082955.1 of Sulfurovum sp. Lineage (GTDB taxonomy): Bacteria > Campylobacterota > Campylobacteria > Campylobacterales > Sulfurovaceae > Sulfurovum. Next base: position 27,339 of record JALWTA010000029.1, on the reverse strand, counting down.
ACCATATTTTATCCAATACTTCGAGGGAGTGTCGTCTATGATTTCGCAATCCTCTTTAAATACCAAATTTACAGGTTCGTAATTATCATCATATGTAATAAACATATTACCAGAAATACCATAGACCAAATATTCCTTATTCCAATTTTTCTTATCCCTAATTAGCACTATTTATCCTTTTTCTTCTTTTTCTTCTCGACTATGCCTCCTTGCTCTTTGGGGCTTTTTTCGTATCTGCCTATTGTTCTAGTATCGCCGTCTTTAAGTCCATGATTCATAAACTTCATATCCGAAATTTCACCTGTATCTCTATCTTTCATATAATGGACTGTGCTTGTAACACCTTCTGAAGATTTTTCACTATATTCCCATTTATCATGATTTGGGAATTTTGGATCTTTAATATCAATATCTAATTTTTGTCCAGCACCCTTATAAGCCGCATCTTGAACCATTTGATCTTGTATAGATTTTGGCTCTCTGCTTATAACATTACCTTTAGAATCATACTCTTTAATATTACCATATTTATCTACTTTATATCTTCCGTTTGATAAATTTGTAGGTTTTTTACCATTAATCTTTTCATGCAGTGCAGTATTTGTATTCTTACCATCTCTTTCAAGATACCTCCCGACGCTTATTTCGCTTGCGGCTCTACCGCCCATCTTACCTATAGCACCGGCGGGTACGAGATCGAGGGTATTGTCGATGAGTCCTACGAGCGTATTGGGGTCGTAGTCATGATCGTAAAACTGCTCTTGGGTAGCACTAAACATCTGCTGTCGATAAGGGAAGCTGTCGTCGGTGACGTGTTGATTGTCAAAGTAGCTGTTTTGCGCATGTTGCGAGATGTAGGCTCTTGCTTTTTGTAGAGTTTCTTTATCTATGCGAAGTTTGTCTAAGTCTATCAACTGCTTGGTAAAACCGTCTACATTGTAGAGTGCCGCGGCGCTTAGTATCTCTCTTGCCTCTGCCGAACTTAGGTGATTTTCTTTAGCAAACTCTAAAGCATGCTTTTTAATCCACGCTATCTCTTTTTGATGCAGTTGTCTGTTATGCTGCTCGGCACTTAAAGCTACCGCACTGCCGATCTGCGCACCCCTATCGCCTCCTGCAACGGCACCGGCGAGGGGGTCAGGGGTCAGGTGATAATGATAATGAAACCAAAGAGATTGTGTTCTGTCAAGTTGGATTGTAAATTGTATCATATCGAAACATTATTTCATAAAAATATGTTATCATTATCACCTGACCCCTGACTCTTCTGACTTTTTGACCTTTTTTTTGACCTTCAAGGCAATAAGCGGGAGGAACGATCTACCAAACCTGAAAACAAGTTTTCATCTTTTGCAGCCGTTCACCCGCGCCCCCGTTAAATAAAATTTTACTCACACGTAATAGTAATATTGTTAAATGTGATCGACTCTGCACTTAAACCACTGCTGATTATTCTTCCATTTTCACATCTATAGGTCTGCACTTCCCCATTGTTGTAAGATGGAAGACTGTAAGTACATGCTTCTCCTTCCGGTACTAAAACCGTATCACCACTTGTTTTACACGTTGTATCGTTACTGGGTGCTGGTGCTTCTGCTGGCTGAGATGGCGTTGCAGATGATGCAGGAACTGACGAATCACTACCCCCACATCCATTTATCAAAAGTTAAAATGCAACTATCGCAGATGATAGAACCAATGTTTTTTTCATGTAAGTCTCCTCATATATAATTTAAAAATTAATCATATCTTATAATACATTAAAAAATAAAAAGTTTTGATGCAAAAAGACTAAATATTGCAAATTTAGTTTCTATCCTAGATACATAGCTTTCAAATGTTAACCCTTCCGTTTCGTTCTTTTGTGCTCCAAAACGCTATAATATCGTCATAATTAAACAAAAAGAGGCTGTTTGTATGAAACGCAGAGATTTTCTCACAACCACTGCTGTTAGTGCCGGTGCTTTGGCGCTGAGCGGATGCCACCGTGCCGACAAAGAGAGTGTTTCGGGCACTGCCCACATCAACCGCGGCAAAAAGGTCACGCTCAAACTTGCCACCTCATGGCCGGCACACTTCCCCATCATGGGTACGGGGGTGGATACCTTTGCCAAACGGTGTGCAGAGCTCAGCGGCGGTACACTCCAGATCAAAGTCTTTGCCAAGAACATTCTTGTCCCTGCTATGCAGGTATTTGATGCCTGTTCAGCCGCGCAGATCGATGCATTTCATTCGGGTGTCTACTACTGGAAAGGCAAAAACCCCGCGTTCAGCATCTTTGGCGGCATGCCGCTTGGGATGCTCAGCGAAGAGATGATCACGTGGTTCAAGTTTGGCGGCGGGTATGAGCTGTGGCGGGAGCTCTACGGCAAATTCAACCTCTATCCGCTCATTGGCGGTACCACCGGTCCTCAGATGGGTGGCTGGTTCAAAAAAGAGATCAACTCCCTTGCCGACCTCAAGGGGCTGAAGATGCGTATCCCCGGTCTTGGCGGAGAGGTGATGAAAAAGCTGGGGGTCAACCCCGTGCTGCTGCCCGCAGGTGAGATCTACACAGCGCTTGAGCGCGGTACCATCGACGCGACCGAATGGGTAGGCCCTGCCCTTGACAGCATGATGGGGTTTGCCAAAGCAGCACCCTACTACTACACCGGATGGCATGAACCCGGCTCCATTCTTGAACTGACATTCAACAAAGCAAGATGGGAAAAACTCAGCAGCGAGCACCGTGCCATCATCACCGCCGCAAGCGAAGAGATGACCGCAACAATGCTGCAGGAGTTCCGCTACCAAAATGCCAAAGCCCTGCAGCAACTCCCCAAACAGGTACAGATAAAGGACTTTCCGCCGGAGTTCTTTGCTGCGGCAAAAAAAGCGCTTCAAGAGGTGCTTCAGGAACAGAGTGCACAGAGTGCCAACTTCAAACGGGTACTGAAAAGCTATAATGATTTCTATGCGCTTAACAAGCCATGGAATAACATCAGCACCAAACACCTCTTGGAAATTCGGAATTAGCGCAGACTATTTCTGTGCACTGTCTACAACGTGCACCTTGAGGGTACGTTGTCCGCTTCTAATACTAAAATCCCCACTCTTTTTTGCATAGACACGTACCCGCAATGTGTTGTTGTCTGAAAAGGAGACATCCACGTCATCGGGGAACATTACATCTTTTAACACGTCATGCCCATTTCGGGGAACAAAGTAGAGCTGGTATCCTTTGCCTCTTTGCAAATCCACTTTCGTATCCAATGCTGTAATACGCAGCAGTTTCTCTTGAGGTTTATGGGTATGAAACGTCCATGTTTTGGTGATCTCTCTGCCATGGTGCACATAGATGACTTCTGCGCGATAGGAAGTGTCGTATTTTAGTCTATTTAGCGGGAAAAGAGCAAACTGCAACCCGCTGAACCGTCTGTTGGGGTCACTCTCTTTGCTTAAAACGCGTTTATAGGCTACCTCTTTGCCACCCACTTCGAAGAGACGGAATGAGCGTAGTGTGATGTGCTTGAAAAAATAGTCGTTGAAGGAGATACTCACAGGAAACCCCGAAACATCAAAGTCCGGCAGAGGATCGGGTATCTCAGCATAAAAAGCCGGCGGCACTTCTTTCTGCCCGTCATAGGGGTAAACAACGATTTTCGGGTTAAGCCACTTCATGGCATTTTGCGCTTTTAAAAATCTCGAGTATGGCAGCGGATGCTTTTTGTCACCGCAGACACCGTATACAAACTTCCCTGAACCGCTAAAAGCTTTCATACGGCAAAGCCTGTTGATCTCCGAATTTCCCATATCATACACAAAAGCACTGTTTTTGGTATTGGTTTTATCCTGGGCAACACCTACGCCTATCTCGTCGATGCCTTCATCAAGAAAGGTAAACCGGTGATAGATCGCAGAAAAGAGCCCCGAAACTGAACTTTCAGCATCATAGTTTTGCGTTGAAAGATTTTCCAGTACCATCCGTGATGCATATCCGGCATGGATTGCTCTGTCGACAGGATGCAGACCTGTAAACCCCGGCAAACCACGTATCTCATTATGTTCATGCGCCCGATTTTGCACCAGATAGTCTGCATGTGCCTGTGCAGCTTTTGCAAGTGCATCGTTGCTCTCAAGCGTATTCATTCCCAATGCTTCACGAATCTCATTGACCCGTGCAAATGCTTCACCTTTTTCATAGGCGACATCCATAGGCTGATGCATACGCTTGATCACCACTTTTTTAGATGAGAACAACCCGCCAAAAAGCATCGCTGTAGCCATCATATATCCTATTATCGTTGTACGTACCATAGGCTGCACCACTCCCCTAAAATCATTCACAAAAAATATCATTGTAACTTATTGAGGCTAAAATAAAGGGCAACTTCTGCTTATCGACACACTCTCAACTGAATACGGCAGAACAATACAAATATTTGCAGCCTCTTAAGCATAACTTTGTAAAATACCTTAAACCTAAAAAAGGATCAGACAATGTCAGATACACAGCAAACCGAAGAAAGACAACTTGATGAGAAGTTCTTTGAACGGGCAGACGCACATATTGCCCTGGCAAACGGTCACATCAATCAGCAGGTACAGCCCGGACTGGTAAGCAACTCACTCATGTTCGCTGCCTCACGCTTCAATGCATGGATCAGCGCCGCAGGATTTCAAAGCGGAGAAGAGATGCTCTCAAAAAAGAAAGAACTGCTTGACTATTTTGTAGGACAGTACGCTTCTATGCTGGAGGAAAATCTTGAAGATTATGCGGCGAATTATGAGCAATATATGGGTGTAGCACAAAAGAAATAGGACAAAAACCTATCCGTACATACTCTTGGCGATCATCATCGAACCGAACATCACAACTGCCATAGAGCCAAAAAAGATTCTGTAAAAGCGGTTATTGACCAGTACCGAAACCAGTGTACCGCCCATAACAAGCAGTGCAAGCACGCCATAGAGTATAAAAAAGAGTACCACCGCATCCGGCGGCACATGGTCTGGGACTTTCTCAGGCAGTATAAAAATCTGGAACCATACAGCTGCGATCCACAGAAAGACAAATACAGAAAAGAAGGCGCTCCAGAAAAGAAACTGTATTTTTCCGCTGCGGATGAACATTATCTATCCTTCTTTTGCCTTATTTTTTCCAGTTTAAACGGTTTAAAATAGACACGAAGTGCACTCTCTGAAAGCATGATCTGTTCCGAGACCGGATCCCATTTTGCCAATCCTGTACGCTTTCCGCCGGAGGCATAGCGAAATGTGTGCAAGGTCATTTCTTTGGGCCCGTCAATGACTTTTCTCAGCATCTCTTTCTCAACAAAATAGGCACGTTTTCCGTCTGAAAGCTTGTAAAATTCTTTCCCTTCTATATGGTAGATCCTCGTCTTTAAGAAATGTTTTTTGAAACGTTCTGTCCGTCTCTGCTCTTTTAAACGTTTGGCATTCAGTTCAGCAAGGATCCTGCGTTTTTCTTCCGCATCTATACACTTGTTACTGTCTCTATGCATAAAAGTGCCCTTCTCTTCGCAACTCGGCTCCGGCATCAACATAGCCTCCTTTCAGAATTTACCTATTATAACACAAATATTAGTAAATATGATCACATTGGTTTCATTTGCATGACTAACCCGTACCACAGCGCACTTTGGCTAAAATATCTCCTATTAAAATAAACTCATTTGTTTAAGGAATCTTGCCTATGTCATCTTGCCACAAAGCCTACATCACCACCCCTATCTACTATGTTAACGATGTTGCCCATATCGGTCATGCCTACACCACTATCATCGCCGACGCACTGGCGCGCTACTCACGCATGAGCGGTCTTGAGACCTTCTTTCTGACCGGTACTGACGAACACGGACAGAAGATAGAAGAGTCAGCCAAAGCCAGAGGCAAAAGCCCTCAGGAGTACGCCGATGAGATCTCGGCAACCTTCAAGAACCTTTGGGACGATTTTGGTATCAGCTACGACAAGTTCATCCGCACGACCGACGAAGACCACATGAAAGGTGTACAGAAAGCCTTTAAGGTCATGTTCGACAACGGTGATATCTACAAAGATGTTTACAAAGGACACTACTGCATCTCCTGTGAAACCTTCTTCCCGGAGATTCAGCTTGTCGACGGCGAGTTCTGTCCAGAGTGCGGCAAGCCTACCACCATTGTAGAAGAAGAAAGCTACTTCTTCCGCCTCTCTGCCTATCAGGATAAGCTGCTGGCATGGTACGATGCCCACCCTGAGTGCATCCTGCCTCGCAGCAAACGCAACGAGGTCATCCGCTTTGTCGAAGGGGGGCTCGAAGACCTCTCCATTACCCGTACCAGTTTCGACTGGGGTGTCAAACTCCCCAAAGAGATCAACGACCCCAAACATGTCATGTATGTCTGGCTCGATGCGCTGATGAACTACGTTACGGCACTGGGTTACGGTACCGATGAGGCAAATATGGACTTCTGGCCGGCGCGTGTACACCTCATAGGCAAAGATATCCTCCGTTTCCATGCCATCTACTGGCCGGCTTTCCTCATGAGCCTCGGGATGGAACTGCCAAAGCACATCGCCGCACACGGCTGGTGGACACGCGACGGCGAGAAGATGAGTAAATCCAAAGGCAATGTCATCAACCCAAGAGAGGTTGCAGATGCCTACGGACTGGACAACTTCCGCTACTTCATGCTCAGAGAGGTACCTTTCGGCGGTGACGGCGACTTCAGCCAGAAAGCGCTCATAGACCGCATCAACTCCGACCTTGGAAATGACCTTGGCAACCTCCTCAACCGCCTTATAGGGATGAGCGGCAAATACTTTGAAGGCAAGGTCGACTCCACCAATGTTGCCAAGTACTATCAGGCTGAACTCGATGAAGTCGAAGCATCACTGGAGAAACTCGAACCGCTGCTCTTTGAGATGCAGATACACCGCTACCTTGAAGAGCTGTGGCGTCCGCTGACCGTTGCCAACAAAGCCATCGACAAATATCAGCCATGGACACTCATGAAAGAAGGCAAAGAGGAAGAGGCAATGGCACTCAACGGACTCATCGCCGCTATTTTGGCAAAAGTGGCCGTCATGCTCTACCCTGTCATGCCCCAAACCTGCCCCAAGATCGCCACAGCGCTGGGCTTCACCATCGACCATGCAAGCTGGACGCGTCTGTTCAAAGAAAAGCAGCTGCTTGAGAGCTTTACCATAGAGAAGACACCGCCGCTCTTCCCGCGCATCGAAGCACCGCTGCTTGAGCAGGCAGTTCCGGAAGACAAGGCAGCAACACCCAAAAAAGAGAGCAAACCCAACAAAGTAGCAAAAGAGGAACCAAAAGAGGAAGGGGTTGCGCTGATCGGCATCGACCAGTTCTTCCAAACATCCCTCAAAGTCGGTACCGTTGTCAAAGCAGAAGAGGTACCAAAAAGCAAAAAGCTCCTTCTGCTTCAGGTCGATCTTGGAGAGGAGAGACCACGCCAGATCGTTGCAGGGATCAAAGAGTGGTACAGCGCAGAAGATATGCTCGGTACCCAGGTGTGTGTGGTTGCCAACCTCAAGCCTGCCAAACTGATGGGGCACACAAGCGAAGGTATGCTGCTTGCCGCCAAAGATGAAGACGGTCTGTGCATGATCCGTCCTGAAAAACCCAAAAAACCGGGTACACCCATAGGATAACAATGAAAATAGAAGATATCGTAAACCTCACCGAAGGCACACTGAGCAATACCCCGCAGGTACAGGCTGTTGAAGGTGCGACCGTTTACCACTCCAAGGTCGATCACGGCGACCTCTTTTTCTCCTCTTCACAGGAGGAGATAGACAAGGCGCTGCAAAACGGCGCCTATGCCATTGTCTATGACAGTGACGATATTGTCAAAAACGATGACGAGATCGCGTGGATCAAAGTTGCCAACATCCAGCTTGCCGCCTTTAAACTGCTGCGCTATGTCATTCTCAAAAAAGAGGCAAAGTTCTTCTACCTGCTGCCACATGAGATGAGCTTTTTGAAGATGATCCTTACTCACAAAGGCAACATCGCATTCATCGCAGATGACTGGCGCAAAGCCTTTGAGCAGATCCTCAACTCTGATGATGTACTCTTTGTCGGAACCGACAAAACCCTGATGCAGATGATCAAACCCGATGTGCCGCGTCTGAACAAAGAGGTAGAAGGGTATGCCATCTCGGACACCCTCTTTCGTACCACCTTCAAAGTGGGTGGATTTGTCTATCAGGAAAAAGAGATGGCACCGTTTCATCTGGAGTATCTGCTGCGTGTGGTGGACTTCTGCAACAACGAAGAGCTGCCCTACTCCATTGACCGTGTCAAGTACACCAAACACTTTGTACCTGTTTTCATCGACCACAAGCTCAACTCGACCAAATCGGGCATGAGTGACAAGGTTGCCATCTTTGTCGACAACCTACCCGACATCGAAAAAGCACGCGAGTATGTCAAACGCTCCAATATGTGGGTCAAGAGCATCGTCCTCACGCCGCCAAAGACTAAAGTACCGGGCATCGACCGCCCCCACTGGTTTGAAACAGAAGAGGAAGTACGTGACATCCTCAAAAGCATTCACTTCAACTACGCCTTTATCTACAATGCCGACAAGAGCATCCTAAACACTATTCAGGAGGAGTACAGCCTCTTTTAGAGGGTATGTACCTTGCTCCACACATTTTGCAATTCTGAAATACAAACTTTTATTTTTCTTATATATAATAGTTCATAGATACCAACACTAAGGAGTATCCATGCAGACAGAAGAAGCCATACGTCAGAGACGTTCCGTCAAACATTTTGACCCAAACCATGAAATGAGCAATGAAGAGATTGAAACTCTGCTATCCTTGGCAATGCTCTCTCCTACTGCGTTCAATCTACAGCATTGGCGTTTTGTAGTTGTCAAAGACAAAGCCCTGAGGGCGCAGATAAGAGAGGCAGCATGGGGTCAGGCACAAGTAACGGATGCTTCCCTTCTTATTGTCCTCTGTGCCGACCTGAAAGCATGGGAGAAAGAACCTGCACGCTACTATGCCAATGTTCCCAAAGAGGTGCGTGAGTTTATGCTCTCTGCTGTCGATCAATACTACAGAGGCAAAGATCAGGTGCAGCGCGATGAGACGATGCGTTCATGCGGCATAGCTGCACAGACACTGATGCTTGCTGCAAAGTCCATGGGGTATGACAGTTGTCCCATGGATGGTTTCGACTTTGAGAAGGTCGCCCAACTGATCAACCTGCCTGATGATCATGTGATCACGATGTTCGTAACGGTTGGCAAAGCCACCAAAGAGGCGTGGCCAAGAGGCGGTCAGCTTGCCTATGATGAGGTCGTGATAGAAGATAGATTCTCTTGAGAAAAGATACGATGTCACACAGAAGTAAAACGGTATCACTGGTACTCGGCAGTGGCGGTGCGAGAGGTTTGGCACACATCGGCATCATACGCTGGCTTGAAGAGCACGGCTTTCAAATTGCCTCAGTTTCCGGCTCTTCAATGGGGGCGTTGATCGGCGGGGTCTATGCGATGGGAAAACTCGATGAGTACGAGCGCTGGGTCAAAGCCATCGACAAGATGGATATCATTGCCCTGCTTGACATTGCATGGGAGAGTTCGGGTCTCATCAAAGGGGACAAGATCATCGACACACTCGTTGAGCTTGTCGGTGACCAGCACATCGAAACACTGCCCATCCGCTACACTGCCGTTGCCTCGGACATACAACGGGAGAAAGAGGTGTGGATCAACAGCGGCAGACTCTTTGACGCGATCCGCGCATCCATCTCCCTGCCGCTCTTTTTTACACCGGTCGAGCGCAACGGCATCCTGCTCATAGACGGCGGTGTGCTCAACCCGGTACCCATCGCACCTACATTTCACGACACTACCGACCTTACCATTGCCGTGAACCTTGGCGGAAAGGTTGAAAAACGGTATGAACACACCCAAAAACATTCACCCAAAAAAGAGCGCAAGCCGCATGACCTTACTGACAAGATACGCCATTTTATCCATGAGCTTAAAGAGAGCGCAGGAAGTGTTGCCGAGATGGACTTTGGGGTATATGATATCGCCAACCAGGCATTCGATGCCATGCAAAGTACCATTGCACGGGAGAAGCTCGCCGCCTATCCGCCGGACTTTACCGTAGAGATCCCGCGCAACGCCTGCGGCACACTGGAGTTTGACCGTGCAGAAGAGATGATTTCCCTTGGGTATGCACGCGCAGAGGAAGCATTGAAAACGTTGATCTACTGATCGGCAACCGGTGTACCGTCTTCGTACCAGTGCTTTTGTGAAACGGTTTTGCCCTTGTGAATCACTACTTCATACTGTTTCTGCCCGTTTTGAAACCAGACAATGTCTTTTCCCTCTGGCATACCGTGGTGAAAATGCTGTTCAAACTTCTTTTGTCCATTTCTGTACCATGCAGATTTTGTCCCCTCAAGCCGGTTCTCTTTGTAGGTTGCCTCAAGACTTTTATGCCCATCTTCAAAATAGTCACAGAAGTACCCCTCTTTGCTTCCCTCTTTGTAGTGCCCTTCGCTGCTTACTTTGCCGTTTTTGAACCAAGTAATGCGTTTGCCGTCATATTTCCCGTTCTTAAAGTACATCAGCGCGCGTTTTTCACCGCTTTTATACCACATTTGAAACTTTCCGTGGCGTTTTCCATGCAGAAATTCAATGTTTTTTTTGGGCGTGCCATTGACATACCAGCTCTTTTCAACCCCCTCTTTAAGCCCATGCACATACGTCACTTCAACATCTTTGATACCGTTATGATGCCACTTGCGTGCCTTGCCCTCTTTTATACCGTTTTTATACATGGTTTCAGAGGCTTTCTCTCCGCTCTTGTACCAGGTTGTGACCAGACCGTTAAGCTTGCCGTTGACAACCGGCTCTTCTTTGAAACGTTTTCCACCGGGGTATTCGTACCGCACAATACCCGTAAAAGGCTTTGAACTGTTTCGCTCATAGACAAGCCCCTCTTTTTTGACGCTCTCCCAGTTTTGAATCACAGCAGAATTGGCAAATACAGTCATCGTTGAAAACATACAAAATAGCATAATCCACCGTATAGTGTCCATCATCTCTAAAACTCCCATTTAGAAAATTAGATTTTTTCTCTTTTTTGGCATTGTATGCTATTTTCATTAACAAAACAGTGTTATGATAAATATAACAAAACAAAAAAAAGGAAATTTATTATGACACCTCAGGAGAAAGAACTCGAAGCAATGAAAAGCGAGATCGAAAAGGAGATCAGAGCCATTTTCAAAGCCAATATGAAAATATTTGACTGGGACATTCCGGAAAATGATGACAGAGCATCCGCACAGATGATCCTTGAGACCATGCAAGAGGCACTCGACACGCTAAAAGCGGAAGTAACTTCCGGAAAATACGACAACTACTAAGGAGAAACCATGAGCCAGACAAACCTGAAACATCTTGAACGCATCAAAGAGAACATTGATAAATCCAACGAACTGACAGAAGAAGAAAAGAGCAACTCTTTCAAACACATCGAAGAGTGGTATGCCGAAGACAAGGCGTGGGGCACCTTCATCAACGAACTGGCACAGATCTCCCCCAAAGTCGAAGCGATCCTTGCAGAGCTTGGGCTGGTTTAACCTACTCCTTTACTCCTCGTTCCAACGCCCCCACGTTGGAATGCCTACACCTGCCGACACGGCAATCATATCCATCAAAACACCATCAAACAATTACATAAAACAGCTCACGTCTAAGACAACAATTTTTTTGCTATAATAAAGAAAAAAGGAACTCCTGATTATGTCTATGGCAGAAATACTCAACTATACATATGAGGATTATCTTAATTGGGAAGGGGAGTGGGAACTGATAGAGGGTGCGCCTGTCTCAATGGCTCCTGCCCCTACGAAAATACATCAAAGATTGGCTGCTGAGATGTTTAAGGCACTTCATCTTGGCTTAAAAGATGAGTGTTCTGAATGTGAGATTCTTTATGAAACGGACTGGAAGGTATCTGAAGAGACACTGGTACGTCCGGATATCGTCCTAACTTGTGAAGATGAACATGAAGCCTATTTGAGCAAAGCACCCAGGATCATAGTTGAGATACTCAGCCCTTCTACAGCAAAAAAAGATGAAACCATCAAGTTTGACATTTACGAAAGAGAAGGAGTGCAGTATTATATGCTTGTGTACCCCGATGACCTCAAAGTAAAAGTCTATCGTCTTCAAGAAGGTCGCTATGTAAAAGTAGGAGATTATACCCATGAGGTATTGGAACTTGATACGATGGAGTGCGCCCTCTCTTTAGATTTTAGACAAGTATTTAAAAAGTTTAGAAAGTAATTCCCTCGTTTCCTACTCTTTGACCAACACTGCCGGGTCGATACGGTAAAACTCCTGCAACTCTTTGTAGAGTTCCGGAAAGTGCTGTTTAAGACTGTGCGGTGACTCAAAAAAACGCTCAGTTACCACGGCAAAGAACTCCGCTTCGTTGGTTGCAGCGTAGCTTCCCAGCAGTTTATACTTCCCCCACTCCCTGTTTCTCATAGCAACACTGTTGAGTTTTTTGAAATCTTCATAAAGCACCTTTGTCCAGCTGTCATATTTGGAACGTTCCAGCGGCGGCACACCGTCTATCTCCCCGTCCATAAAATCAATCTCATGGGCAAACTCATGGATGATTACATTGTCATGTCGCAGATGGTAGGCTTCATACTTGGCATCATGCCAGACAAGTACCACGGTATCGTTGGCGGACTGCCCGTCAATGACAAAATCCTCTTTGGTGTAGATGCCGCCGTTGTTGCGCACATTGTCAAGTACCACCGGTGCCGGGTAGAGGATGATAGTTTTAAGGTTATCGTAACAGTTATTTGTCTCAATATGCAGCAACAGCAGACAGGCATAAAAGGCAATGACCACCTTCATCTCGTCGGTCACTTCCATCTTGACACCGGTAAAGGTTTTGGTATGAACAAAGAGCAAAATGGAGCGTTCTATCTTCTCTTTTTCTTCGGCAGCAAGGTTTTTGTAGTGGGGAATGCGGGAGAGAGTGGTGCGGTAGGCTGGATCGAAAGGCATTTGGGAGAGCATCTGGCGTAAGCTTCGTTGCCGGTACCATGCCCATACCTGATAGCTCCAGAACAACAGCCCGACAGCAACAAAAAAGCCTATGAGTTTCAGATAGTAGGCATCCATGCGTTATGCCTCTTCTGCTTTTGATGCGTTGTCCTCAGAAACTTTGGCAGGACTGTTTTTGTCCGGTGCTTTGTAGGCTTTGGTCGCATTACGCCGGCGAATGTGGAAGTAGAGGTTGGAGAGATACTCAACCAGCACCACAGAAATACCCGTTGCAATGACCACATTGTAGTCAAAGGTCGTTTCCATCGCAAGCACCACTGCTGTTAGCGGCAGTTTCATCAGTACACCCATGAAGACCGCTGCACCAATGGCGGCAAAATAGAACGGTTCGACCGGGAAATGCACAATGCTGAACAATTCGGCAAACCCATAGCCTATCAACGCCCCAATGCTCATGAGCGGTAGAAATATCCCTCCGACAGCATTGGAGTAGATGGCAACCGTCGTCCCGATAATACGCAAAATAATGACAGCAAAGATAAAATATATCGGTATGCTCTGCTTGGTGTTGATGAGATGCATGACCACTTCTTTGCCCGAAAATGCCGCGTGTGGTTCAATGAGCAGTACGGTACCTACCACACTGCCCCCGATAAGTGCAAAGATATGGTTTCTGTATCGGCTGAACTTTTGGAAAAGCTCCAAATCAACCATGTGCAGCAACCGCTGTTTAAGATAGAGGTAAAAATAGACAAATGCAGTAATGAACGGAATGAACATCAGATTTGCCAGCAAATACTCATTGTCTATATGTCGTCCTGTCGAATGTACAAAAGAGATGGGGTCAAGGTAGTTGATACTCACAGCAAAGGCAATGACCGAAGCAAGGATAAGATAGGTAATATATTGCTTAATGAACTGATAGGCAATGTTCTCCACCGCAAATGCCATACCTGTTATGGGAGAGACAAATACAGCCGCAATACCGCTGCTGGCACCGACACTGATCATCATTTTAATCAACATCTGTGGAAGTTTAAAGTACTTATGTATCTGATAGGCGATCATTGCACCGATGCCGGCACTTGGTCCCTCGGTTCCTACTGCAAACCCCGTTGAGAGCGAAAGTGCAGAGGCAAGAACCTTTAAAAAAAGGGTTTTCACCTTCAAAATCATCCGGTTTTGGGCAATGGAGTCTGCAATTTCAGAGACACCGTATTCACGTATATTCTTATCTTTGGAAATCAGATAATTGACTACAAATATTGCTACTGTCGGCAGCAGATAAAGGTACCATACCGGAAGTGTCGGAATGGTCTTGAAAGGATCGCCCATAAAGAAGAAGTATGTAAAGAAGGTAATAATCAACTCATATGCTGTAATGAAAAAACCGCTGATTATTCCAGTCAGCACAGATGCAATAATCAGCTTGAGTATCACTGTTTTTTGCCTTCTTTCTCTGTGCTGTAAAGACTCTTTTGCATTTGCTTTGCTGTTTGCATATCATCCAAAAATGCTTTCACACCAACATAGCCTATCTCTTCATAGATACTCTGTTGAGATTCCGGATCGACATAAAATATGGCAGGGAAAAAATCTTCATTGAAAGTACTTGGATAGCTGTCGTGACGGTCGATGACAAGGGTAACGAACGATCGATTCAAAAGGGGTTTGATCTTGTCGCTGCCAAGTGTACGGTGTATTAGCCTGTGGCACCAGGGACAATTTTCTTTGACAACGATCATCAAAAGTATTTTCTGTTCTTTTTTTGCCTTCGAAAGCGCCGCCGCATAATGCGTCTGTACTCCTAAAAAAGCAGCTTCTTTGGCAGCATCTGAGCCCAAGAGTCCCAATGTCAGACAGAGGAGAAGAAGCAAAGTACGCATCGGCATTTCCTGCAAGAGAGATTGTAGGGACTATTATCTATCAATCTTGCTTAAAAGGACGTGTATTTACGCTGCATTCGTGCTGTTTCTAATGTAAAAGAACATCGCAATCGTTCCAAAGAACGGACCAAAAATGTTCAACACGGGAATAAAGTAGAAGAGTACACTCATTAGGGTAATGGTCCAAATGCCGGGTGCAAAGGTCTTTTTCAGCGATGCATCGACTTTTTCATGTGTCAAGGCAAGGGCATCGTAGGTAATGGTGTCTTTTGTCATCCATACCCAAAGCGCAACCTGCACAAAAATGTTTAAAATCGGAATGAACAGCAGTGGGAATGCCACCAAAGAGACCCCTATAAAAATGAGTGCATCACGCAATGTATATTTGACTGTTTTAAAAGTATTGTCACGGACAACATCATCTTCTGAAAACTCACGTATCTCAATGTCTTCCACTACCGCTTCACTTACCATACTAGCGACAAACAGCATGGTAATGACAATGGCATTGTAGATCAGATAGAAACCAATGAGAAAGGCGATCCCCTTCTCCACCGTTTCAAATGGAAGCCACGTCAAGAGCTTTAGAAACTGCTGATAGATATAGTCTCTTTTGAAAAGCCATACGATTCCCCAAAACAGACCCGAACCAAACAGGATCATGAGGGAAAATATCGTATATCTCTCTTTAGATATCTTCCGCAGGATCAAATTGCCGAAAAAGGCAAAGATCAAGGCGAACGTGACAAGTGTCAGCTGAAACCACAGGAAGGTAGAAAGCATCCAAGCACCATTGGAACGCACCATGGAAAACGGTACCATCTCCACAATTTTGGAAGACAATGCAATAATACCGTCCCACATTGCAACACCGATACCAAGCCATACAAGCGTAACGATCGTACCGCTAAGCAAAATATACTTCATAGTATGCCAGTTGACGATCTCTTTAAACCCAAGCACGATCGCATTGAAAATAGTATTCATACCCTAACTCCTTTGGGGAATATCCCATCTATTTAATTGTATCTTCTATCTTTGAAAGTAAACTTTTATGCGTTTGTTTTCCGATGGTTCGGCTCCTCAACAGACGCAGAGCCACTTCCACACCAAATGCTGCACCAAATGCACTGAACAGATAAAACCACAAGTTTGGCATTTCTTCCTGCGTATGGTAGAGTGTCAGTCCGGCAATGACAAACATGCTAACCACCGCACCGAGCACAGCATAAAGATTTGCTCCTGTCTGCTTGAGACGAAACAAATGCCCAACATGAGTAACCCCCTGAATGATCAATACTACCAATGCTGCAATGGTCGTTACTTCAGCAAGATTGAGAAACAAGATCATAGGCACAATAAGTAAGGCACTGACCACCAGACCTTCATACGATTTAAAGACATTGTAGGTATAGACCTTTGGAAGTTCGCCTTCCTTGGCAAGCGTGTATCCAATCTCCGTCGCTGCATAAAGTGTCGCATTGATCGCCGATGCCGTTGCCAGCAGTGCTGTTGCTGCCATGATTTTAAAGCCCACTACACCAAAGATAGGTTCTGCCGCCTGTGCAAGGGCATAGTCTTTGCTTTTGATCACTTCAGCAAGAGGAAGGTTGCCCAATACCGCAATAGATGTCAGGATGTAAAGTACTCCGACCAGCAAAATAGTGATGACCATCGCCTTGGGCATTGTTTTGGAAGGATTGACCATATCTTCTACCGTATTGGTAATGACACTAAACCCCTGATAGGCAAAAAAGGTCAATCCAATCGCAAAAAGCATATCTTTTGCCGGAGGCATATCGGCACTTCCAAGCAATTTCGGATCAATGTAAAAGAGTGCTATACATGTAAACACAACCAGTACAGTTACTTTGATAAAAACAATCACATTCTCCGACTTGGCAACCAAAGAAGCACCCAACAGATTGATCAGCATAAAAAAGCTGACTATTCCCAGTGCAAACCAGTCAGCTGTAGCACTTGAGGGCAAAAAAGTCGCAGCGTATGTACCAAATGATTTGGCAACAGCAGCAATGGCAATGAGTTGTGAAAAATAAAAAAGCACACCCGCACTTCCTGAAAATACTCCCTCACCAAACCCCTGTACCAGATACTCTACTATCCCACCCCGGGAGGGGTAGGTTACAGCAAGTTTGGCAAGCGAGTAACCGCTAAGCAGTGCCGCTAAAGCACCAAAAACAAATGAGACCCATACAAGATTCCCGGCAATCGCACCAGCCTCTCCAATAACAATGAAGATACCTGCACCAACCATAGAACCAATGCCGAGAAATACGGCACTCCAAAGTCCAAATGCTTTGGAGTTATTTCTCTTCATGTTTTGTAAATACATCCATTACATTTGCACCCATGAGCAGAGCCAACCCGTCAAAGAAGAGGCTAAACCCGACCAAAAGACCAATAAGCAAAATAGAAGTATGAGGCCATCCAATCACAAATATCATCGCCATCAACAAAGAAAGTATGGCATTGATTGTCCATATGCCCCACCCTTTATTGGGATAAAATGAGGTCGCCAGCGCAAAACCGCTGAATGCGTCCATAAAAAAATAGATAGAAAAAAGCAATCCCAAGGTAGCAATACCCCCGGCAGGCGAGACGATCATATATATACCTACACCAAAAAAGATAAGACTCTTCAGCCATCCTCTCCAGTCAGAAGCATCACTCTTATAAGTAAAGTAACCTACCAAAAAGCCGCTCATAAGCAGCATCCACGCCACAAATACCACAGTGGTCAACGATGCCGCCACAGGGAACATCGCCCCCAAAAAACCAATGATCATCAAAATAATCCCAACCGTTTTCGCATTCTTTTGAAAAACCTTAAGTTCTTCAATCTCCTTAGGCGGTTTCCACATTCTATATCCTTTCAAAACTTTTTCACTATGATAGTATAATTTGGTTAATTGTTGTGTAATGGTTTGCGGGTTGTTCTAATTAGGACACATAATCCAAGGATTACATCAATAATAACAGGTGGCGGTTTGGAGGGGTCTTAAAACAAAAGCAGGAGTTTTGGTTTTGGGTGTCGTATTATAACAGGTGGCGGTTTGGAGGGGTCTTAAAACAGCACTTCGTATGCGTCGCTATAGTCTCTTATTATAACAGGTGGCGGTTTGGAGGGGTCTTAAAACTATACCAAATAACGATAGAAATGGTTTCTAATTATAACAGGTGGCGGTTTGGAGGGGTCTTAAAACGAAACGATTGTTAGACCGTGCAGGACTTGAATTATAACAGGTGGCGGTTTGGAGGGGTCTTAAAACAACACCACCTTTTATATCAGCATCAAGATTATTATAACAGGTGGCGGTTTGGAGGGGTCTTAAAACAAAGCAGACGTTCGGAGTTGACGCTTCTATATTATAACAGGTGGCGGTTTGGAGGGGTCTTAAAACTGGAACGGGTACACTGTTTGGAAGCCAAGAATTATAACAGGTGGCGGTTTGGAGGGGTCTTAAAACCAAGTTTCAGGATACTCTTGCTCTTCAATAATTATAACAGGTGGCGGTTTGGAGGGGTCTTAAAACTGTATGGGTCGGGCGTTGATCTATTCACGTATTATAACAGGTGGCGGTTTGGAGGGGTCTTAAAACGCGATGTGGGAAGCTGTCACCGCAAACGATATTATAACAGGTGGCGGTTTGGAGGGGTCTTAAAACTGTATAGCATTTGCGTCTGTACGGCAAGTGATTATAACAGGTGGCGGTTTGGAGGGGTCTTAAAACACTTTCAAAGAACCCTGAATATCCCATCGTATTATAACAGGTGGCGGTTTGGAGGGGTCTTAAAACTGCTCAATGCTATTATCAACACCGACATCGATTATAACAGGTGGCGGTTTGGAGGGGTCTTAAAACAACCCAGAATGGTATTGTGCAGATTTTAAAATTATAACAGGTGGCGGTTTGGAGGGGTCTTAAAACACATCAATATAATATAATTTCGGTTCATTCATTATAACAGGTGGCGGTTTGGAGGGGTCTTAAAACGTGGGGGTGGACAAAGTGAACTGCACACCTATTATAACAGGTGGCGGTTTGGAGGGGTCTTAAAACTAAAATCCTTTCGCATCAGATGCACCGATTATTATAACAGGTGGCGGTTTGGAGGGGTCTTAAAACAAGTGATTGAACCTACTTCGGGCGAACTTTATTATAACAGGTGGCGGTTTGGAGGGGTCTTAAAACATGCAAACACGGAAAACAGCAAATTCAGAAATTATAACAGGTGGCGGTTTGGAGGGGTCTTAAAACTTGATTCATAAGGTTAATTTTGTTCATTGGATTATAACAGGTGGCGGTTTGGAGGGGTCTTAAAACCAACTCAAGTTGAGACTGCTGATGTTTTGTATTATAACAGGTGGCGGTTTGGAGGGGTCTTAAAACGATGACATTAGCCTGTGCCTGTGCTATCTGATTATAACAGGTGGCGGTTTGGAGGGGTCTTAAAACGCTTGATCGCGTCCGTGTTCAGACCCAATGATTATAACAGGTGGCGGTTTGGAGGGGTCTTAAAACAAAGGGGGCGTTGTCGTTGTGACGTTTTGAATTATAACAGGTGGCGGTTTGGAGGGGTCTTAAAACCATGCTTGATGTGCAGGGCACCAATATGACATTATAACAGGTGGCGGTTTGGAGGGGTCTTAAAACAAAGTTTGACAATAAATACTATATCAATATATTATAACAGGTGGCGGTTTGGAGGGGTCTTAAAACCATTGCAGAGTACTTCTGTTCCTGCTCCGCATTATAACAGGTGGCGGTTTGGAGGGGTCTTAAAACTAATTCTGATAATAATCAATCAAATCCTAAATTATAACAGGTGGCGGTTTGGAGGGGTCTTAAAACGGCGGACACCGTGCGGTGATTAAACTGGGAATTATAACAGGTGGCGGTTTGGAGGGGTCTTAAAACAAAAAAGTATCTTATGGCTATTAAAAACTTATTATAACAGGTGGCGGTTTGGAGGGGTCTTAAAACCACGCACTCGGTCAAGCTCTTCAATTCGGCATTATAACAGGTGGCGGTTTGGAGGGGTCTTAAAACAGGATTAGTGCTATTAGTATCAGGCAAAGAATTATAACAGGTGGCGGTTTGGAGGGGTCTTAAAACGGGCGGGAGGGAACGGAAGCCACGCTTTTTATTATAACAGGTGGCGGTTTGGAGGGGTCTTAAAACCCGGTACCGGATTTAATGATGGCTGGGATAATTATAACAGGTGGCGGTTTGGAGGGGTCTTAAAACTTGGGTTGTGCTTTGCATGCGTTGGGAATTATTATAACAGGTGGCGGTTTGGAGGGGTCTTAAAACTTCTATGAGAGGAGTTTCGCATGAACAAACATTATAACAGGTGGCGGTTTGGAGGGGTCTTAAAACTAATATCTGCATTTGTCAGACTCTTGTCTTATTATAACAGGTGGCGGTTTGGAGGGGTCTTAAAACAACGATTACAGACAGATAGACAGCATCCCTATTATAACAGGTGGCGGTTTGGAGGGGTCTTAAAACTGCAATACTGAACGATTGGCATGGGCTTCCATTATAACAGGTGGCGGTTTGGAGGGGTCTTAAAACTATTAAAAATTTTCTAAGTTTTAGAAAAAACTTCAAATTTACATTAAAATTTGACTTTTACACTTGATTTTTGATAAAATAAATGCAGTTATAACAGGTGGCGGTTTTTTGAGGGGTCTTAAAATCAAGTACTGTTATAACAGTACCATCATAAAGTTTATCTTCGGATAAACTTCCCTTTCTTCAACATTTCTAAAAATCAAAAAGTGACGGTTGCATAATCTCCTCTTGTGAAGATTGTTCTCCTATGATAATCTCCATTTTTCCAAACTGAGCATCGGTAAACATCAACATACGGACATTGCCTTTTTTGACATTTGTCTTGAGAAAATTTCGCAACCTTTTCTTGCCATGGTTTGTTGACTCTACACTGTTAAAGACTTTTGCATAGACAGAGTATTGCAGTCTTGTATATCCTTCCGCATCCAGATGTTTGGCAAACCATCTGTAACGCTTTCGGTCTCTCTTGGTCTGGGTCGGCAGATCAAACATCACAACAAGCCACATGATCCTAAAGGCACTCATCTAGTTTCTCGCTATCAAACTTTGGGAAAGTTAACAGCGATATATCAGCTTGTTCTACCGATTTTTTAAAAAGCTGCACATAGAGTTTACTCACACTTCGCAAAGAGGAAAGCCCTTTTTCATACTCAACATAGACTATATCAAGCAGATTGATAAGCTCCTTTTTCATTTGCGCTGTCAGTATCTCCTCTTCCCCATGCATCTCAAGCAGACGGTAAACCCCAATATCTACAATAGGACGAAACGGCTCCATCAGATCATCACTAAGGTTAAAAGCATTGTATTTGTTGTCATGCCAAAGTCCTATAGCAGGCAAAAAACCTGCTGCACTTAAATCTCTTGTGATCAAACTCCTCACTAACGCATAGGCATAATTAAGCGCCTGATTGCGTACATCAATGGATTCTTGTTCTCTTGTAAGGTTATCAAAAAGCTGAGCCCAATAGTATCTGGCACTTTTGGCTTCTGCCCCATAAGCATCTGCCGCCCTTACCTGTGTAAGGTAAATATCGAGTTTATCAGACTTTTTATTGAGCACTTGCAACACCTCACGCTGCAGTACTATTTTTGCCTTGATGATCTCTTGCCACAATGTATCGGAAAACGCTTTGTTAACGGCGAGTTGTGCTTTGAGTGTACGCGTGGCAAGTGAGCTTTGGTGGTAGGGATGCAAGATAGCGGTAGGCATGTAATATTCATCACAAAAGAGTGTCGCCACTTTATGTTTGCTTAGCACCGCAAGCACTTTAGCACTGAGCATAAAGCGATCACCCTCGAAAACGATACTGTCAACATCATCCAAGAAAAATTTAAAACGATTCGCATCATCTTCTACGACAAGATTGCCGTTCTCTATGCGCAGCGTACAAGGCTTAGTGATGCGTATCGTCTTCCACGCTGCCATAGCCACACTCTTCAAGAAATTGATTTTCAAGCTCTTTTGGGATCAAACCGAACTTTTCATAGCTCTTAACCTTACCTGTTGGCTCCATATGTACTTTGATTACCCCCGTTGCACTTCCAATACCCACCGTTTTGATACTCTTCCCATTTGAAAATAAATCAGGTTGTTTTTTGGGAAAACTTGGGAACCTTGGATTAAATAATGCAATATATTTTGAACCACTACTTTTTTCTTGATAACTTCTCAAACATCCAGAATGAATAATCTTTTTATTATTAAAAAGATATATCATCTCATTGGGATAAACTATTAGTGCATCCTCTCTTTGAAGTTTTTTCCTATTATTAACATCAACCTTTTCAATATGCAGTTTCCCTTTATCACCTTTGGAAAACATAACCGCAAGAAAATTGTCATCCGTACGTACAAGCACCTCATTGCCTTTGCCTCGCTCTATAGTAATAGGATTGAAAGTCTCATCGATAAAATGCACTTTATAGACCGGTTTATCTGCTGCAATAATCGGTTCATTTAACAGTGTATTGAGTTTTTGTTTATATACCTCATCTTCCTCTTTATTACTTCCTGCATCTTTGTAGATATATTCATTCATAATCTCTTTAAATGCCTGTGCCCGTGCTTCTATGGCACGATAGACCGGGTCGTTTGTATTACCAATGCGGTGGAGCCACAGTTTTTGCCGTATCTCTTTATCGTACACCTTATCAAAGTCATCAAGCGACCACTTGTTTCTATTTTCAACTATTTTCATAGTGGCAAATACACCCAAGATTGGCTTTCTTATCGTCGGTACAGTTTTACTCGGATCATTTGGATCTTTGTGTTTAGCAGAATAGACGGTATCTTTGTGTGAAGAAGCCGAAAGCGGCTTTTTGTTGACCCAGTACGACACACTACGAACATCACCAAACATATCACGGTAAAAGAGACTCTCCTCCCCCTTTGACATAAACCGCTCATACGCCTCTTTCACATAATCGGCAATAGAAAGCCCCTCTATATGCGGTGTATAAACTTCCCATATCTTTTTAAGTTCCTCTTCGCTTTTACCATAGTTGTCTCGCAGCATTTGATGCAGCCTGTTTTGCCAACCTCTACTAATTGTAGCCAATATCAATGCATCCTCGGCATGATGAAAGTTGGTATCACGACTTTTGGATTTTATACCCAAGATAGAACGGGTTTTTGAGGTGGTCTTCCCGGGGATATTACGTACTGCAATACCGTTTTTTTGATGCTCCACATCAGGGAATGGATAATGCATCTTAAGCACTTCCGCCACCAATGCTTCAAGATAACTTGTTGCTCTAAGTGCTTTGGTATCTCGCACTTCTACATAGGTTTCATCCAAAGATCGTGCCAAAAGATTCTTGCGTTTTTTCCATGAGATAAGATGCTCGCTAAAAAGTTTTTTTACCCTATTTACATATTCAACATCTTCACCCAGCCAATCCATAGGCAGACGGTTGGATTTTTGCATATTGCTGTCACGATGTGAGATGACAATATTGTAGTCTGCATTGATACCACCCAATGAACGGGGCACAATATGCTCTATATCTGCCCTCCCCTCAAATAGATCACTGATATTGATAATATCACCCGTATATACATCCATAAATTTTTGGGATTCAAGCAGCTTGATCTTGCGTGCCATTTTTCGATCGATAGTTGGAAATTCCTTTTTATATTTATCCATAATCTTATCGATCTCTTTTTCACGCTCCCTCATCGACTTATCGATAGCATCTCTGATACTTTTGGGTAGTGTATCTCTTGCACTCTCTATGACAATCTCGTCAAATGCACCATAACGCCAGCTTAGATCGGCAATACGTCTAAGTATCCATGATGCCAAAGATTTCACAGCATGATTATTGATCTTATTTTGTGTCTTTTCAAAAAGATTGTTTCTGCCAAGATGCAAATGCTTTAACGACTTTTCAAATGCACTATAGTCTTCCGAAGTTTTCACTCCCAGTTGTTCTTTTGCTTCACTTTCACTACATCCATCTTTGAAATAAGGCAATGCATCCATGATAAATTTGTGAGAGACAGAAAGCGTACCGGTATTTTTCGATTTGATAAGGGCAAGCACTTCATGCTCATCGACTTCTATATCATTAGATTGGCATAGCGACGTAATCGCCTTAAAAGCCTCTTGAGGCGTTTTATGCAAGCGAAGTACTTCTGCAAGCTGAGCAAAAATTTCCATATATTGAGGATGTTCCGCAATATCAGCTACCAACTGTGGAAACTTTCCAATTTCACTCAAAAAAGAGAATTTAACCAAAGTACGATCGGATTTTTTACCTTTGATCGTCATCGTATCTTCTTTGTCAAAAATCTTTTTATCATCAGAGAGTTTCAGTATTTTACGTATCTCTTTGTATTTAAGCTCCTTGATATTTTTGCCTTTTGAGACTTTATCAAACAGAAAACCTACAATCTTCTCTCTGTCTTCCTTTGTTACAAGTTCACCATTTATCTTCATATCCGCAAGCGTTTTATAGAGTTTATAGAGATCATACAGATAACTATATTTTGGTGCCGCTTTTTCATCCTCATAAAAGGCACAGTTTCCAAACAGACTTGGATCGTTTTCGGGCATAACTTGATCTGTGATGATCTCTTTGATTCTCTCAATAAAAGCAATACATTGATCCGATCCAATATCAAACGTACCAAACGCACACTGTGTGGCAATGATCGTCTCTATTTCATCTTCAATATCCTCTCTTCGGATCATCTTCTCATAGTTATCATGATTGCGGTATGAACGAAATTTTCCCTCTTGAACCGCTCTGTGTATTACCTGTGCGATGGTTTCTTGCTGATACTCAGATTTTAGCTTTTCAAGCCGCTTTAGTGCTGCATAGACTTGGCGTTTCTCATCATCGGATTCTTTGACATTCACCTCATCATCGATCAAACCCAATTCTACTTCCAACTCATATAACAGATCATCCGTAGCAATTGATTTGTACCCTCTATGCTTTGCCATATGTGCTAAAATAGCAAAAAGTTCTTCATAGGTTAGTTTGCGATTTAAAGCATCCTCAGCACGAAGTTTCCATTTGTTTGTAATCTTGTTTTCATGCTGCACTTTCATACACGCATCAAAAGAGCACAAACCGTACTCTTCAAATAAATTTGCCAGTTGACGGATTCTTCTTTTCTTTTTCTCATTCAAACTGCGCTGCGACGCATAATCTCGTCGCAAGGACTGTTTAGAGTTTCCTTTACTGTCAAAAGGAGCATCACGCATCATAACACCATGATCTATACACTCATAGATGTTATTCTCTTTTTCATGCAATATGCTATAGCCTAATGATGTGATCCCCAGATCAAGTGATAAAATCTTTTTCATTCTTCCCTCCAAAATTTTTCTCATCCATATTTTACCCAACTTTAAACACACTCACCCAAAGCCTCTCCCACGGCTCTTTTTCTATATGAAAATAACGCACTTGGGCATTTAGACTGACACCGCTGTCCATTAATGAAGCGATGATTCGGCTATTTGCCTTTGGGATATACCAAACCTTTTTTTCTCCTCCATAAACTGCTATAGCATACTTGTCGTAAAGATTGTCAGCTTCCCTTTGCAGTCGCAATGGCTCTTTTGAAACAAAGTGCCGGTCTGCACATTCGGCATATTGGAGCCCGGCAACTTTGAATGTTGTAAGTTTTGTTTGTACTGTTGTTTCTTTTGAATGCAGTTTTGCCGTAGTCGCAAAAAGTGCCGATACCGTTGCTATATGTTTTAAAAATACTCTTCTTGTTAACATAACAACATCTTACCAAAACCACACGGACAACTATATGTCCATTTTATCCATCTCCCTCAAAAAAACCTCCAAATCCCTCCGCAGTTCATCGCGCAGGGGCTGTGGCTCAATGATGTGCAAGTGAGGCAGCCAGTTCTTCACTTCCGGCAGAAGTTCCATAGGATGAGTGATGGTGTAGACAAACTCGGCAGTGCCGTCGCTGTGGGGCATGTCAAGTTGTTGGCTGGGGTGGAGAGGTACCTCTTTGAGGTAGCGGGTGGCGTAGGCAGAAGCGTAGATGCGTACCGTAAAAGGCTCGGCATAGTCACTGCTCCAGATCGAGGCACGGCGGTTGGCTTTTTCTATCTCCTCCGGGGTCAAGTCCTGAGGGGTGTTGGCAAGCAGGGTAAAATCTCTGATCTTAAGAAAGTCAAAGGAGCGTACTTGGGCAGTGGTATCCTCCTTTGCCAGCAGATACCATTTACCTTTGGCGGTGTAGAGTTTGACAGGAGAGACCGTTTTTGTCGTGGTGATGCTACGGTTATTGGTGTAGACAAATCGGCACTTACATCCCTTTTCTATGCTCTCTATGATCGACTCGGCAATCTGCCTGTCTATGCCGCTATAGGCAATGGCAAACGAGATCAGCGGTATCCCCTCCCCGCTGCCGCTGCCAAGACACTCGATGCTCAGCCCCGCGTTGGAGGCAAACGCATGCAGCAGTGCCGAGGGCAGACGGCTCATGCGTGAAAGCTGAGAAGTGTCTATGCGGTACTCCCCTCTCTTGGAGAGCAGCGGTATGCCCGCATCAGCGATCTTTTTCAAATCTCTTCGTATCGTACGACTGTTCACACGGTACTGCTCTGACATCACATTGACATGCAGACGTTCAAACGCATACAGACGCCTGAGGATATCAATAATTCTCTCAACAGGTTGTGCTCTTTTTACATATTTTTTCATCTAAAAATCATAACTAAAAAAGAGCTTCTTTCAAAATTTTAAATTTTTTTCCAAAAACCCCTTGACATGCAAGTAATTTGGTGCTATAATGCCGTCCACATAAGCAAGTGAGGCTTATCCGATTGGGGTATCGCCAAGCG
Source organism: Sulfurovum sp. (assembly GCA_027082955.1). GTDB lineage: Bacteria > Campylobacterota > Campylobacteria > Campylobacterales > Sulfurovaceae > Sulfurovum. The sequence continues at coordinate 456 of JALWTA010000029.1, read as the reverse complement.
GTAAGGCAACTGGTTTTGGTCCAGTCATTCGGGGGTTCGAGTCCCTCTACCCCATCCATTTTGGACTTCGGTTCAAAATAACTTCTTTCTAACTGTCGCGGGATAGAGCAGCTTGGTAGCTCGTCGGGCTCATAACCCGAAGGTCGGAGGTTCAAATCCTCCTCCCGCAACCAATTCAAACTCCCATAAAATCGAACTTTCAAGCGTTTTAACTACTCAACGATTATTTAGCGATGTCACCATCATTGTCACCACGCGTGGTGACACTCTTTTTGAAGGGGTCAAAGCTGCGCGAAATACGCAACTGCTCCCCCTCGATATAGCGGGCGTATTTTTCAAGGATCATCTTGGTATTGGTGTGTCCGACGATCTGCGCGATCTCCACCACACTCAACGCGCCCGACTTGAGCATTGCCGTGATGAAGGTATGCCGGGTATTGTAGATCCTTCGATACC
>JALWTA010000028.1 GCA_027082955.1 Sulfurovum sp. | reverse complement strand
GTTAAATCACAGACCACGAAAAGTACTTGGATTCAGGACACCTTATGAGGTGTTTTTCGAAGAATTCGCTAAAGAAGTAGCTGCTTAATTTAGAGGTGAATTGCACTTATAATTTGAATGGGCGAAAAAAAACATAAACGGGGCTAAAGCCTCCGCTTCCAAAACTTACTTCCAAAGATCTCATAAAATCCGCTTAATCAATATACAATAAACCCTTTCACATCGAACCTTCTCAAATTCCTCCCAAATGCCCATAACATCACGCTTCCTATAAGTTTATTTCGATAAAATATATACAATTTATACCCTAAAAACGGAGTCTCAGTATGGCAGAATACGGCGCGAGTAACATCAAAGTCCTCAAGGGGCTTGAAGCAGTAAGAAAAAGACCGGGAATGTATATCGGTGATACCTCTACCAAAGGGCTTCACCATCTGGTTTACGAAGTGGTCGACAACTCCATTGACGAAGCGATGGCAGGGCACTGTGATACTATCAAAGTCACCCTTACCAAAGCCGGTTCAGCAATCATCGAAGATAACGGACGGGGAATCCCTGTCGCAGAGCACCCTACCGAAAAGATCTCTGCGGCGACTGTTGTACTGACGGTACTGCATGCCGGTGGTAAATTTGACAAAGATACCTACAAGGTTTCCGGAGGGCTTCACGGGGTTGGGGTATCGGTTGTAAACGCTCTCTCCAAAAACCTCCACCTGACCATCTTCCGTGACGGCAATATCCATGAGCAGGACTTTGAGATGGGTATCCCCCAAGGTCCGCTTGAGATCACCGGTACCACACGTAAAACCGGTACCAAGATCGAGTTCTGGCCAGATGACTCCATATTTACTGAGAGTGTAGCGTTCCAAAAAGAGATTTTGATGAAGCGCTTCAGAGAGCTGTGCTACCTCAACCCGCATATTACCATCGAATTCAAAGATGAACGTGACGGTACCAGAGAGAAGTACCACTTTGAAGGGGGTATCAAACAGTTTGTTGAAGATATGAACACCAAAAACCCCATCTCCAATGCGCAGTTCTTTCAAGGCAAAGCCGATGATATTGAGATCGATATCGCACTGATGTACAATGATTCCGACAGCGAAAAGACCCTCTCCTTTGTCAACAACATCAAAACGCCCGAAGGCGGTACGCATGAAGCAGGCTTTAGAGCAGGGCTTACCCGTTCACTCTCCAGCTACATCTCCAAAAATGCCAATGCCAAAGAGAAAAACACCAAAATCACCGGAGATGACTGTAAAGAGGGGCTTGTCGCCATCGTCTCCGTACGTGTACCCGAACCGCAGTTTGAAGGACAGACCAAAGGAAAACTGGGTTCATCCTATGTGCGTCCATTGGTGCAGAAGTTCTTTACCGAGCAATTCAACAAATATCTCGAAGAGAACCCCATCGAAGCCAAAGCGATCATGGCACAGGTACTGCTGGCTGCCAAAGGGCGTGATGCCGCCAAGCGTGCACGTGACCTTGTCAAACGCAAGGACTCCATGAGTGTAGGTACACTGCCGGGTAAACTGGCAGACTGCCAAAGCAAAGATCCGGAGATTTCAGAGATTTATCTCGTCGAGGGTGACTCTGCAGGTGGTTCGGCAAAACAGGGACGTGACCGTGTCTTCCAGGCAATCCTGCCGCTGAAGGGTAAGATCCTCAACGTCGAGAAAGCACGTCTTGACAAGATCCTAAAATCAGACGAGATCAAAAACATGATCACGGCACTGGGATGTGGTATCGGTGATGAATTTGATGAAGAGAAACTGCGCTACCACAAGATTATCATCATGACCGATGCCGATGTTGACGGAAGCCACATTCAGACCCTGTTGATGACCTTCTTCTTCCGCTTCCTGCGACCCATCATTGAAAAAGGATACCTCTATCTTGCACAGCCGCCGCTCTACCGCTACAAAAAAGGCAAAAACGAAACCTATCTTAAAGATGACAAAGCCCTCAATGACTTCCTGATTGAAAATGGAATCGATGTGATTGAGAGTGAGACCATGGGACGCAACGATCTGATCGATCTCTTCAAGCTGGTCGCCTACTACCGTATGACCCTCAAAGAGATCGAAAAACGTTTCGCGCTGGTTGAAGTACTGCGCTACATGATCGAAAATCCCGATGTGGTGGGCACAGACAACACAACACTTGCTGCAACACTTGAAAAGTACATCACTGACTTGGGATACAACATCCTCAACAAGACAGTCACAGAAGAGAAACTGCACTACTACGTACAGACCAATGACGGACTTGAAGAGCTGATCATCGACGATATCCTCTTTACCAATCCACACTACAACGAGGCGATCCATATCCACCAAAAGATCCAAGAGCACATTACCGATGAGTTCAAAGACAAAGACCTCATCGAACTCTTTACGGAGGTTGAAGCCAATGCCAAAAAAGGTGCCTATATCCAGCGCTACAAAGGGCTTGGTGAAATGAACCCGGAGCAGCTTTGGGAGACAACCATGACACCGGAAAACCGAAGCCTGCTGCAGGTTAAGATAGCCGATCTTGATGAAGCCAGCGATACCTTTACCCTCTTTATGGGTGACGAGGTAGAACCGCGCCGTAACTACATCGAACAGCATGCCAAAGATGTCAAACACCTGGATGTCTAATGCTGCTGTCTGAACTGGAAGAGAGGGAACGCCGATTTAAGCTCGCACTTCGAGCCGGGGTTCCTATTGTGCTTCTTGTTTCGCTTGTTTTTTACAGTACTTTCATTCGTAACGAAAATCTTACGCTCGATCTTGAAACTGCTATTCTTTTTGGCAGTCTTGTTTTCATTACCGTTTACTTTATCTATTTTCTAATGGAACTCAGTGTCAAAGAGAGCCTGATAGACCAGACCACACAAGGCTTCAATCAACGTGCCTTTGTACAAAAGCTCAAAGAGTACCGCCCCAAAACATTGGCTCTGCTCGTTGTCAACAACCTTGCTACTATCAATGAAAACTACAGTGCACAAAATGTCGATAGCCTGCTGTTCAAGATTATTCATGCGCTCGATGCCGAATTAACCGCCAATGGTATGAAAAAGGCACTGATTGCAAGACGATACGGTGCGGAGTTTCTGATTGCCATCGACACCGAAAATCCGAAAATAGAATCGGTATTCAAAGCGTTTGTAAACAAATACAGAACCATAGACGATATAGATATTGATTATGCCTTTGCGATCATTACAAATATCGGAGATGATCTTGAGCAAGATATTGTACGACTGAAAGATATCATTAATGTGCAGCACAGAACCAATGTGGTACAGGATTCCAAAACCCTTTCCCAAACAGAATCAGCAGTCCTGAGAGCCCTGCAGCAAAAACACTTTTCCCTGCTTTTCAGACCTCTGCAAAATACACGCACAGGCAACATCGATATTTATGAAGTATCCGTCAAACTTCGCTCGGACACAATAGGTGAGATTCTTCCAAAAGTCTTTCTCCCCATCATCAATCGTCTGGGAGAGGGACGTACTTATGATATCGCACTTTTTGAATATATCTTGAAACTGCTGCCTCTCATGGAACATCATGTCTGTTTTTCATTCAATCTCTCTCCATTTTCTCTGCGTGATCGTCATTTTCAAGAACAATTCTTCAAACTCCTCGATGAAAGTAAACTCGACCCTTCCCGCATCATTATAGAGCTGTATGAACGCAAAACACACCATGACCTCAGCGGCTATCTGGAAACACTTAAACGATTCCGCGCCAAAGGAGTGCGTATTGCCATAGACAATTTTGGCTCCTCCAATGCCTCCATGGAGTATATGAAACATTTCCATTTTGATATTGTACAGTTTGACAGAGACTACGTTACCAAACTGAATGACAGCAAAACCGAAGCCATGCTGCGTTCACTTGTACAGATGGCAAATGAACTTAACATCATTACCGTAGCGAAGTGGGTAGATAAACCCGAACAAAAAGCGAAGCTCACCAAAATGGGCATCCATTACCTGCAAGGATTTGGCATTGCTAAAGCACTGAAGGAAGATGTGCTCATTCAAAAATACAACTAAAGGATTATGATGAAATACGGAGAAAAAGAGATACGCGAATTTGACATTCATGCTGAAGAGAACTTTTGGCCCAATGAACACGAGAAAAACTACACCATCAACATTGAACTTCCAGAATTTATGTGCCTGTGCCCAAGGTCAGGCTACCCTGATTTTGCAAAGCTAACCCTCAGCTATGTACCAGACAAAACCGTCATTGAACTCAAAGCACTCAAACTCTATATCAACTCCTTTATGTTCCGCTATATTTCACATGAAAATTCGGCAAATGAGATATTTGATACCCTCTACAGCAAACTCAAACCAAAATCCATGAAGCTCACGGCAGACTTCAACCCAAGAGGTAATGTCCATACTGTCATCGAGATAGACTCGGAAACGATGTAAAATCTGTCAATATGACATCTAAATACCCATAGCTGCCAAAGGCATGCTATGATACGGCATTCTTACCATAAAGGAGTGCCATGATAGTTTTTCATGATGTCATGCAGCGGGTACGGCTTATACTCACACAACAGACACAGCAACCCAAAATAAAAGACCGGGACATAGCACTGGCTCTGGGACTTGACCCGCAATATTTCGCTGTGATCAAACGACGCAACAAAATTCCCTACGAAGCACTTGCCCACTTTTGCCATCAAAACCGCATTAGTCTCAACTGGCTTCTCTTCGCCCAAAATCCCCAAATCTCGAAATAGAGATTTCCAACCGACACATTTTCAGGAGAAACCCGTCACTTGACACAAAAAATCCTCGAAACAACAAGGAAAATGTGTTGGATTTAAATTTTTTCTAACAAGAATCACA
>JALWTA010000027.1 GCA_027082955.1 Sulfurovum sp. | reverse complement strand
ACTTTCACTCCTTGGGGAAAGAGTGCACCCGATGGGTGAAAGAATCAAGTGCACTTTTTTCTCTGGTTTCTTCGTATTTTACGACACTCCCGCTTATTTACATTTTTTCTATTTCGATTTTAGGGAACTATATAGAAATTGACAAAACACACATTGTGTGTTATAATGGAACTATGTCAACATAAAGGATCGGTATGACTGCAACAGCCAATAATAAAACCAGAACCAATGTCTATCTTGATACCGAAATGAAAAAGAAAGCCCAGGAGATCTTTAAGCAGTACGGCATGGGACTCAGTGACGCTTTCAATATTTTTCTTGCTCAGGCTGTCATGGAAAAGGGCATCCCCTTTCAAATCAGAATACCCAATGATGAGACCGCACAGGTGATCAAGGAAGCGAGAGAGGGCAAAAACATGACCAAAGTATCGCTTGACGAACTCAAAAAGGAAGTCGGTGCTTGATATTGCCATACATAAAGTATTCACAAAAGATCTCAAAAAAGCCCAACTCAACCCAACCAATACGGCAAAGCTTTTTATGTATATCTCTTTGCTACTAAATCAAGAGGAGCTGCCTGCCGAAGCAAAAGATCACGATCTTGCGGGAAACTATAAAGATACAAGAGAGTTTCATATCAGCGGAGATCTTCTTGTGGTTTACAGGATAGAAGAGAATACTTTGGAACTCTTGAGGCTGGGGACACACTCCCAGCTCTTTAAGTAAAGGTCATTAGTGGGAATTGAACCCGGTTCCCAAATCTATACCACAACTCTCTCAATATCTTTTGACAACGCTGTCATCACTTCATACGAAATAGTACCCAACTGTCTGGCAGCATCCTGTGCATCATTAAACACAACGATCTCGTCTTTTTCACTCTCAAGCGAGATGAAATCCATCGATACCCGTCCAAGGATAGGCAGGCTTTCTGCTGTCACAAAAGGGGCAAAGGTATTGCCGCGACACCAGCCGTCACCATAACCAAGGTCATAGGTGGAGACAGTCATCGCATGAGGTGCAGTGAAGTCACCGCCATACCCTACCCGTTCACCCTTTTTGAGTTTGCGTGTCGCGACTCTGGAGGCTGTCAGTTTCATAACAGGTTTCAGAGGAACGGTCTCAAAGGCTTCGGGTAATTCATTGTAGCCGTAGGCAGCGATGCCGACACGCACAAGATCCTCTTCGAAGCTGTTTGCACGCAGAATCGCCGCAGAGTTGTGGGAGTGGAAGCGTACCTTGGTAAAGCCGGCGGACCTGACCTTTTCTTTTACCTTCTCAAACCGCTTGCGCTGCCAGAAGAGTTCCGAACCCATCTCGTCTGCCGAACGGAAGTGGGTCATCACACCAAAAAGCTCAAGCCCTTTTTGATCGATCCTCTCCAATGCCTCATCCAGTTCATCCATAGCGATGCCGTTTCTGTGCATTCCCGTATCGACCTTCAGCTCGACCCGTGCACCCGTCTGTGCTACTTCGATGTCATACAGTGAATTGAGTGTGTAGCTGCACTGTTCATCGGCAACTGCCTTGTCGCCAAGGACCAGGATCTGTGTGAAATAGTGCCTGATCGACTCCGCTTCAGGCTGGTTACGCACCACCGCTTCCGTCAAACCGAACTCGGAGGCAAGACGAGCCATCAGCTCAAGACCGTGCCCGTAGGCGTTGTCTTTAAGGACAATAGCCACCTTCTCTTTTGAGCCGGTCTTCAGTGCGATTTGGTTAAGATTGTGATAGAAATTTGCTTTGCTGATGATTATTTTTGCCATAGCGGTATTATAGTTAAAAATTAAAAATTAAAAGTTAAAAGGGTCGGTGTGGATACGGTTACCATCATCAAAATTGTAGGAATGACACTCACAGCCGGCTTTGTACTCTATCTGCTCAAAGTACTCATCGGTGTCATCAAAGAAGACCGCGACGGTCGCCCTAACGAAAAGTGTGATCTAGACTAGTGCAGCACAGCTGCAAGTGAATAGTTAATAATGAATAGTGAATAGTTATGGTATGCTTTTCGAACGAAAAGCTTTTATTTGTATAAGGAATAATGTATGACTTATTCTAAAATAGAAGCATTGCAAAGCAATGCCTTCCAACACTATTCACTATTCACTATTCACTATTCACTTTCTCATAGGGAGGACTCCCTATGAGAAGACTCCCCGCCGAGTGGGAGAAGCAGCGCTGTGTGCTGATGAGCTTCCCGCATGAAGAGACCGACTGGTATGACCCGGACAACCCCAAGTCACTCAACGAAGCCCTCTCACCCTTTATCCGTATCGCACAGGCAGTCGCCTACAAAGAGCCTGTTTACATTATCTGTAAAGACAAGCAAAAAATAAGTTCCATGTTCTGCTCGACATTCAACATGATCTTCATCGAGCTTCCCACCGACGATACATGGATACGTGACTACGGTTATATCACTATCGAGGAAGATGGTGAAAAAAAACTGCTTGACTTCACCTTTGACGGCTGGGGCGGAAAGTTTGAAGCTGCTCTTGACAACAGTGTCAATCAGGCACTCCACAAGAAAGGCTACATGGGTACCACACCGCTTGAGCAGATCGATTTCGTGCTTGAAGGCGGCTCGATTGAGAGTGACGGAGAGGGTACCATCTTGACAACCTCACAGTGTCTGTGCAACCCCAACCGCAACGGAGGGTTGACAAAAGATGAAGTTGAGAAGAAATTGACAGAGTACCTCGGTGCCAATCGTGTTCTGTGGCTTGACTACGGCTATCTGGCAGGAGACGATACCGACAGCCATATTGACACACTGGCACGTTTTGTCAACAAAGAGACCATTGTCTATGTCAAGTGTGATGACAGCAGTGATGAGCACTATGAAGCACTCAAGGCAATGGAGGAGCAACTGCACACATTCTGTACTATCGATGGAAAGCCTTATAAGCTTATTGCACTGCCAATGTGTGAAGCCAAGTTTGACAAAGAAGGCAACCGTCTTCCGGCAACCTATGCCAACTTTCTCATCAGCAACGGTGCAGTGGTCTACCCCACCTATGGTGACAAAACCAACGATGCAAAAGCAGGTGAGATCTTCAAAGAGCTCTTTCCTGACAGGGAGATCATTCCCGTCAACTGCCTCAAACTCATCGAAGAGGGCGGCAGCCTGCACTGCTCTACAATGCAGATACCTTTTTAGGAGTCAACAATGAAAACCGCACTGATACAACAGCGTTACCACGGCAGCAAAAAGGCAACCATTTCCCGTACGCTTGAGATGATCGCACAGACCGATGCCAAACTTGTCATCTTGCAGGAGCTCCACCAGAGTGAATATTTCTGTCAGAGTGAAGAGACAAAATTTTTCGACTATGCCGAAAACTATGAAGAAGATATTGCTTTCTGGCAGCAAGTCAGCAAAGAGAGGCAAATCGTACTGGTTGCTTCCCTCTTTGAAAAACGCACAGCAGGCATCTACCACAACACCGCCTATGTCTTCGACCACGGCAAGATTGCAGGCAAATACCGCAAGATGCACATCCCTGACGATCCGGGGTACTACGAAAAGTTCTACTTTAGCCCCGGAGACATGGGCTTTGAACCCATCGATACAAGTGTGGGCAGACTCGGTGTACTGGTCTGCTGGGATCAGTGGTACCCCGAAGCGGCACGCATCATGGCACTCAAAGGAGCACAGGTACTCATCTACCCCACCGCCATCGGCTACCTTGTATGCCCCAAAGAGCGCTACGATGAACTGTGCGAAAAAGAGAATACCCCCGAAGAGAAACGCAAAATGCGCGAAGCATGGATCGCTGTACAGCGCGGGCATGCCGTTGCCAACGGTGTTCCGGTACTGACAGTTAACCGTGTAGGAATTGAAAAAGACCCTTCCGGTGTACTGGAGGGCATACAGTTCTGGGGTAGCAGTTTTGCTTTCGGTCCTCAAGGTGAACTGCTTGCAGAGGGCTCACAGGAGAGTGAAGAGGTCATCGAGCTGGAGCTTGACATACAAGCAGGAGAAGAGATACGCAAAATCTGGCCGTTCCTACGTGACAGACGTATTGAATCTTACGATTGTCTTCAAAAACGCTTCTGTGATATGTAGGGTGTTGTCCCCTGACAACACCGATGTACCAAACGAAAAATATGATACACTACTCTACAAAAACATACTCTAAGTTATATAGATTATAATCCACTCAAACATACAACATAAAGGTACCTTATGGCAACACCCAGAGAGATTATGTCGCTACCGCTGACTCCTGTTGAGAAGGGGCAAACCGTTCACTTTAAAAACCCTCCCAAAGCCTTCTTTGAGGCTATTGGCGGTGAAGAGGGGATGAAAGAGCTGATGTACGACTTCTATGACAAAATCTATGAGAGTAAAATTGCCCATTTCTTCCCTCAGGATGAAGAGGAGTTTGAAAAGGTCAAAGAGAAAAACAGCAAATTTTTCATCCAAATCTGCGGCGGTCCGAAAGTCTATGAAGATGAAGCAAAAGGAATGAACCTGAACGAATATATGATCCGTGTGCATGATGACTTCTCAATCAACGAAAACAACCGTATAGAATGGCTTGGCACCATGCGTGAGGCACTGGCAGACAAAGCACAACACGTCGATATTGCATTGATTAAAGCATTTTGGGAGTATCTGGAGAACTTCTCCAAACTGACAGTTAACACCTTTGCTGACGGCAGTACTTACTACGCAGCCTATACACAGGCGAAGGAAGAGGATTGAGGATTGAGGATTGAGGATTGAGGATTGAGGATTGAGGATTTTGACACAGTTTTTCACTGTTGTCAAGTCTTTTTTTATAAAAGCATTGCACCGCAATGCTTACCGAAACTATTCACTATTCGTTATTCACTCTTCACTAAAAAACGCAAAGCGTTTTTTTCCTTCCACCACAAAAACGCAAACATCAACCCCGGTGTTTTAGCAATGCTCTCATCGAAAATGAAACGTTCAAGCTCGCCGACAGGAAGCTCTATCACCTCAATCTGCTCTCCCTCAATGCCTCCGCCATCACTCACATGCATCGTTTCATCCACCTCTGCATAGTAGAGCGTCTGACGGCTTCCGGCAAATCCTACTGAGGTGTGGAATGCCGTAACACGTTCTATCGCCTCCAACGGGACACTGTAACCGCACTCCTCCTCTATCTCCTCAACGGCAATCTGTACCAGTGGCAAATCCTTGTCCACAATCCCAGCACAAAGCTCCACCGTCTCACCCTGCCCATCATTGAGATAGACAGCGGGACGGAACTGCTTTACCAGTACAAATACCTCTTTCTCTATATGGTAAATAAGAATGGCAACACTGTCATGCGCCTCGACAACTTCCCATGTCTTCTCTACCCCGTCCTGACTGTATCGTGCCAGTGCCGTCTGCACAAAGTGAGGGGTATTAAGCGGCTCCAGTCTGAAATCACGAATCTCACTCATCATCTTCAAGTACCTCTTCATCTTTCAAACGCCCTTCAAAGCGTTCTTTCTTCCAGATATAGGATGGAGCATTGTCGATCAGATAGGCTTCCAGCCTTTTTTTGTTCTCCTCTGCCCCTTTGATCTCCACTTTTCGATATTTGGTTGTTTTGACCGTTTCATATTTGGTAAACTTTTTCAGTACAAAAGTACCACCGACCGATTTTTTGCGAAGCACCTTCATCGGATCTATCCAACGGCCGTTCTTCATTAATCCAAAGTGCAGATGCGGTCCGGTACTGCGACCCGAACTGCCTACATATCCGATAATCTGCCCTTTTCTAACATACTGCCCACGTTTAACCCGTATACGGCTTTGATGGGCATAGAGTGATACATATCCACCCGCATGCTTTATCTTGACCACACGACCATATCCATGCATCCATCCCGCATAGACCACTTTCCCGTCATTAACTGCCAAAAGCGGTGTACCGCGTCTTGCTCCAAAATCGGTACCGTGGTGAGGACGGTAGCGGTGCAAGATGGGATGCCAGCGTCTATAGGAAAAACTTGACGTGATCCTGATATGACGCAGCGGCATGCCGAAGCGACTGCCTTTTTTATGTCCTTTTACCCGTCTGGTATAGACCACTTTCTTTTTACCCGTAACGGTATAGGCAACTTGTTTTCCCAATTCATCATATCCATAGCCGTCTTCATCTACATATATGAATTTTTCATGTTTCCCTGAATCCAGCCGTATCACTTTGATCAAAGGAGGTGTATAGGGAACTCCGAGCCGCGTACGCTGTGTATACAGAAAATCAATCTCATCTCCTTGGTGTAGCTTACCCGTATCGACAACACCTTTAAGCGCCATACTGAGGCGTTTTGCTACTAGAGGATACCCGGTTGTATCTACTGCATCGCTATATGGATTCGATACAATCGTCAATTTGCCAAAATATGCTTTGTTAGAATAATGTATGGGGATAATATCAAATCCGTAATCGTGACTACCCTTTTTTCGGAAGATATGAAGCTGCATCTCTTTACTGATAGGAATCAAACTCTGTTCCAGTGTACCATCTTCATCGACAAGCTCATAATAGCGGTAGTCATTACGAATCTCAAGCAGGAATTTCTGGTCTTCTTTTGAGATACTATGGAGGAGTGAGACCGGGATATTCCGCTCCTGCATATAATCTGAAAAGGTCATTCCTTTCTTCCATTGCAGATAGTGTACCTGCATACCGAATGACCATGTTATAAAGACCAAAACCCATAAAACGATTCGCATATACCTTTGCCTGCTTTCTATTCTGAAAATAGACAATATTATATCGGAAATACATTAATCGCCTTTCGTCTCCTCATTGAACTTTCAACCTTTTGTTTGTATAATCAAAACACTATCATATATATACTCAAAAGGATCGCCATGCAGCGCATTGCTCTGACCATATCGCTTTTACTATCATTGTTGACTTCCAGTCTCTTTGCAAATTTTTTTCCCTCTTCTGTCACAAGGAGTGTATCCTATGCTGATGGCAAGGAGATAAAGTTGAGCAAACCGTTTCCTGTCAATGGTATGAGCGGCATTGTTATCCATAATTTCGGAAATCAACTTGAAGCTATCACAGGCTATATCGAACAGACAGCAGCAGACGGTAAAAGCAAGCTTGTTGCAAAAGAGATCATTCACCATGATGAACTGCCAAGTATCAAAACACCTGTATCCAAAGGAGACAAGGTCATTGGCGGCTATCTCTATGATACTGTATTGCTTCTAGCTCCTGATGCAGATACTTATGCCCACATCACACAACATACTGCAAAACACTGGATACATCCTGATCTTTTTGCGATGTTCCTTTCCAAGGAGGGAGATGCCTACCCAACCCGTGAGAACCTCGCTAAGTTCGCCAAAGAGTACCAGGTAGGACTGATCTACATCATTAGGAAAAACAGTGCTGTCCTGCTTGATCCGCTTTCCGGGAAGATCATTGCAAAACGTACCTTCAAAGGTGCACCTAAAAAAGCACAATACCCTTTCTTTATGCGGTTTGACTCTTTTAAAACTGGTATCTTTTCCAAGAGCGGAGAGGGCGACTATTACCAAACGATGGAGAGACTATAGTGTTAGAACAACAACATATCAAAGCGCTTGAAGATATTGTCGGCAAAGAGAATGTCTACAGCGACAAAGCACATATGATCGCCTACAGCTATGATGCGACACGTACACGCTATGAGCCTGAAGCGGTTGTGTTCCCTCGCCATGAAGAGGATGTCAGCCGTATTTTGGTCTACTGCAACCACCACGGCATTGTCATCACCCCACGCGGTGCAGGCAGCGGCTTTACCGGTGGCGCCTTGCCAAAAAACGGCGGCATTACACTGGCGATGGAAAAACATATGAACAAGATCCTCGAGATCGATATGGAAAATATGGTGGCTGTCGTACAACCCGGTGTGATCAATATGGATCTGCAAAAAGCGGTCGAAGAGGTAGGACTCTTCTATCCACCTGATCCTGCCAGCGAAGAGTACTCCACTATCGGCGGCAATGTCAGTGAAAATGCCGGCGGCATGCGTGCAGCAAAATACGGTATCACCAAAGACTACGTCATGGCACTGCGTGCTGTGCGTGCCAACGGCGATATCATCCGTGCAGGCAAACGTACCATCAAGGATGTGGCCGGCTATAATATCGCAGGTATCCTGACCGCTTCAGAGGGAACGCTGGCAGTCATTACCGAAATCACTGTCAAACTGCTGCCAAAACCGAAATTCCGCAAAGCTTATATGGGTATCTTTCCCTCTGTTGAAGATGCCATGAATGCTGTATTCAAATCGCTTGCAGGTGGAGCCAACCCCGTTGCCATGGAATTCATGGACGCGCTTGTCGTGCAGGCACTCAAAAAGAAGCTGGGAGTACAGCTTCCAGAAGATGCCGGTGCTCTGCTTATTGGTGATGTGGATGGCAATGTCATCGAAGAGGTTGACTTTCAGCTCGATATCCTCAACAGCTCTTTCAAAGCAAACGGGGCGCAGGATTTTGTCATTGCCGATACAGATGAGGAGCGAGACAAGCTCTGGTTTGCTAGACGAAACGCCTCTCCATCCATCACCATTTACGGCAGCAAAAAGCTCAATGAAGATATCTCCGTCCCCCGAAGCATGCTGCCTGAGGCACTGAAGAACATCTACGCTATCGGTGAGAAGTATGGCTTCAAAGTCCCCTGCTTCGGGCATGCGGGAGATGGGAACATCCATGTCAACGTCATGGTTGACGGCAGTGACGAAAAGCAGCTTGAAGCAGGGCATGAGGCGATTGAGGAGATCTTTGAAATGGTTGTAGAGATGGGTGGAACACTCAGCGGTGAACACGGCATCGGTACCTCCAAAGCACCCTTTATGAACATCGCCTTCAACGATGCAGAGCTGCAGCTCTTTAAGGACATCAAAAAGGCTTTCGACCCCAACGGGATTCTCAATCCGGGGAAGATGGGACTGTGAAAGAATTAAAAATTAGAAATTAAAAGTTAAAAGTTAAAAGTTTACTCGTTCCCATGCTTTGCGTGGGAATGCATACACGCATTATTATGTCAAAGATACGTTGTATGCCGTTTAAGAGTGAAAGTACGTTTCCATCGTCCCCGATGGGAACAAGATACGTTATGGAGCAAGATGAGACAGCGGGCACTTCTTAGAGAGTATTATATTTTTCTGCGGGACTTTTTTAAAGAACTGCTCGATGAGCGACTGGGGCATTACGCTTCAAGTTTGAGCTGGAGTACGATCTTCGCCATGATTCCACTGCTTGTCATCTTTCTTTACTTTTTTACTACCCTTCCAATGTTTCATAATGTGTACGACAAGGTGCAGGCACTCATCTTTGCGAATCTCATGCCTACACAGTCCAAAGAGATCATGGCAAGCATCAATACCTTTATTGCCAACTCAGATAAACTGGGTATTGTCGGGGCATTTTATGTCATCTTCGCTGCGATCATGTTCTTTAAGAACTACGACTACATTGTTAACGACATCTTCGAACTGCCAAGCAGAGGTATTCTCAAAAGTATCAAGATTTATCTATTGCTTGTTGTTTTGATGCCACTTATGATTGGATCTTCACTTTTTCTCTCTTCCTCACTTCAAGAATACCTTGACAAACATACAATCACCAGCAGTATTCACCTCTATGCACTGCTTCCCTATCTGATCGTATGGGGAGCATTTTACATTGCCTATCAACTCTCTGCAAATACACATATCAATCCCAAAGCGGCACTGACAAGCTCTTTTATCGCCTCACTTATCTGGTACCTGAGTAAAAGCGGATTTGTTTTTTATGTGATCCACAATAAAACCTACACTTCTGTATATGGCAGCATCAGCACCGTACTCTTTTTCCTGCTCTGGATCTACATCTCATGGGCAATATTCCTGCACGGTCTTCGGTTTTGTTACCTGCTTGACAAGGATGAGGAGATAGAACAAATTTAGAAATTAGAAATTAGAAATTAGAAATTTTAATTGAAATAACATAGTGTGTCAAGATGTATGTCATACGTTGACAAAAATGTAAATGCCATACCCGAAAGCTAACAAGAGTAGCAGGTAAAATGCATATTTGTACCGTATCGCAGCAAACGAAAGCAGTAGATAGATTGCCCCTGCCCATACCGGCAGTTGATGGTTTGTAGCCGATGTTCCCCATGTCAACAGATGTTGTAAAGCGGTGTCAAAGAGCTCTCCTGCACCGATCAGGTGCAACAGCATGGCAGCAGGGTAGAAAGGGATAAACAGCAGTGACAAGAGTGGAGAGAGCAGTTGGCTTGTTGCCGTAACAGGAAATACCATATGTACTACCGGCAGCATCAATACAAAGATACCAACAGGGATAACCAAGAGAGTAATTGCCCATGCGGGAATCGCTTTGGTGTAGTGCAGCAGCAAAAAGATGTAAAAGACCCCTGCTGCAGAGAACCAGAATCCAAGAGAGACAAGTAGTGCAGGGAAAATGACAACAAGCAGCGTCAATACCGCGGCAAGAAAATAGAAGCTGACCAGTTCCACCCCAAACAGTAGTACCAGCCACCCTGTTGTAACCATAGCATAGGCACGCAGCAGTGACGGAGGCATACCGGTTATGTAAAGATAAATACCCAAAATTGCCAATGTCACCAACCCCACATCCATCAGCGCAAAACGATAAGGGAAGAAGCGCTGCTGCAACGGACGATAAAGCATCAGCAGCCCCTCATAGACAAGAAACCACAAAATACCAAGATGAAATCCGCTCAATGCGATCAGATGGCTGACACCAAGCAGCGACACTTTTTTTCTAAGTTCCTTAGGGATAGGGTCGGCAAAGAAAAGTGCTTTGTAGAGTGCCTGAAGCACTGGATCATGGTGCTGTGCACGCACGGCATCTCCAAGCTTTGTCTGTGGGGTACCTGGTATATCATCCACCTGCCGGATACGGCTTTTGGCATAGAAAGTACCCAGAAAATCCCAAAACCCGATTCTCTCATCAGGGAAAATCTCAATACGTATATGCTTATTCTGCAACGATTTTTTTCTATGTGTAGTGGTATAGAACTGCCACCCCTCATCGGTGCGGAGTTTGAGTACCTGATAATTTTTATGATATTTTTGCTTTTGGTACGAGGAGAGTACCTTCGCATGGGTAAAGAAAAAAGGCTTTGCGGTAAAATCACGGTACTCTTTGTAGTGCCAACCAAGATGCAGCATCAGTAATACACCTGCAATGAGGATAAAATAGATAAACTCCCGACGGGTTTCAAAGAGTGCCGGTTTTTCCACCTTCGTTCCTGTAAAAAACCTTTACTATATCGGAGGCAGTTCAATATTACCGGTATTGGCAGGGACATCACTCTCTTCATACACCACTTCAAATGCCGGTGAATGACTTGCATCAACAAAACGCGTGAACTTTTTGTGAAAGATCAGGTCGACTGTGCCTGTTGGACCGTTACGCTGCTTTCCAATGATAAGCTCAGTCGGTTCATCTGCTTTTCTCTTCAGCTCATTGTAGGCATTCTCGTACTCCCTAACCTTATCCGCATTACCTTCAGCCTTATATTTTTCAATTTTCTCTTTAATTTGTGATTCTCGATAGACATCATCACGGTAGACAAAGAGGATAATATCGGCATCCTGCTCGATCGCACCCGATTCACGAAGATCAGAGAGCATAGGACGCTTGTTCTCTCTTGCTTCAAGTGAACGGTTTAGCTGAGAAAGTGCCACAATAGGGATCTGCAGTTCACGGGCAAGCTGCTTGAGGCCTCTGGAGATCTCCGAGACCTCCTGTTGCCTGCCTTCCCGCCCCTCGCCGCTCATCAATTGCAGATAGTCAATGATAGCGATACTAATCTCCGGATGCTGTGTTTTAAGCTTGCGAAGTTTGCTGCGCACATGGTGTATTGTCGCATATCCTCCATCATCGACAAAGAGCTTTTTATGCGAAAGTTCATCAGTCGCGGTAGAGAGATGCCCCCACTGTTCATCGGTCAGATCCCCCACACGCAACTGCTGCAACGGGATAGAAGTCTTGGCAGAGAGAAGTCTGAGCATCAGCTGCTCTGCAGGCATCTCCAGTGAGAAAAACGCAACCCCTTCGTTACGTTCGATCGCTTTGAGTGCCATATTAAGTACAAATGCTGTGTTATGTGTTACGGTCATATCCTCAAGCAGAAAGAGATGGTTTCCATCAAGCACAAAACCGTAATAGTCATCTACTTTGTCAAACTCTACCTTTATGCCTGTATGGGTATGATCACGTCTCGAAGCAAGCGGTCGTGCCTGTTTACGCTTAATGCGGGTAGGAATGGCATCAAGTTCACCAACGATACGCACGCGGTATACATCACTCTCATACCCTATGCTTCGAATGGTCGCTTTTTTCTTTTTCAGCGAAACCCTGAATCCAAGTGTATCCGCAAGATACTTGATCTGCTCTGCAAGCGTTTTTGATTTTTGTACGATCTCAAAGACATGATAGCGGTCATCATAGTATCCGTCGCTGTCGATCAGCCCGGCTAAAAGTTGAAGTCTCTTTTCTCTGCTGTTTGCAATGTAGTGATGTGGGATATGTTTATTGTCCAACACACCAAGCGCTCTTAGCTTTCCTTGCAGAGAGTCACTCAAATCTTTCAGAGCTCCCTCTTTTTGTATATTGGTAATGCCATACATAGTACATTTGCCATCTACAGCATACCGGTGAAGCTTTTTGTCAAGCTCAAACGCATACTCTTGCAAATAGGCTACGATTTCCGGATCTTCTGTCGCGATCCTTACATCACTGCTTCTTCCGTCTCCAAGCCACAGACCAAGAAAATAGGGTTCAATCTCCAGCGGTTTTCCCTCAAATTCAACTGCGACTTTATACCCTTTGTAGTTCGATTTGAACTTCTCACTCTTTGTAATGTATTCGGAGACCTCTATATTGAGCAGATCACCGTGCTTGTGTTTGCCTTCGTTGCGTGAACGTTTTAGTGAAAGTATATGCGATTTGTTGACCCGGTAGTCGATACCTTTGTTCTGCCGTACCCAGTACATCTCCTCACGCCCCCGTGCGAGTGAAAGTACCTTTCGCGGTGTAGAGTCATCACCCATCAGAAGGTCTCCCACCTTCACATCTTCCACCTTTTTGAGTGTACCATCATACATCACGACCTTTGTCCCTTTGCCAAGACATTTCCCCATCGCCGGCCGTGCAGCGATGATGACCAGATCCCCTTTACCAAACCCTGAAGTCTTTTCATTGAGGTTTTTAAAGCCGGTATCGACCCCTATCAGTTTCGAGTTGCCAAGTGCTTTAAGACGGTTGATCTCATCAAGCATCGAGAGGGTGATCTCTTTGGAGTCACGGAAATCCTCATTGACATTGTTCTGCGTGATCTCATAGAGTTTCTTCTCAACAAGATTCATCACATCTTCAGCAGGCAGATCATCTTCAATGGTTACCTTCTTGATCTCTGTTGCAAGTGTCGCAAGTGCTCGTTTGGCAGACTTGGCTTTGATCTCGGCAAGATAGGCAGCTGTATTGGAGATAGGGTTTGCAGAGAGCAGTTCCAGCATCGCCACCTCATCGAACTTGCCCATACTTAGCAGCTTGGATTTGAGAAACTCCTCATCAATCGGCTTCTCCTCGCGGATAAGCTCCTCCATCGCCGTAAAAACATACTGATGAAACGGCAGATAGAAGTCATGCGGATTGAGCTTTGCTGCGATCTCCTCATAGATCTCCGGATCGAAGATGATCGCTGAGAGTACAGCACGTTCGATGTTGAGGTTGTACATGTTTTCCATATTAAAACTCCTTTGGAGTTTTTAGTGAAGAGTGTCGGTTTGCATTGCTTTGCAATGCCTCTGTTTTATTATATGCCAAATTCATCCATTACCCTCCAACAACAAAAGCTTTTCGATAGAAAAGCATACCAGAATTCTTCACTCTTAATTCTTAACTCTTCACTTAACTGTTTTGCTCCGCAAAACGTTCCACCTCTTCTACAAACCGATCCACCAACTCCTCCTCACTCAAGCGTGCAACAACCTCCCCTTTTACCATGATCAGTCCGGCACCCTTGCCGTAGGCGATGGCAACATCGGCATGTTTGGCTTCACCGATGGCGTTGACCACGCACCCCATGACACTCACATCCATAGGGGTTTTGATGTGTGCTGTTCTGCGCTCCACTTCTGCAACTGCTGAAACCAGATCGGCTTCAATGCGTCCACAGGTAGGACAGGAGATGATATTGAGCCCCTCCTGCACACGGCCGCTGTCTTTGAGGATCGCTTTGCCAACTCGGATCTCCTCTTCAAGCTCTCCGGTAATGGAGACTCGCATCGTATCACCAATGCCCTCAAGCAGTAGTGTCCCAAGCCCGATGGCAGACTTGACCGTCGCATGGAAGACCGTACCCGCCTCCGTCACACCCAGATGGAACGGATAGTTGTTTTTGGGACGCAGCATCCGGTAAGCTTCAACTGTTCTGTCTACATCGGATGCCTTGAGAGAAACTTTGATGTCAGTAAATCCAAGATCTTCAAGAAACTTGATGTTATACTCCGCACTTGCCACCATCCCTTCTGCAGTCGCACCGTAGCGGTCTTCAAACTCCTTCTCAAGACTTCCTGCATTGACCCCGACACGGATAGGCAGGTTACGCTCCTGACACGCTTTGACGATCTCTTTGATACGCCCTTTCTCTCCAATATTCCCCGGATTGAACCGGATACAGTCCACCCATTTGGCAGCTTCAAGTGCCAACTTGTAGTTGAAGTGTATATCGGCAATAAGCGGCAGCGATATCTGCTCTTTGATCGCCTCCAGTGCCAAGGCATCCTCCATCTCAGGGACTGCCACACGCACCATATCCGCACCCGCAAAGTGAAGCCGGTTGATCTGCTCTACCGTTGCCGCCACATCACGCGTATCGGAGTAGGTCATCGACTGCACCGAGATCGGTGCATCGCCGCCTACGGCTACGTTGCCAACGTAAATCTTCTTCGTAGGGAAACGCGCTTTCATCGCGATACCTCGTTTAGTGAAGAGTGAAGAGTGAAGAGTGAAGAGTTATGGTATGTTTTGCTTCGCAAAACTTTTATTAGTATATTCATTATATGCTCTCTTTTGATGTTTTGATACTTGATGAAAGCATTTTGATAATGCTATCGATATCGCCTATAAGGCTCTTTGCCAATGCTTCTTCTAAATAGTTACAATCTTTTAGAAGTCTTAGCCAATATTTTGTTTCGTTTGCTTCTTTAAGTGAGACAGAAAGCTTGTTAATAAAATCTGCTTTTGATTGGGCATATTTACTTTCAGCAATCATAGCTCCTACAGATGTGCCTGAACGCAACAACTGTTTGCTCATAATATACTCTTTTTTCTCTTTTTGCAAATACTCGCTGCATTTGACTGTACGAATCGCAAAAGCATAACTTTTTTCAGCAAGAATACTCACAAACAACCCCAAAAAAATAAAAGCTTTTCAGAATGAAAAGCATACCACAACTCTTCACTCTTCACTCTTAATTCTTCACTCAAGGTTCAGCTAGCTGAACTCTACCGGATCCATATCAATCTCCACCTCTCTACAGTCAACCGCATGCAGTGCTTTAAGCAGGGGCACTCTATTTTTAGCACGCAGCAGTATCTGGAAGCGGTACTTATTGGCTATGCGCTCGATAGGAGCTTTGCCGTGTCCGACGATCTCTATGGCTTCGTAAGCTTTGAGCTTTGTCACCGTATCCATTGTTATTTTGGCAGCTTTCACTTCCTCTTTGTGTGCGATAAGGATACGTGCCAACGAGACAAACGGCGGATAGTCTGCGATCTGCAAAAAGAGCAGTTCATCTTTGAGAAACGCTTCATAGTCTCCCAGATACGCCTCATACTGTGAGGGGTCAGCCGTCTGCACAAGTACCTCTGCCTCTTTGGCACGTCCGCTTCGCCCGGCGATCTGAAAAAGCAGGCTCATCGCACGCTCACGGGAGCGGTAGTCTGCCATCCCCATGATGTGGTCGAGCCCCATAATGACACTGAGCGTAATATTGGGATAGTCATGCCCTTTGCTTAGCATCTGTGTGCCCAGCAGCAGATGACTCTCTCCACTTTCAAAACGCTTCAGCGCTTTAACCAGTTTGTTTGCTGTGGTAATGCTGTCACGATCAAACTGCTCTATCTTGATGCCCTCTATCGCCTCTTCAATGATCTCTATAGCCTCCTGCGTACCGATGCGTTCACTCGTAAGCGGAGCATGCCCACACTCTGTACAGCTTTCACGGATGGCTTCTGTGTAGTTGCAGTAGTGGCATTTGAGGTGGCGGTGTTTTCGGTGTAGTGCCATCCCTACAGAACAGAAGGGGCATGTGTGGGTCTTGCCGCACTTTTGGCAGTAGAGGTATTTGAAATTACCGCGTGTAGGCAAAAAGAGCAGTGACTGTCCCCCCTCTTCGAAATGCTCCCTGATCGCATAGACAATGGGCGCGGTGATACCGTCACCAGATATGAAGCGGTAGTGTTTTCGGGTCTGCACATAGGGTTTGGGGAGTCGTACCACATCGTACTTATGGTAGCTCGTTGCCGAGGGGGTTGCTGAGGCAAGCACCACTTTGGCTCCAAGCTTCTTCCCCATGAGCACTGCCACATCTCTGGCATGGTATCGCGGTCTGGTCTGCGCTTTGTAGCTGTCATCATGCTCTTCATCAACAATAATGAGCTCCACATCACGCATGGGCGTAAAGAGCGCCGAACGCGCCCCGGCAATAATACGCACCCTGCCTGACTCAATGCCTTGGAGTATCTCCTCTTTTTTCTTCTTCGTGATCTTCGAGTGCCACATCGCTACAGCATCCCCGAAATAGGCACGCAAACGCTTCTCCATCTGCGGTGTAAGCGAGATCTCCGGCATCAAAAAGATGGTTGTTTTGCCCTCTTCAAGCATTTTTGCCATAAGGGCTATAAAGATTTCAGTCTTTCCTGCTCCTGTCACACCAAAAAGGAGTGCTTTGTCTTTTTGAAGGAGCTGTTCATAGGCTTGCTGCTGTGAAACAGATAATTCTGGTTTCTTCTCAACACTCAGCGCTAAACGCTCAGCGCTATCTTCATTGGATAGAGGCATCGCAGAGCGATGCAAACCATCATTCCTCATTCCTAATTCCTCATTCCTCATTTGTTCATTCCGAAACGGAATGAACAACGAAATCGCTTCGGAAAAAGAAGAAAAGTAATACTCCGAAATAAATTTAGCAATCTGCATCTGCTCAGGGGTATAGTGTTTCCCGCTACTTCCTGCAATTGGAGTCGTCTCAAATACAGGTGCTTCTGCCCTTTTGAGAATAACGGCTTCTTTCGTCGTATTTTTCAGGGGTACGATAACAATAGTCCCCTCCTCATATACCACATCAGCACAGTATGTTAACAGGGGTGCGCTGGAGGAGAGGAGGGCTACAGTGTAGTAATACACTTATTCAAAGTCGGAACAGTTTGAAGTACAATTGAATTTGTTGTTCGAAAGTGTAAATACCACATCCGTCCCCTGCCCCTCTCTAAAGGTATATTGTGTTGCACTGTCTCTGTTCCAGCACTCCCTCTTTGTACCAACGCAGTTCTTTACAGGGTATTCCAAAACGGGGTGGGAGCTGTTATTGTCAAAATACCGAAATGCATACGTACTGTCACCCAGATCGCCGATAGCACTGAAGTCACCTCTCAAGATGCGCTTTTGCCGCTCTGTACTAAGGGAACTACGCACTGATGCCATAGTGGCCCGCGCTTTGGTAATGACCGCATCGTCACGTGTGGCAGCAAGTTTTGGTATGGCGATCGCAGAGAGTATCCCTATGACAACAATCACAAAGACCAGCTCTATCATGGTAAAAGCGTTATGAGAAGCATGTTTCATAGTCTATTTCCTTTTTTACATATCAGCCCTTTTGCTGAGCTGCATATAGCTTTTTAGATTATAGCATAAAATTCAGGCAATTCGCGTATGTAAGGTCAACATCTTGCAACGAATATATGCAATTCTATACCTATCGTCTTGCTACTGACTGTCCTGCCAACTGATACGATTTATTGCTAAGCGACCTGATACTTGGGATAGCCTTCACCGCTTCACAGATAGGATCACTCGTATCTGTTCCATCTGCAACAGTGACATTTCCTTCATCAATGGTAGTGTAGGTAAGGCAGGCAACCGTGTCATGACACAATGAAAAAGTCGTGGGACTGATCTGTGCCGTCGTCGTTGGGGCACTGCTGCAGTTTGTGCGCAATGGGATGGCTGTTACTTCACCAATCGTACCGTTTTGCCACTCAAGTTTCCCCCTAGTAGTGTAAAAACTTTGAAAATCGGTCAAAAGTGTACGTGCATTACCGGCAAGCTGTGATATTTTGGCATCATCACGTGTTGCAGCCAACTTTGGCAAAGCCACTGCCGCCAATATCCCTATAATGACAATGACGAACACCAGTTCGATCATAGTAAAGGCTTTCTTATATGCAGTCTCCATTGCATAGTACCCCCTCTTCATTGTTATCAATATATGATAATTCTAACAGATTTTTATGAAGAACAGATGAAGATATAGCAGAAAAATAAAAATGTGTGCCCGAAGAGAGCACACGTTGAGAAAAAACGTACTTATCGTACGACGCTTTCCCCGCCCAGTTTTGTTGTACCTGCAACAATCGCTTTGATAGCAGGATCAGCAGCAACACCTTGACAAATTGGATCTGTCGAGCTTGGCAGAGATACATTGATATCTGTTCCATTTACATCGATTTGAACACATTTGTTTCCGTTCGATCCTTCTGCAGTACAGATATAGTGTGATACGGTTGTACTTGCAGTCGAACTTGCAATTTGGTTACCTGCATCTGCCGCACAGCTTGTATCTTGCAGTGGCACATTGGTAACCTCTTTAACTAACGCAGTTTTCCATTTTGTTGCACCCTGAGAAGTATAGTATGCGGTCATATCTCCCAGTGCTGTTCTTGTGTTTGCGATAATGTTAGAGATTTTTGCATCATCTCTTGTCGCTGCCAGTTTTGGGATAGCAACTGCCGCCAAAATACCGATAATTACGATAACAAAGATCAATTCGATCATTGTAAATCCGCGTCTCATGTTAGTCATGATGAACTCCTGTTATAGAATATAGTACCAATTCAATAATTGGTCTGTGTCAATTATAAAATATTTTTACTTAATGCAATATAAACCCAAATCTCGAAATAGAGATTTCCAACCGACACATTTTCAGGAGAAACCCGTCACTTGACACAAAAAATCCTCGAAACAACAAGGAAAATGTGTTGGATTTAAATTTTTTCTAACAAGAATCAC
>JALWTA010000026.1 GCA_027082955.1 Sulfurovum sp. | reverse complement strand
ATCTGCTTGCACAAAGTGTACAGGGACATGCCGGCACCATTGGCGAATGTACTGCCTGCCACAGCTCTGTACCAAACACTGTCAACGGCGGTCCGCACGGTATGCACCCGGTTGGGCAAAGCTGGGTAGGCAGACACGGCGATATCGCCGAACACAATACCGCACAATGTGCTGCATGTCACGGTAGAGATTATAGGGGTTCTGTACTCTCCAAAATGTTCTCAAGCCGACAACTGGCAGGCAAACAGTTTGGTAAAGGACATCCTGTAAGCTGTTACGACTGTCATAACGGACCTGGCGGAGGAGAAGGCGGCGAGGGTGGTGAAGGCGGAGAGGGAGAGTGATCTCCTCTTTCCCTTCATAAAATCTTCATATAGTTTTTCTATAGTTAGAATACCTAAAAAATAAAAGGAGTCAATGATGAAAAAGTTATACGTATTTGGTTTGGGTTTGGCAGCATCCGCAGTAGTAATTGGATGTGGAGGCGGCGGCAGCAGTGCCGCGACAACAGGAAGCACGGCAACGGCAGCGGGAACAGCAACACTGACCGGTACTGTGCCTGGTACATTTATTGAAGCATTTTGTGACAATGGTACCTATGTTTCAACCAACTCGGTGCAAAACGGTACATCTCAACACCCGTTTGCATTGAATGTTCCTACCAATACACCCTGTAGATTGGCAATGACGACACATGAAAATGATCCGGCTCAAAGGGTAACGAGTCCTGTTACGGTCAATGGTAAACAAGCGATTGTTCTGACGGGTAATACCGATCTTGGGTATGTAGACCTTCCTGCAACCTATGCACAGGCATCGGATGCAAACGGTGACCATGTCGAAGACCATGCTATCGATGTGGCGCCAGCATCTCTAAGCGGGAACGTCGTAGATGATACAGCACAAAATCCGTTCGACAAAAACCATAATGGAAAAGTTGACGGTCTTGAAGATACAAATCATAATCACAAGGCTGATGAATGGGATCAGCATGATGCCAAAAGTAGTTCCGGTCATCAAAATGACCAGAGTGGTAATCATGATACCACACATCAAAATGATCAGGGAGGAAATCATGATACCACACATCAAAATGACCAGAGAGGCAACCATGATGCTTCCGGAAACAATAACGGCGGTAGCAATGATAACGGAGCAAATCACGGGTAAACCGATGGTGGAAAGAGAATGAAACATTTACACATACGGTCATGGTTCCCCTCGGGAACCGACATTGCTTTTCTTGTACTGTTCGCAGCGGAGTTTACCTACTATCTCCTGATTTTGCAGACAGGGGTGGTTGCATACCACCATTCTGCACTTTCGGAAATATGGATGATGCCGGCTGGCGGCATTGCAGGTATCGTACTCTCTGTCTGGGCATTCCCTCAGCGCAATCGATTTATGCCGTGGCTGTTGGCACTGCAACTGGTATTGAGTGCGGATTATGCGCATGCAGGCGTGATGGTACTTTTTGTGCTGGGTATTCTCAGCGGTTTGACAGCACCTCTGCTGTTGTACCGTATGAACACTCTCGCTGTTGCTGTAACTGGGCTTGGACTCTCTTATGTTACGGGTACAATGCTTTTTCACATTGAAGCGGCAGAGAGGACGTGGATAGCAGTACTGTTAAGTGCTGTTGCGCTGATCGCATCGCTGTTCGCAAAAAGCGGTCAAGAAAGAAAAAGTTGTGAGAATAATGTGACACTCTATACAATGGCAACTGTATTCTTATGGCTATTACTGGATGCAGCACTCTTTGAGACCCTTTCCCGTGATGCACTTATGCATCTTTGGGGAGAGCATGAGTATGTCTGGACGATCATCCTCTTTCACCTGATTGGACTTGTGGTGGCGTATCGTATGCGTCAATGGTCTCACAATGACTTAGCACTGGTCATACTTTTTGTGATGGCGTATGCTGCTTACAGCAGTGGAGATAAAACGGTACTCAGTGTCGTTTATCCGTTTGTGATCTCCTACTATAATGTGGCGATCCTTCACAAACTGATACGCATGGGCTACCTGCCCCTTGCAGTGGTCTCACTGAGTTTGTGGGGTGCTTCCGGACTGGGACTTCTAATCGCTTTGGGACATCTGTTCACGGCTGCATGGATCCTGCTCGGACTTCTTGCACTGCTTCTTGTACTGAAATATGTACAGATACGGCTGCCTTTTGGCACTGCCATCCATTTTACATCAATGAAAGGATAATGATGAAGACAATTATGTTGTTGCTTACCCTGACAACGGGGATACTTTTTGGGAAAACACTGATAGTGCAAAATGCACTGGTAAAGGCACATACTGAGGTATTTGGCGATTCGACGATCGATCCGCAGACCAGTGCACTTGTTTCGCATCTGCAAATGCCTGGGGACATTGCTTCCATTCATGGAAGTGTCGATGTCAATGTACGAAAACTTAAAAGTGACAACCATAAACGGGATGAACATATGGTAGAGGCGATCGGAAGCGATACCTATCCGGTGGCACACTATACATTCGACAAAATATGGAAAAACACAAAAACCTATACTATCAGCGGTATGTTGACTTTTCATGGCGTAAAGCGTCCATTGAGTTTTAATGCTGACATTGCACAGAACGGAAACACAGTCAAAATCAAGGCAAAGAGCTACATTAAGCTTTCTGACTACAAAATCAAGCCGATCAAACTGCTCTTTTTGACAGTGCGAGACCGCATCGATCTTGCCGTAGACGTCACACTAAAAGCGAAGTAAAGCTGTATGTTCCGCTCTTTGCTCTACTATCGCTATAAAACGCTGCTGATCATTATTTCCGCGACAGCAGCGATCACTTCAACGTTTCTGATCACGGCACTGAGTAACGGTATTGTGCAGATGTATGCACAGATGCTGCGAACTGACGGTGATATTATTGTTACCGAAAAAGGTGTTGCCGATACCTTTTTCAGTGATGTTAATCTCTCTTTGTCCTCTTCCATAGCCAAAATAGAGGGGGTTCGGTCTGTACAAGGTGTGATCGTAGGGGCAGGGAAAATAGACACTGTGCCAATTGCCGGCATTTATGGCGTTACACCCAACAGATACCACAATTATCAGCTTAGCAGCGGAAAGTATCCAAGAAGACAGGGAGAGGTAATGATAGGTGAGAGTATCAATATGCTGTTAGTTGATCCTAAAACGGTAACATTAATGGGCAGAACATTTCATGTCACAGGCATTTACCACAGTGATATAGGCTTTGAAAATGGAGGTGTTGTACTTGGTATAGAAGATGCACAGCGACTGTTCCACAAAGGAGCATCCTTCCTGCTTATCAGTCTGAAAGATATATCTCAGTCTGAGAGTATCATTGACAAAATAAAAACACTCAGCAGCCGGATCGATGTAAAATCCACCCGTGAGTTCATAGACAATTACAATCAATTCAAGATCATACGTATCTCCGGCGGCGTGATCGCCTCCATATCATTTTTTATGGGCTTTCTTGCCATTGTAAGTCTTATGAGTCTGATGGTAGGGGAGAGGGTGTATGAGTTTGGAATCAAACGTGCCCTTGGCATATCACGCATACGAATCATCAAAGAGGTGATCGTAGAAGTGATTGCCCTGACACTGTTTGCCTTTGTTTTGGCATATCTATTAAGTGTTTTTGGTCTTGATATACTGATGCACATAAAACGCTTTCAGGGATACTTGAGCGGACAGATCGGAGTAGCACTCTTTGTGGAACTGCTGTGCGGTTCACTCCTTATGGCAGTCATTGGAGCATTGATCCCTGCATGGATGGCATCACGTGTGGATCCTATCACACTGATAAACAGGGGGAAATAATGCTTAAAGCAGCAAACATTACGCACCGATACGGCACTGAAACGGTCTTGCATAATATCTCCTTGGAGATTGAAACAGAGAGTTTCAATGTAATCACCGGCGAAAGCGGCAGTGGAAAATCTACATTGCTTTCCATTCTTTCTACCCTGCTGAAACCGACAGAAGGTGAAGTGATCTATGAGCATACACCCGTTGAACACCTTTCAAATATTGACCGATTTAGAAATACGCAGATAGGATTTGTCTTTCAGTTTCACTATTTGATTTCGCATTTAACTGTTCTGGAAAATGTCTGTCTCGCTTCGAAAAAGCCTAAGTCAGAGGCACTTCATCTGCTTGATAAACTCGGCATTGCCGAACTGGCAGATAAGTATCCCGATGCACTTTCCGGTGGTGAGCGGCAACGTGCAGCTATTGCCAGAGCTGTTATGAACAGACCGCGTTATCTTTTTGCCGACGAGCCCACAGGCAATTTGGATTCACGCAACTCAATAATGGTTTTTGATATGTTGCGAGAGATGGGTACAACGGTTATCGTTGCAACCCATGACCATTCACTTATCAAAGGAGATGATCGCGTGATAGAGATAAAGGATGGACGACTATGCTAAAAGAGATGCTTGTGCCGCATATACGGTTTTCTTATATTTTTTTAGTGCTTGCAGCCTGTTTTGGGCTGCTTTATGCACTGCAGCTGCTTGGTATCGGTACGGATCTTATACGCCCCGATCTGGTACGCTCGTTGCACATTTCACTGATGCTGTACGGGTTTGTACCGCTGATGATGACACTGCTGCCTTTTGCGCTCTTTGACAAAGAGGGTGTGATCACCCGCGATTCACTCGTCTATCTTGGACGCTTTTTGTGGCTTTGGTATATCTTTCTGGTATTTATGATACTTTCCATTCTTGCAGGTGTGACACGGGGACTGCCATTTTACGATTTTGCTTATGAGCTTAATGGTATTTTGGCATTGGCAGGTCTCTTTTATATTGTTGCAATCATTAAAAATATACTGAACTATGATGTAACACCTTACTGGGTAAAAGTTTCACTGGTACTTGTTGTGATCAGTCCATTGGCACTTTTGGTTTTGATGAATCCGCAGTATGGACAGGTTGAAAAGATGCTAAAGGGTCCACACGGGGACAATACGCTTGGTATGAGCTTTGCATTGGTAGTGATCTATTATCTTGCTATCAAATTAGCTTCTAAGAAAATTATTTTTAAGACAAAATGGCATTTTCTATGGCAGATCCCGCTTGCCGGCTACGCAGTAAGCGTACTCTACCGCATCTTTGTAGGCACACTCAGCTACAATGCCGAATGGTTCTTTCAGTACCTGACACTGCTCTATCTCCCGCTGCTGTACCGCTGGTGGAAAGATGCCGGGCTGAGCATCGCACAAAACCGTCTGCTTTTCATATCCATCGCATCGTTTCTCTTTGCCGATGTGGAGGGCAACATTCTCTTTATCCCGTCACTTCGCCATCTCTTTCACCGTAATGATCTTGTGGTAGGGCATGCCCATATCGCTGTAGGTATTGGGCTGCTCTTTTTGGCATTGGCGATCATCAAACCCTATATGAGTGTAGGCAGATTCAAAGCCTACTATCTTTCACTTATGCTTGTATTGATGGCTGTTGTACTCAGCATCAGCGGCATTGAAGAGGCTGGCTTCTCATCTATGCATACTCAGACATTATGGGCATTCCGTGCACTTTTTGGCGGACTCTTTTTGGCAGGACTGCTTTATCATCCTGCCGGAGTGAGCATGGGATATTTAAAAACATGGGTCAAAAGTTGGAACAGAACATCGTTTTACAACATTGCAGGTTTTCTCTCTGACGGTGTCGGAGGTGTGTTGTTGCTACTGTTCGGCAAGGCGCTGTATGAGATAGCGGGCATACCGTTTGCACCCGGGTATCAGCAGATCGTCTTTGGTTTTGTTGCTGCTGTAGGTGCCATCCACTTGATGGGGGTGCTCTATCCGCGTTACGGTGAAGCGAGTGCACGCGCAACCGTTTTGGCGCGCATTGTGACTGCGGCAGGCTTTTTTGCACTTTATAAAAACGGTACATTTGGGTGGATAGGGGCGTTTATCTGCATGACCGATCTGCTCTTTGTGTTGGTGTATCTTATATTTATCAAAAAGGAACGCTCTTATGAAAAAAACGATATGGATTAGTCTTTGCTTGACACTCGGACTCTTTGCCGATCTGAAGATAGGTCAGCACTTTCCCAAACAGACATTCACCGACCAGTTTGACAATACCATGCAGGTAGGCAAACAGGATCGATGGGTCTGTGTTACATTCGAAAAAAATGTCGCTGTTGCCTTGACCAAAGAGGTCAAAAAGGTACCTAAAGGATATCTTGAAAAACACCGTGTGCGTTTTATCTCCGACATCAGTGCCATGCCTTCATTCATCACTGCCATGTTTGCGCTGCCGATGATGAAGAAGTACCCTTTTTCTGTCTGGCTCATTCGTGATGAGAGCGGAAAAGTGTATGACCGTAAACCGGGGATGGTGACGCTCTACAGGCTTAAAAGAGGCAAAGTAGCTTCTAAACGCTTTATTGAGCCGCAGGCACTGCTGCACATTGTGGACAAATGATCAAACAAAACAAAAAAGGGCGGTTTGACGGGGCACTCAACAGCCTGCGCACACTGCGCTTTCGTGATGTGCTCAAGTGGAAACTTCTACACCCTTACAGCCCTATAAAGTCCCATAAGCGTCTTGTGGTAAAAGATGAGCATGAGAAGCTCATAGCTGCCCAAGACTATCTTTGCTGGCTTGGACATGCCTCCTTTTTGCTCCAGCTTGGTGGTAAACGTATCTTGATCGATCCTGTCTTTGGGGATATCCCTTTTTACAAACGGGATATCCCTGCACCCTATGCGCCTGCGATGCTTCCAAACATAGACTTTCTGCTGCTCTCCCATACCCATTATGACCATTTCGATGCCCCTTCTCTTCGTCAGATCAGCAAGTACACAAAGCAGGCTTTACTGCCGCTTCAGATGGGATGTCTGTTGAAACGTACTGTAAAATCCAATCTTCACTGTACAGAACTAAACTGGTTTGAACGGTATGAAGAGGAGGACTTTGCCGTGACACTGGTACCTGCTAAACATTGGAGCAGACGGGGAGTGTTCGATACCAACAGGGTGTTGTGGGGCGGATTTGTCATAGAACATGGCGGCAAGACCGTCTATTTTGCAGGTGATACAGCGTTTGATACCCATTTTGAGGCCATCGGCTCCTGTTTTGACATTGACATCGCCATACTCCCCATCGGTGCCTACCGCCCAAGAGAGGTGATGAAACACAACCACCTCGACCCGCAGGAGGCGTATGATGCCTTTAAAATGCTCGGTGCAAAGCAGATGGTTCCCATGCACTACGGTACCTTCAAACTCTCCGATGAACCGCTGGATGAACCCTTGGCATGGCTGAGAAACATCACGGATTCTGTCTCGGAAGAGATAAGGGTTTTGGATGTAGGTAAAGTCTATACAATATGATATAATCCCACCATGACACACCAGGAAAAACTCGCCAAAGCTAAAGCCAAATTGATGTTGGAGCATCCCTATATCGGGTCACTCGCTACAGCACTCAAGACCCTCGATGACCCTGAAGCGCTGACTTTCAGCAGCGATGGAGTGAAGTTGACCTATAACTCTGAATACTTTGAAAAAGTACCGCTTGATGAGATAGAGTTCGCCCTTGCCAATGGGGCGATGCATGCAGTGCTCAAACACCAAGAGCGGATAAGCGGCCGGGTAGGGCGCATCTGGCAGGCGGCGACCGATCTTGTGGTCAACAGCATGCTGGTCAAAAACGGCTTTGTCTTGCCTCCTTATGTCTACTATGATGAGCGCTTTGAGGGGATGTATGCTGAAGAGATTTATGATGTACTCAAAGATGAGATGATCACCAATCAGACGCGAGATGAAGCCGAAGTGCAGAGTGAGGATATGGAGCCTACGGAAGAAGAGAGCAAAAACATTTCCAGCAATATCTCACAGACTCAGTCCAATGATCAGACCACACCACCACAGGAGCCAACAAGCCAAGAGAAGCTCTCTGCCCAAGAGGAGTCAATAGATCCCGAAACCCTTGAAGCACTCCAAGAGGAGATAGAAGAGTATTTTGAGCAGATCTTTGCCAAGTACAAGCGCCAAGGTGACCTGCCCAAAGGGTTGGAGATCATAGTGCCGGAGCTCTTTTCACACAAAATCGACTGGAGGGAGGCACTCTACCGATACATTGCCGACTATGCCAAGAGCAGCTACAGCTTCATGCCGCCCAATATGAAATATCTCTACCGCGGTATCTGTCTGCCCTCGCTCAGTTCAGACCTGCTGCGTATTGTCATCGCCATCGATACTTCCGGTTCGATTGATGAGAAGATGCTTGGGGTGTTTCTCTCTGAGGTGAGTGCCATTATGCAGCAATACCCCAACTATGAGATCGACATCATCACCGCTGATGCCAAGGTGCAGTCGCACAAAACCTACCTGCCCGGTGAGCCATTGGAGTATGAAGTGAGCGGAGGCGGGGGGACAGACTTTCGTCCGGTCTTTGCATATATAGACCGGGAGATAGACTATCCGACACTGCTGCTCTACTTTACCGACGGTATGGGTACTTTCCCAACCGAGGAGCCCGGCTATGATCTGGTCTGGGTGATGCCAGAAGCTAAAGAGGTGCCGTTTGGGGAGGTGCTTGTACTTCAGGAGCATTAATTGCTTAGCTTTTAATAAACATCATTGTGGCTGCCTATATCGACAAGGATGATCACATCGTTTTGTATGATGAAGTCGATGACAACACGGTATTTCATATTGATAGAGATAGAGTGGTATGCACTCAGTTTCCCTTGCAGCTTGTGCAAACGCAGGGAGGGATGCTGTGGGTTTTGGCTTAGTATCTCTATGGTCTTTTTATATTGCGAGTAGATATCTTTGTGCTTTTTGAAAAACTTGACGGCTTTTTTCTCGTAGCCCTCCGCAAAGCGTATCTCAATCATTGCTGATGGCTTCTTCTATGGCGGTAAAATGACGGTTCAAATCGGTATGATAATCTCCTTTTTCAATATCTTTCATCACCTCTTTGTGCGCTTTTTCGAGTTTGTAGGCTCTATACTCCTCGTACTCTTCAAAAGGGATGACACAGTATTTGTCTTTCCCCCGTACATTGATGATAACATCATTAAAGCCATCGAGCACCTTCTCAAAGAGAGATACCCCTTTGGCTTTCACTTCGCTTGCCGTTATTGTCATAGTGTATCCTTAAAAGTACTTTTTAGAGTATTATAGCATATTTATTAACCGACAATTAATATAGTTTGCATATACTGTAGGGCACATCCAATAACCCCAGACACTCATAATGGGTTTTGCAGATGTGAGGTTTTGCAAGAGGCTTTCAAGTCCTAGCTAAAGCTAAGACGATAGAAGCATCTTGTGAAAGATCGCGTCTGCAAAGCCCACCCTTCTGGCAATGTTATGGGCATCTGGGGTTATTGGATGTGCCCTATACATATTTCATAATATTAGGACGTGCTATGTACGAGATCGTTCAGGAAAAACCGACTTCATGTTTTCTCAATGCCTTTGTCATTGTCATCATCCCGCTGCTCTTTTTGAGCGCATTGGCACTGGGGTATGCGGGGCTGCTACCCTTTGGTGTAGAGCTGCATACACTGATCATCATCGCATTTATTTTTGTTGTGTTTGTCACGTTTGTGCGTCACAATGCTAACTATGCCGCCTGTCACATGCGCGGCTCGTTTGCCAAGATGGAAGAGAAGCTTCAGCATGAACTGCGTGCCAATGCACTGACCATCATGGGCAAGACCAAATCGACCCTGCATGTCAAGGAGTTCATGGAGGAGTACTACAAAGATATCCGCAACGACAACTTTGCACGTGTTGCTCCTTCGGTCTTTCCGATGCTCGGTATTTTGGGTACTTTCATCGCCATTGCTATCTCCATGCCGGATTTTACCGTTAAAAACCTCGATGCGCTCGACCATGAAATATCGGTGATGCTCTCTGGGATCGGTACGGCATTTTATGCATCCATCTATGGGATCGCCCTTTCGCTGATATGGACCTACTTCGAGAAGCGGGGCAGTTCCAAGATAGACAAAACCCTCTACGACCTTGAAAAGCTCTACGATGCGCGTGTCTGGAAACGTGCGGAGCTGCTCAAACATGAGCATATGCAGAGTGAACTCAAAGATCAGGAGATCGTCAAAACCCTCAAAAAGACTTTCAACACTGACTTCATCCGTGAGATGAACGAACAGTACCTCAAAAACTTTACCGCTGTCGTTGCCGACACTACCGCAGGTTTCAAAGAGATTACAGAGAACATACAGCAGGTATCGGGCACACTCAAAGAGACACTTGACAGGATACACAGCAGAGAAGAAAGTGTCAATGCGGTCGATACCATCAGTCGCAACATTGAGGGCTTCAACGAGAATGCCAGAAGCCTACAGCGTGCCATGCAGCGCTTTGACGGCAGCGTGGAGCACACCTTTGAGAAGATCGATGAGGAGGTGGGGCAGATTGTGGAAAAACTGGCAACTTTTGCCCGTGTGATCTCCGAGCAGAACCTTGAAGTGATGCAGACTATTGCCGAACTCAAAAAAGAGCGTGAGAAGTAAAACTGATGTTTAGAAACAAACGCACAGACGAGGGGAGCAACTTCTGGATATCGTATGCCGACCTGATGGCAGGATTACTTTTTGTGTTCATTTTGCTCATCGGTGCCATTGTCTCCAAGTCAATCATCCTCAAAAGCAACCTGCATGACAAAGAGGACAGGCTCACCGTACTCTCCCAAACACTCAAAAACAAAGAGTCCATCCTCGAAGCGCTGCACAGAGACCTGAACGAGAACAAAGCACGCCTTGATGCAACACAAAATCAGTTGCAACAAAAGATGCAGACCCTCAAACTCAAAGAGGATGAGATACGCAAGTTCAACCGTATGCTTGCAGAAGCAAATGGACGGAGAGATGCACTTAGCAAGAAGATCATTCTAGTACAGAATCTGCTCAGTGAGACCAACAGCACATTGGCAGATACGCGTAAACAACTGAAAGCATATGAGGGGAAGGTCGTAGTGCTCTCCAACAAACTGAGTGAGCGTGACGCGACCATCAAAGCCAACGATGCGAAGATGCTGCAGCTGCTCAATGCACTCGATGAGAAGCAGACAAAGTATGATACGCTCATTGCCAAACTTCAGCAGCAGAAGGCGAAGATCAAAGCGTTAACGGGCATCAGACTCAAAGTGATCGCCGCACTTAAAGAGGCGCTTGGGGAGAAAGTACGCATAGACAAGAAAAGCGGCTCACTCAAACTGGCATCCAATGTCCTGTTTGACAAAGGAAGCGCAGTGCTTAAAGAGAGTGCAAAAGGGGAGCTCAAACGTGCCTTTGAAGAGTACATCGGTACACTGGTAACCAACCCCGCCATCAAACCCTACCTCGACAAGATTATCATCGAGGGGCATACCGACAGTGACGGCGGCTACCTCTATAACCTCGACCTCTCCCAAAAGCGTGCCTATGCGGTCATGCACTACCTGCTGACACTTGACATCGCCAAAAAGTACAACCTCAAACCGCTGCTGGTCGCTTCCGGACGTGCCTATCTTGACCCTGTGCTTGTCAATGGCGTAGAAGACAAAGAGGCTTCAAGACGCATTGAGATCAAGTTCAGGCTCAGAAACGAAGATGCGATGCATGAGATAGAGAAGGTGCTCGATGCAGAGTGATTTTGAACCCAAACATCTTCAACGGGCAAAAGAAACCCTTTCGAGGCAGTTGGAGACGGTAACGTCAATGCATCAAGAATCTAAGGTAGCAGAGGAACAGGAGCAGAACAGAAAACCTGTTTCTGTATTTGCGCGTTTGTTGCAGTGGAGTAAAAAGGTGTTTGGATAAAAGAGATTGTTCTATCCCGCATCAATTATGCTTCTGATATTTGAAAATCCTTTTCCCAAAAGAAGTCAATCCACTCTGTCGCTTCATGCAGTGCATAATCAGGCTGTATGACTGCTGTTGGTTTAGTGAAGAGTGCTGCACTTTTAAAAATAATGTCAGGGTAGCGTTCCTGAAGGACTTTTAAGACAGCATAGAGGGTCTCCCCTGTATCTACAATATCATCCAGAATAAGCACATGCTTTGCCTCTGAAAGATCGGGGATATTCAACAGTTTGGCATAAGAACGTTTGACATCACCGTCATACAACACAGAATTCACCGTAAAAAGATTTCTATTGTCGGTTGCGTGTGCATAGGCATGTGCCAGCGTCAGCGCACCTCTGGCGATGCCAAGCAGTGTGTCCGGATGGCAGTCTGAGGTCATCTCTACCAGTTTTTTGACATCTTCTTTAAATGTGTCATAATCGTAGTAGTATGCCATGTTATATCTCCTCTTCTCCAACATAGTAGAACTCTTCCAGTCCTTCAATGAATGCCATCAGCAGTGCGTTAGAACAGGGTTTGAAGTTCTTGTGTTCCTCTTTTCGAAAGAGGGATTTGAGCTCCTGTTTGCTAAGCATGACATCGGCAAGGTTGAAGACCAGTTCTGTTTCGGGTTCTTTCAATTCCAATGCTACCCGAAGTTTTTTTAAAATGAGGTTGTTTGTCAGCATTACCGCATCATTTTCATTCGCTTTTTTGGGACTTGGACCGCGTTTTAGAGCAATGAGTCCGTCCAGGAAAACACCAAGCTCTTCATAGGTGCATGTCTCAAAACCTTTGTCGTACTTACGTTTCAAGAGTGCATCAAGATGCTCTTGTGTCATTGGGTAGTTCGCAAGCGTATAGGCTTTTAGCATCTCATCCATAGAAAGGTTGAGTGCTTTTTTAATGCGATAGAGAATATCGTTGGTATTGACTGACATCGCTTATTTTACCTGGGAACATCCGGATGCATGGATTGACGTACTGAAGCCAATTGTCACGTCAGGCCATGTGATCCCCTGATGCTTTGCATAACAGGCTTTAGTAAGGCTTGAAAGGGCATCCAGTGCGGCAAAATCGGCAAGATCAATGCTGCCGCTGGCATCGAACTTTCCATTGGCATAGCGGTATTGCATTTGCGTTGGTATGGATTTTCCGTTCATGTTCAGTGTTACATTGAGAGTACCGGTCTGGAGATTTTCTTTTGTTTGTGTATTGGGTTTTAGATCGGTGATTTTACCGGTAATTTTCATATCGCTAAGGCGTGAGAAAAAGAACTTTACCAGTTTTGCATCACGCGGAGCATTGCCAGAGTTGACAGAGTTGGTATCGATGGTTACGGCAGCACCTACAAGCAGAGTACGCAAATCTTTTGCTTCTTTGGCAGGGGAGCTATAGTCAACCTGTGTGAACTTTCCTCCTACGCCGATTTTCTTAGGTGTCTTAAATGCTTTCCAAGTGACATCCAGCTGGTTGGACTGTTCCAAAATACATGCTGCATTTGCACAGCTGAGTGATCCGAGTAGTAAAAATGATGCTAAGAGTTTGTTCATGGCAGATCCTTTTTCATATGTGTTCTATTTGCGGGTACCTATTTTTTCGCTGCCGCTTCAGCAAGACGCTTCATGGCAATATGTACCTTCTGAATGATACCTAAACATACTTTGTCTTTAATGTTGTGTTTGAGTGTCCAGTACTCCGGATTGGTGTAGGAGATGGTGGTATCTCCCGCATAGTCAGTCGTAAAAAGCATCTTCAGCGGCAGATCCATACCGATGGAAGGGTTGCACTGCATCAGTTTTGTACCCGCTTTCGGGTTGCCAAAGAGTACAACTGTCTCAGGCTTGAGTTCCATACCAACCTTTTTGGCATTTGCCGCATGGTCTATGGTGGCAAAGTGAGTCAGGTGCTTTGCCTCAAGGATCTTCAGAAACTTGGCAACGGCAGTAGGGACATCATTTTGTGAAGGCACACTCTCTATAAAAGCACCTTTTTTGTTGTCACATCCTGTCATAGCCAGCAGGGCAGTAGCAATCAGCAGCATTTTTTTCATGATGGACGCCTCTATACGTTAAATCTGAAGTGCATGACATCGCCGTCTTGCACAATGTACTCTTTCCCTTCAAGACGCATTTTGCCTGCCTCTTTGGCTCCCTGTTCACCGCCGCAGGCAATGAAGTCTTCGTAGCTGATCACTTCAGCGCGGATAAAGCCTTTTTCAAAGTCGTTGTGAATGACCGCAGCAGCTTTGGGTGCGGTAGTGCCCTGTTTGATGGTCCAGGAACGTACCTCTTTGACACCGGCAGTGAAGTAGCTCATAAGTCCAAGCTTCTCAAACCCTTTGCGGATGATCTGATCGAGCCCGGACTCATCGACACCAAGCGATTCGAGCATCTCCATCTTCTCTTCCTCGTCGAACTCTACCATCTCCTCTTCGACTTTGGCGCAGAGCTTGATCACTTCACGGTTACGCTCGGCTGCGTAGGCTTTGAGTGCCTGAACATATTCGTTGTCTTCGGCAAGCCCGTCCTCATCGACATTGGCACCGTACATGATCTCTTTGTTGCTTAGCAGTCTAAGATCTCGAAGCAGGGTGACGAATCCTTCATTCTCTCTGTCCGGAAAAGTAGAAGCAGGCTGTTCACTCTCAAGATGCGCTAAAAGTGCCTGTGCGACAGGCAGTTGCAGTTTCGCATCTCTGTCATTGCCTTTCGCCTTTTTCTGCAGGGTGGCAATACGCTTTTCAAGCGCATCCATATCTGCAAGCAGCAGTTCCGTCTCAATGATCTCAATGTCACGTACCGGGTCTATGCTGCCTTCAACATGGGTAATGTTTTCATCTTCAAAACATCTGACGATCTGCAAAATCACCTCAGTCTCACGGATGTTGCTGAGGAATTTGTTGCCCAGTCCTTCACCTTTGCTCGCCCCTTTGACCAGTCCCGCAATGTCCACAAAGTCAAGCGTTGAGTACTGAATACGCTCAGGGTTGACGATCTTTGCCAGCTCGTCCAGACGCGTATCGGGTACCGGTACGACCGCTTTGTTGGGTTCGATGGTACAGAAAGGGTAGTTTGCGCTCTCTGCGTTCTGTGCTTTTGTCAATGCGTTAAATGTGGTCGATTTGCCGACATTCGGCAGTCCAACGAGTCCTATGCCAAGTCCCATGGTGATCCTTCATCTTAAATTGCCGTGATTGTACCGAAATCTTGGTGAAAATGCGGTTAGGGTGGTGTATAATTAGCGGTACATACTCAGTGGGGGGTTTCATGGAACATGGCTTGGATATACTGATTTTGACAGTAACGATCGCAACAGTGCTCAATGTTGTGTTCCGACGTTTCGAGATCCCTACCGTGATTGGCTATGTGACTGCCGGGTTTGTGATATCTACCTTTTTCCATTTTGCGGATAGTTCCAGAACCTTTTTGATGCATCTTGCCGAATTTGGCATTGTCTTTCTTATGTTTACAATAGGACTGGAATTCTCTGTTGCCCATCTGAAAAGTATGAAAAAAGAGGTCTTTCTGTTTGGCGGACTGCAAGTATTGGTAACAGGGTCGCTCTTTACGCTATCGGGTGTATGGTTTTTTGGTCTGGATATCCGTGCTGCCATTGTGATCGGCTATGCAATGGCACTCTCGTCAACGGCTATCGTGCTGAAAATACTCAATGAGAACAACGAGATACACTCCGGATACGGACGGCATACCCTTGGGATACTGCTCTTTCAGGATCTCGCTGTTATTCCTATTTTGCTTATGGTGTCCTTCTTTAGTTCAAAGACGGCTTCTGTAGGGACAATGCTGCTCGATACTGTCGGAGGTGCAGTGGTCATCTTTGTTGTGCTCTATATTGTAAGTCGTCATTTCATTGAACGTTTCTTTGACTGGATCATGTCGAGTGAATCGGAGGAGATCTTTCTTGTTGCTGTACTGCTGGGGGTGTTGAGTGCATCGGTTTTTGCCGAAGCGGTAGGATTTACCTATTCGCTCGGTGCCTTTCTGGCAGGGATGATACTCTCAGAGACCAAATACCGCTATCGCATTGAAGCAGACCTTATACCCTTTAGAGATATTTTGCTTGGTGTCTTTTTTGTCACTATCGGTATGCTTATTGACTGGCATGCCATTGTGTCACATATTTTCAGTATCCTGCTGCTGCTTGCCGGGGTTATGCTATTTAAAGCGTTTGTGATCTTTGGACTGTTGCGTATCTGGATACAAAAGCGTACCGCTGTAAAGACGGCTTTGGCGCTTTTTCAGGTAGGGGAGTTTGCTCTGGCTGTTTTTGCCCTTGCACAAAACAAACATATCATTACGCCAGAACTCAACCAGATACTTATCGTCACAGTGGTCTTTTCCATGATCATCACGCCATTCGTGCTGAAAAATATCAAACGCTTGACAGACGGTTTCATTTCAGAACCCGATACATTGCGTGAACGCGCCATAGTCGGCACGGGTTTTCGAGATCATGTGATTGTCTGTGGCTTTGGACCTGTCGGTGAGCGTGTTGTCGAGAAGCTAAAACAGAGGAACATCCTCTATGTCATACTTGAACATGATCTGAAAATAGTAGACAGTGTGCTTGCAAAAGGGGAGGAGTCCATCTTTCTTGCCAATGCAGCACAAAAGATGGTGCTTTCCCACTTTCAGATCGAACATGCTGCAGCAGTTGTGGTTACCGTTGAAAATGAACTTCAGCGAAGACTGATATGTGAGAACATTACATCCTTTGGTGACAAGGTTGCTATGAGTGTGGTAAAGGTCAACAATGCTCAGGAGGAGAAAGTCTTTAGACAGATGGGCATCCATAGTGTCATCAATGCACGCGATACCATTGCCGATCTGCTCTCAGAAGAAGTGCTGACGTGCCGTATTGCACCCCATGTAAT
This sequence comes from Sulfurovum sp., assembly GCA_027082955.1. Classification (GTDB taxonomy): domain Bacteria; phylum Campylobacterota; class Campylobacteria; order Campylobacterales; family Sulfurovaceae; genus Sulfurovum. Next base: position 46,662 of record JALWTA010000026.1, on the reverse strand, counting down.
CAAAAAAGAGCAATAAACTTAAAGCTCTTCTAACTCACTGTCCGGTAGCGCAATAATCCGTCGCTCCATAATATTGATCTGCTCCACCAGCTTTTTGGAAACCTCTTCCATCTCATTGAAGTACTGTTTTGCCAGTTTTGTCGAATCTTCAGTGATCTTTTTTTTCTTGCCAAAAAGCTTGCTAAAGAACCCCTGCGGTTCAAGGTCGTAGTATATTTTGTAGATATTCAGATAGATATCGTGCAGGTCAAAATGGAGTTTCTCGATCTCAGAAAGGCACTCGATGGCATTGTTGCGAAGACCGTTTAGCTTCTGGGCATCTGAGTAAAACCATTGTCCAAATCGGCACTGTGTCGAATTGACAGGAATGGCATCCTCTTCTATCTTAAATCCTGAAATGAGCATTTTTGCACGTTGTACCCAGTTGATATGGGCTGCTTTTGCTGCCCTGAGTTGTTCTAATATCACACTTTTTTCCATATGTACCCCTTTAAATATTGTTTCTTGAATTTCACACCAAAAGAGCGGTAAATGTGTCATCCGGCTCTTTGGCGGGAAACCGATTGTGTTTGTATATATAGAAATATACCATAAAAATAACAATAATAGTAAATGAAATTAAAAAAAATCAAGATAACTTATGTTTTTTTAATCAAAAAAAAGAATAGATACGAAAAAAAGGGATGTTATCAATAAAATTGAAGCAGATATGGTAATATAGTGATGAGCATGCCTTAGTGGCTGCTCTCTCGGGAAAGACTCTCCATCAGTCTGACCATCATGCGCACACCGGCACCCGATGCACCGCTTGGATTCTCTCCCCAGACATGTTCAACAAACGCAGGTCCTGCAATGTCAACATGCGCCCACTTTTCCTTATGCTCATCGTCAATGAACTCAGAGAGGAAAAGCCCTGCAGTGATGGCACCGCCGTAGCGGGTGTTGGAGATGTTGCAGATATCGGCAATCTCACTTTTGAGTGTCTTCTTGAGGTAGTCGTTGAAGTCCAGCGGAGTAACCAGTTCACCGGCAATCTTCGCTTGATCTCTGACAGTCGTTTTCAGCTCCTCACTGAAGCCCATAACACCGGAGGTGTAGTGACCAACACCGACAACACAGGCACCTGTAAGGGTCGCAAAGTCAAAGAGATAGTCCGCTTTGACCTCCTGCTGCGCGTAGCAGAGTACATCTGCCAGTACCAGACGTCCTTCGGCATCTGTGTTGCGTACTTCGATGGTTTTGCCGTTCTTGGCTTTAAGTACATCGTCAGGTTTGTAGGCATCACCGCCGATCATGTTCTCTACCATACCGAGGAATCCGTGTACTTCCACATCCAGTCCCATCTCCGCTACCGCTTTCATCATCCCGATCACCGCAGAGGCACCGCTTTTGTCCGCTTTCATGGTCACCATGAAGTCACCCGGTTTGAGGCTTAGACCGCCTGAATCGTAGGTAAGTCCTTTACCCACAAGCGAAATGACCTTTTTAGGGTTTTTGGGTTTGTAGCTCAGGTGAATGACCTTTGGTTCATGTCTTGAAGCACGTCCAACTGCAAGCAGGGCATTCATCTTCTCTTTTTTGAGTGCTTTGACATCGAGTACCTTACATCCCAGTCCAAGCTCTTTGGCAAGCTTTTTAGCCTTTTTCACCATACTCTCCGGATAGAAATCATCCGGTGGGGTGTTGACGATGTTTCGCGTATAGTTTGTCGAAGCAGCAACGATCTCTCCATGATGCACAGCACGTGCAGCGGTCTCTATGCTGATCTCATGCGCTTCATACCCCTCCAGTGATATCTCGACCGTCTTCACCGGACACTTGCTCTTTTTGCTCTTATACTCAGTAAAAGTATAACCTCCAAGTACCAGCCCCTCGACCATTGCACGGATAGAAGCAGAACAGCGTGGATGACTGACATAGGTGGCGATTTTGAGGCGTTTGAAACCTTTTTTGCCTGTCAATGCACGGATGGCACTCGCTGCGGCAGGACGAATTGATGATCCTTTAAGGCTCTCTGCCCCGACATAGAGCCGTTTTTTCTCGACAAGGTGGTACACTTCATTCTGTGCACCTGAAAAGCCCGCTTTTTTGAGCAATTTTCTGTCTTTGACCGTAGGGTGTTTGAGGTTGCCGTCAATGACAATGACAATCTCTACATCGGCCTTGAGCTCTTGCATCGGAGTTGTGCTGATATTGAACTTCATTCGTTTCCTTTGTTACATAAATGTTTTGGCAAAGTATAGCAAAGAAAGGTAAAGGAGAGGAGAGATGCTGGTTTTTAGAGTGGTGTTTGTTAACAAATAACATCTGAAAATGGCCCGTTTTATGATCGTTATCATATATGCTATAATATTAAAGAAATAAATTGTAATTGTGCTTATTGGCAAGTAGGCGAAAGGAACAGTCATGAAACAAGTAGTCGGATATTTAAAAGAGATTACACAGATATGTTTCGCGCAAGATGCAAGTGGTCATCGTCGTATGCTCCATCCAGGAGATGCAGTGTATGCAGGGGAAACTATTGTCGACAAGCATGGTCATATCATACCGGATGCTTTGCGTGCTGTGACAGAAGACAGATTTGACAAGCACTCCTCAGAAGCGGATACTGTAGGTACACTCCATGCAGTGGATGCGCATGCACACACACATCATGTTAAACAATCATCACACAATTATCCCCAGTCATCGACCTCCACCGATACGTTTGAACCCGAAGCGTTGAAAGAGGTCAATGTTGAAGCGACTCTTTTAAAAGAGACGTTCACAGAAAGCAACACTACAACGCTCAATGCAAAACACCTTCTTGCCGACACAGACAATAACAATGGAAATAACGGAAGTGAGACAACACCTCCCCCCGCTACACCGGTTGAACCGATTCCTCCAGCAAATGAAACGCCAGAGCCAACCAATCATCCACCGGTACTCAATAGCTCAATAAACAGGCAGGATAGTACAGATGCTTCTGCTGTCAATCTCGATACATCAGCTTTTTTTAGTGACCCTGACGGTGATACGTTGACATACACGGCAAACGGATTGCCTTCCGGTCTTACCATCAACTCTCATACCGGGCTTATCAGCGGAACGATAGACCATTCTGCCAGTCAGGTTCACAATGGCAGTTATCATGTTGTCGTAACTGCAAGTGACGGAAGAGGGGGCAGTGTAAGTACAAACTTTGTCTGGGGTGTCTCCAACCCGTCACCAGTGGCTGCCGACGACAATGTATCTACTTCAGAAGATACACCAATCAGCGGAAATGTCATCGACAACGACAGCGATCCAGACGGTGACAGTCTGAGTGTGACAGAATTCGTAGTAGGCAGTACCACTTATACAGCCGGTACTACTGCGAACCTGACCGAGGGGGATCTGACGATCAACAGCAACGGAAGCTACACCTTTACCCCTGCTGCCAACTACAATGGTACAGTGCCTACGGCAACCTATATCGTCAGTGACGGTGAAGGCGGTACGGCTACCGCTGATCTGGTCATTACCGTTACGGGTGTGAATGATGCACCGGTGGCAGCACCAGATATACAAAACTTCACCGAAACAGCCAACAGTGATGCAGGCACCGTACTGAACGGAAACGTACTAAGCAACGATACCGATATAGACGGTGATACACTCAGTGTGACAAATCCTGGAAACTATGTTGGTACCTATGGGACATTGATACTCAACAATGATGGCAGCTACAGCTACACACTTAACAGTGCCGTAGATGCACTTGCTGTTGGTGCTACAGCACAAGATCAGTTTAACTATACTGTCAGTGACGGTAACGGCGGCAGTGATGCATCGACCCTGACATTCAACCTTACAGGCACCAACGATACCCCGAATATTACTGCTGTCAATGACCTGAGTACGACAGAAGACGGTGCTGCTGTCAGCGGCAGTGTCACCTTCATAGATCCAGACAACGGAGATACCCATACCTTCTCGACCACTCAGCCTACAGAGGGGAGTGTCACTATCGATAATAGCGGTACATACACCTTCGATCCGGGCAGCAACTTCCAAGACCTTGCCGCAGGAGAGACACGTAACGTCAGTTTCGATGTCTCTGTAACAGACAATAACGGTGCCAGTGATACACAAACGGTCAATGTCACTGTCACAGGTACCAACGACACCCCGGTACTGAGTGTCAGCAACCTTAGTGCAACAGAAGACGGCAACGCGGTAAGTGCCACAGCATTGGTAACTGATGTAGATACCAATGATACCCATACCTACAGTATCGGCAGTGTACCTGCAGGAAAGGGAAGTGTCACCATCGATGCCAACAGTGGTGCCTACACCTTTGACCCCGGCAGTGACTTCCAGTATCTCTCTGCCGGTGCAACAGAAGATGTGACTTTCAATGTGACTGTGACAGACAATAACGGTGCCAGTGATACAAAACCTGTTACTGTAACCGTTACCGGTGTGAATGATGCACCTGTAGCGGTAAATGATACTATCGCGCAGGTAGACAACCATAAGATCGACGTCACCCCTGCACACGCCGCGATCAATGCAGGTAAAAATATCAACTTCACCAATGCCTTTACCATTTCCGAATCGGTAAAACCTACAGGCGCGGGGATTGTTTTCAATAAAGAGAACGAATATGAGGTTGCCATAGAGGGTGACGGCTCAGTACGGTATGCAATGCGTGCGGCAAACGGCAGCGGATGGGTATGGAACGATACAGGCTACAATGTTGCACTTAACAGTGAGCATACATTGACCCATGTCTATGACGGTACCAACACAACACTGAAAACCTACGTTGACGGTGCTTTGGTCGCAACCTCTACTGCCAATGTACCGACCACACTCTATAGCGGATATAATGCGACCAACAATCTGCTTTTCGGTGAGAGAGGATCGAACAATCAGCCGCTGGAAGGTACCTTGGACGATATTCGTATCTACAATACGGCATTGAGCAGTGCACAGGTTGCCAACATAGGCAACGAAACCGGCGGGCTGGTCGCTGCCTATGATTTTGAAGGTGCCAACCCGCTTGCTGACAAGTCTGGAAACGGCAATGATGCTACGCTGCAAAACGGTGCTTCTACCATTACGGTGCAGGAAGGACCGACTGAAGATGTGGTCTTTACGGTAGATGACACAACACTGCTGGCAAATGACACTGATATAGACGGTGATCCACTCTCACTTGTCTCTGTCTCGAACGCACAGCATGGTACTGTCAGCTATGATGCTGTTTCAGGAAAAATAACCTTTTCACCGGATACAAACTATCATGGTGCAGCCAGCTTTGACTATAGCATCAGTGACGGGAACGGCGGGAGCGATACAGCAACTGTCAATTTTACCCTTCAAAGCGTCAATGACCTCCCTGTTATCACTGCCCCCTCAGCCGTGCAGACCAATGAGGACAACAGTGTGAACATCTCTTACAGCGTCAGCGATGTAGAAGATGATCTTTTAGGACTGCCTCTAAATGTCACAGCATCTGCACAGCACGGAACAGTAACACTCAATGGCAATGGAACGATGACGTATCAGCCCAATGCCAACTACAATGGTGCAGATACCGTTACGATCCAGGCGGTGGACAGCAATGGCGGTACCACTACGAACAGTGTTTCTGTTACTGTTCATCCTGTCAATGATGCGCCTGTGGCTGTAGATGATACCCAAATAGGTACTGTAGATCACTATGTGGACGTCACCCCTGCACACGCCGCGATCAATGCAGGTAAAAATATCAACTTCACCAATGCCTTTACCATTTCCGAATCGGTAAAACCTACAGGCGCGGGGATTGTTTTCAATAAAGAGAACGAATATGAGGTTGCCATAGAGGGTGACGGCTCAGTACGGTATGCAATGCGTGCGGCAAACGGCAGCGGATGGGTATGGAACGATACAGGCTACAATGTTGCACTTAACAGTGAGCATACATTGACCCATGTCTATGACGGTACCAACACAACACTGAAAACCTACGTTGACGGTGCTTTGGTCGCAACCTCTACTGCCAATGTACCGACCACACTCTATAGCGGATATAATGCGACCAACAATCTGCTTTTCGGTGAGAGAGGATCGAACAATCAGCCGCTGGAAGGTACCTTGGACGATATTCGTATCTACAATACGGCATTGAGCAGTGCACAGGTTGCCAACATAGGCAATGAAACAGGCGGGCTGGTCGCTGCCTATGATTTTGAAGGTGCCAACCCGCTTGCTGACAAGTCTGGAAACGGCAATGATGCTACGCTGCAAAACGGTGCGACCGTCAACATTACGGCTTTGAATGTCACGCCCATTACCACCAATGAAGATACGCCTCTGACTTTTGACAGTACAGCACTGACGGTCAATGATACTGACGTGGATGGAGATACCCTCAGTGTCTCATCGGTTACACCAACTGCCAATACACATGGCACAGTAGTCCTCAATGGCGATGGTACCATTACCTATACCCCCGATTTGAACTATAACGGTACGGCACAGTTTGGTTACACAGTCAGTGACGGTAACGGCGGTACAGATACTGCCACTGTGACACTGAACGTCCAGCCGGTAAACGATGTACCGGTAATAGACCATGTAACGCTCAAACAACCTTCACGTGATGCATTGGTTTTTTGGGATAACATGGATCAGGCAACAGCCACAAAAAGCGACTTGGCACAAAATGGACATAACGCAACACAAGTAGGTTCAACAGGCATATACACTATTGCAGATGATACGGCTATCAATACAGGTACCTACGATCAAAAGACTATTGCTGTCAGCTTCACTACCGGCAATGTTTCTGCTGCTGATCCTTTTCAAGTCATCTATGAGCAAGGAGGAGCGGTCAATGGATACAGTGTTTCTGTCAAAGGTGACCACCTCTATGCAACAGTCTGGGGAGAGAGCTATAGTACGATAAATCCCAACTATGCTATAGTCGATTTGGGACAGATCAATGCCAATACCAACTATAATGTCGTTATGGCGCACGATGATACCGCTCCAGGTGGGGGCACACTGACTGCATGGCTCAACGGGGTACAAAACCCAACTGTCAAAACCGGCGTAGGAAAGATGGGGGCTCATCCAGGAGATGTAGGTATAGATGGCTATAAAAATGATACAATCGATCCGACAAATCCAACTGCCGATGTACATGGTAATGGTGGGGCATTTCAGGGAACAGTACATCAAGTGATGAGTTGGAACAGTGCACAAAGCAGCGTAGTAGGGGAAGCAAACCGATATCTCAATGCTATCGATGACACCTCTACACAATTGGATGCACGTTTAGGCGGTACCATAGAGCTGTTCGATGTTGATGCCAGTGATGTCGAAGACGGCACTAACTTGACCTACACACTGCAGAATGATTATGGAGGATTATTTAGTGTAGATGCTGCTACCGGTGTGGTCTCCGTCAATGCCGATAATCTTTTATTGACAAACACCTATTCATTGAATGTACAGGCACAGGACAGTCAAGGTGCTGCCGCTTCAACAACACTTTCCGTCAATGTAAAGGGTTCTGAAGTGGTCCATCTCAATATGAACGGAAACACCAATGATACTGCAAATGCAGGCGTTGTTACAGATAACGGGCAGTTGCACAACGGAGCATCGGTATCCAACGGCGATACACTGCAACTGGACGGTATCAATGATTATCTGAGTTTTAACAGTTCCAATGATATCAATAACGGGGTACATACACAACGCAGTATCTCTTTATGGCTAAAGACGACAGATACGACCGGTACGCAATTTGCATATGCTGAAGGCGGTGGTATTAGAAGTCTGCAGATCTATACGGAAAACGGCATTGTCAAAGCCAAAGGCTACAATGATCCAAACAATGAAAACGGATGGAAAGCAGCCACACCTACCATACTCGATTCACAAACGAATATTGCCGATAACCAGTGGCATCATGTTGTCATTACCGATCAAGGTCCATCTACAGATCCGCTGCATGGACTTGACCCCAATGGGTTTAAGCTCTATGTTGACAACAGTATCAAAGCCTCCGGCACTGGAGGGGCACTTTATGGGCACAATCCTGCAAATATTGGCAGTGATTACAGCGGACACCAGACATTCCAGGGTGAAATTGACGGTTTTAGAATGTATAACGATACATTAAACGCATCTCAGGTTCAACAACTCTACAATGAGCTTGTGAATGGTCAGGTCATAGACGGACTGGTTGAGGGACTTCACTATAAGACTGAGAGCGGTATAACGGGATATACTGATCAAAACGGTCACTTCAACTACCACAGAGGAGAGAAAGTCACCTTTAGTGTCGGAGGTGTAGAGATCGGTCATATCGATACGAACCATATCAATGACGGAAAGGTCTTTTTGCAAGATATAGCCCAAGTGGACAGGACAAACCTTCATGACAGTTATGTAGAAAATATGGCTGTACTGCTACAGTCTCTCGATGCTGATGGCAATCCTGACAATGGTATCACTATTGACCATTCGCTTCAGCTTGATCTAAAGGATGAAAGCATCGATATTGCAGCACTTTCCGAGAAAGATCTCCACCAAATCATTACTTCAACTGGACATCAGGAGGTGGACAAAACATCTGCTATGGAACATGTACAGCATATGCTGGAAAAATATACACATGTGAATGCGAATGATATTGCACAAAACACTTCAGACTCTGATATTGCGCAAACAGATGTTTCTAAAGACACTTCTGTAACGGCAGCAGAGACTTCCGAAGATCCTGAAAAGGATATGACATCTGAAACATCAGGAGAATTAACCAAAGAAAATAGCGGAATGGATGAAGGAGCACATGAAGATACGCAAGAGAGCAGTACTTCAGAACACGAAACTGTTATGACGGAGACGAACCAGACGGCTTCACTCACAGAAGAAAGTACCCAACAGACGGAAGAACCCGCTCAGAAAGATAGGCTTTTTTCTGAAGAAAAAAGCGATACAGTAGAAGATACTATACCGGCATCATCCCAAAAGCCTACATTGACACTGGATGATGTAACTGAGGTAAACCCTGACGCACAGAGTGCAGATGCGCTATTGCCGCCAACATCGGATCATCCTATACAAAACACTGAAGCCTCCCATGCATCAGAGGGCAGCATAGACACTGCAGGTATCCAAGACCCCACAGTAGTGGTCAGTGTCGATGACCAGACAGTGCCGGCAGCGGCATAGAGAACTTTAAAACTCAAACCCTCCGCCGGTACCTTTGTTCATGCTGTCATAGACTGCTTTGACGTAGGTATCGCGCAATTCGCACACAAGGAATTTCTCACACTTCATACAGCTTTGAAGTTGATGTTCCTGTTGACATTTCTTAAGCTCTTCTGTCTTGACGCGCAGGGCGATTTCCCACTCATCCAGTACCGCTTCTGCCATTATGCGTTCACTCCATAGGCAGTTTTGAGCTTTTCGATCTCATAGTTCGAACCAAAAAAGCATGGACTGGTATCATGCGGATGGGCAGGTACCAGCTCCATCAGACGTTTTCCTTTGTTATCGATTGCCTGACCGCCTGCCTGTTCATAGATGAAGGCAAACGGTATAACTTCAAAGAGCTGTCTGAGTTTGCCGTACGGTTTGTCTGAAGTACCCGGATAGGAGAAGATGCCGCCCCCTTTAAGCAGTATCTGGTGCAGGTCTGGCACCATACCGCCGGAGTAGCGCAGACGGTAGCCTTCGGCGAACAGGTCATCGACAAAGCTTTTGTGATAGTCGCACCAGTGCTGCTGTGTACCTCCCGGAGCGTTGAGTTTGCCTTTTTCCTGAAGTACTACCTCTTTGCAGACAAGGTTAAAAAATCCCTCCTGTGCACGGTAATGTTTGGGACGTTCCCCTTTGACCGCACGCATGATCTCGATACGTGGCCCATACACCACATAGGCAGAGGCGACTAGATTCTCTCCCTTTGGTTCTCCTTCATAAATGCCGAAAATGGAACCAACAGAAAGATTGACATCGGCAAGACTGGAACCATCAAGCGGATCGTAGCAAATGGTGTATTTACCATCTTCGTGCAGCACCAGTTCTCCCTCCTTCTCTTCGCTTATGAGAGATTTGACCAGTGAGACGCTTTTGAATGCCTCTTCTATGATGTAGTCACTCTTTACATCAAGTTTGAGCTGGTCTTCTCCAGAAGAGTTCTCCGTATCGCAATAGCCAAGATCTTCTGTTTTAATGGCATGGTCAATTTTGAGTGCACACTGTTCAATGGTTTCAAATATGGTCAGCATAGATTTTCCTTTTGTTTATATGGCTTTGGCATGGGCTTCAATCCATGCGAGTATGGCATCTAGATCATTGAGGTCCAGAATGTCTATAGTCTCCGGTATAGCATAGTCAGCAAGATTGACACTGTGATCCACAGCAATTGCCTCGGAGCAGGGGAAGTAGCTCTCATCGATCTGATTTCTGAAAATGGCAATTCTGGGCAAAGGAAGGGTCTTAAGCCCTTCAACGAGCAGAATATCGAAATCATTGACCATATTGACAATCTCATCGAGCCGTTTTTCACGATGTGAAAAATAGGTGGTTCGGGTAGGGGAGGTAACGACCACTTCGGCACCCGTCTGAAAAAAACGGTAACTGTCCTTACCTGCTACATCGAAGTGGGCTTTGTCCTTGGGATCGTTTTTGATGATAGCGACTTTTCGTACTGGCACAAGGGCTTTGGCAACCTTTTCTACCAGCGTGGTCTTTCCGCTTCCAGAGGGACCTGTAAATGCGACGGCAACTCTTGTTCTCACGTGCTTATATCCTTGGTTTGTAATACGGGATTATACATTAACCTTTATTGAAACTATGTTAAAATCGTGTAATATTAAAGGAGACTGAATGTACAAAGTGATCACAGGGATAACAGCTGCTGCATTGCTGCTTGCGGGGTGTGCTTCTAAAGAACATGCGGCACTGATGAAGTCATATGAACAGGAAAAAAGCTATCACAAGCGCCTGATGAAGACCGAAAAGGCCCAGCTCTATGAAAACAACCGTACAAAGGTCACACTGACAGCCACCTATCTAAACCGAAACAGCCGTGCAAAAGAGGGGGAAGAAGATACTTTCCTGAATTATGTCAATCCTTTTGAGATATTTGAGGACAAAGCAAAAAGAGAACCCAAGGAAGATGAAAAGTTCATTGTCGGTATCTATGTCGATGACGATGCTGACAGCATGGGTATAAAAGATTTCAATCTAACACTTAATGCATCTGCACCCCAAAAGATTCTCTCCATACCACACAATGACCCGCGTTTAAAAGAGATATCATTTGTATCGGACTGGAGTCAGTTCTACTATGTAGTCTTCCCTCATATCAACGCAGAGGGGCTTCACCTTGTTTTAAAGACAAAACGTTACGGCAAAGCCACCCTTTATTTTACTAAAAAAGCAAAATATGTCTACACACATAAAGCATTTTAGGTAGAAAGTACACTTTTTGCCTACTTTCAAAAAAGCTTTTAAGCGAACTGCTCCGCCAAGATATCCTTTGCCTGCATCATATCTTTGTCACCGCGTCCGGAGAGGTTGACGAGGATCAGCTTGTCTTTGATCTCTTCGGGCTTCATCTTTTTGAGGTATGCTACAGCGTGTGAACTCTCAAATGCCGGGATAATACCCTCTTTTTGGCTCAGCCATACAAATGCATCGAGTGCTTCATCGTCAGTGATGTGGTTGTAAGAAGCGATGCCTTCATCTTTGAGATAGGCGTGTTCAGGACCGATGCCTGGGTAGTCCAGACCTGCGGAGATAGAGTGGGCTTCTTGTATCTGTCCGTCATCATCTTGCAGCAGATAGCTGAGCTGTCCGTGCAGTACGCCGGGGCTTCCTTTCTCCAGTGAGCAGCCGTGTTTGCCATCAAGCCCTTCACCGCCCGCTTCGATGCCGATACACTCAACGCTCTTCTCTTCGAGGAAGTGGTTGAAAACCCCCAGTGCATTCGAGCCGCCGCCGATACAGGCGATGACCTTGTCTGGGAGTCTGCCTTCAGCCTCTTGCAACTGTACTTTGGCTTCCCAGCCGATGATGCTCTGGATGTCGCGCACCATCATAGGGTAGGGGTGCGGGCCTGCGACGGTGCCTATGAGGTAGTAAGTATCACGCGCATGTGTCACCCAGTGGCGGATGGCATCGTTCATAGCATCTTTGAGGGTCTTGGAACCGCTCTGGACGGCATGTACTTTGGCTCCAAGCAGTTTCATACGGAAGACATTGAGCTCTTGACGTGCCACATCCTTCGCACCCATGAAGACCTCACACTCCAGCCCAAAGAGCGCTGCTACTGTTGCGGTAGCCACCCCGTGCTGTCCTGCGCCTGTCTCGGCAATGATCTTCTTCTTGCCCAAGCGTTTTGCCAGTACCGCCTGTGCCACACAGTGGTTGATCTTGTGTGCGCCTGTATGGTTGAGATCTTCACGTTTGAGATAGACCTTTGCACCGATCTCCTTGGAGATGTTGGCAGCGTAGTAGAGTGCCGAAGGACGACCAACATAGTGTTTGTAGTAGTAGTCCACCTCTGCCCAAAAGTCTGCATCGAAACGTACCGCCTCATAGTCTTGTCGTAGCTGTTCAAGGGCTGGCATGAGTGTTTCAGGTACGAAACGACCGCCAAATTTTCCAAAGTGCCCGAGATCATCGGGATCGAAAGGGCTTGGTTTTGGAATGTAAATCTCTTTGTGCAAATCCATGGCATACTCTTGTGTTGATATGGAGGAGATTATAGCAAAGGGGAGGTTAGAAACAAGCCCTGCAGGTATACTGTCAAAAAAAAGTCGGCCAAGAAGATTACTCTCCAGAAAGAACGATTGTACTTTTAAAGTACGCTTCTTGGTTCTTTTCTTTGGGAAGTCTCGCCAAATGGTAGTGTGAGCGAGCCTCCTGCTTCAGGGCATCAGGCATTTGGGCATACGTAGTATTCATAGAGGTGTTGATCGTAGTCAGAAAATAGGTTTTTCCCGGTAGCACTTGGGGTATCTCTTCTATCGCATAGCCGTATCCCCGTTTCCCTCGGCTGCATCCATAGTAGCCTGACAGAGAATATTCGGTTAACTTCACATGGCTGTCTGGTGCATGGACTTTGACGACAATAAATCCTTTGGAAGGCTTTTTGTCATGAAAAAACACAGCATAGCCGTTCTTAGCTTTCTGCGTACTGATACGAACATGCCTAACCGCACGTTTGCCGTGCCCCTCTACGGCGATAAGGATGATGGCATCTCCCTTGTAACCGGCTTTGCTGTCTTTTGAAGGTACAATGCTTTCCGTACCTGTTGCACTGCATCCAAAGAGAAACAGTGCAAAAAGGCTTAACACTCCATGCAACATCTATCGAAACCCCGCAGCGCGTAATGCATGTTTCACTTTTTGTTCTACAGTATTGAGCGTTTTTCTTGCATGGCTATTACCTGCTATTGCGGTTGGGCGGATGAAGAGTGCAGTGGTCTTCCCATTCTTTTCCATCAACATGATCTTTAAAGGGCAGAGCGCCATCATATCAGGATCGGCATTGAGTACCTCGTTGGCATAAAAAGGGTTACAGAAGATAATACTTTCCACCTTCCCGTAGTGTCGTTTGTTGTAGGAGGCTCCAAGTTTGCCTTTCATACGTGCAAGGGTACCGCTGATATCTGCTTTCGCGATAATATAAAGCCGTTCATTCTCCAGACTCTTTTTCAGCAGATGTAACGATTCGGCAAACGGCTTCGAGGCTGTCACTTTATAAACTGGAGAGGCAAATAACATTGGTGTAAACAGCAAGACAGCAACCCATATCAGACGTTTTGATATAGACATAACGGACTCCTTTTTGAGAAACTATAGCACGATGGCTGTGTAATGTCTGTGTATCCTCTGCCGTTCTTTCAGTCTATCTGGAGGACAGAGTAAACCGGCATTTCAAATTTTTCACGCCCTTTGAGAAACATCAGTTCCATCACAAAGCAGGCTTCTACACAGTTTGCACCTACTTTGTTAATGAGATTGGCAGCAGCTTCTGCTGTACCTCCCGTAGCGATCAGATCATCGACCAGAAGTACTTCTGCGGGTTTACCATTGCACTGACCGTTCTCGCCAAACGCATCAATATGTACTTCCACTTCATCGAAACCATACTCAAGTGAATATTTCTCTGCAACGGTAGTATATGGGAGTTTTCCTTTCTTGCGTACCGGTACAAACCCTATACCCAGTCTGTCAGCCAATGCTGCACCAAAAATGAATCCGCGTGCATCGATGCCGGCGATATAGTCAAGTCCGCGTTCACGGTAGCGTGCTTCCAAATGATCCATGAGGGTTTGAAATGCTTTTGGGTTGGCAAGCAGTGTTGTAATGTCTTTGAAAACGATGCCGGGTTTGGGAAAATCGGGAATATCACGAATACTGTCAAGTATGGTCTGTTTTGCTTCAGGAGCCAAAGTCATGGAATATCCTTTGTGTATGTTATCAATCGTGCAACAATTGTACATAAATCTTACTTTCAACTCAATATGTCATAATATTGTCTAATCTAAACAATAAGGAACATCTATGGCATTGGAAAATTTGACAGCAGAGAACTTTGAAGAGAAGGTACTTAACAGTGATATTGCGATTTTGGATTTTTGGGCACCATGGTGTGGATCGTGTCGTCAATTTGCACCTGTATTTGAAAAAGTTGCAGGAGAAAATCCGGACATACTTTTTGGAAAAGTAAATACAGAAGAGGAGCAGGCTCTGGCAGGGCATTTTCGCATTCAGTCCATCCCGACCATCATCATTCTTAGAGAAGGTATCGGTGTATTTCAGCAGGCGGGTATGCTCCCTGAAGAAGCTCTCAATGATCTGATCGATCAGGTAAAAAAGCTTGATATGGACGCAGTAAGAAAAGAGATTGAAAAACAGCAGGCTGAGCAGTAGAAAAAAGTTATTGGTAGCGGATATATTGGTTATTGGTTGCCTTTACACGGCAGCTACCCTGCATCCGTAATCGGAGGCTTTTGCCCCGTATAAAGCAAATAAAGTTAGGAGCGAGGCTAAAGCACTCGATTCCTTTGTTCTACCCCAGATCTGCACCGAAACTGCATCCTGCCTCAATCTTCCCAATACGTGTAGCGTGTCTGCCACCTTCAAACTCCGTATTGGCAAATGCTTCTACAATATCTTCAATAACACCTTTGCCGACGACCCGTTCACCAAAACAGAGTACATTTGCATCATTATGCTGGCGTGTCAGTTTGGCAGTGTAGTGGTCGTGGCAGAGGGCTGCCCGAATACCGGATACTTTATTTGCAGCAATGCTCATACCAATACCGGTACCGCAGATCAGGATGCCGAAACTGCCAGGATCAGCGATGACAGCTTCTGTACATTTTTTAGCAAAATCAGGATAATCTACGCGATCAGCAGAGTCTGGTCCAAGGTCGATGATCTCATGTCCAAGATCGGTAACGATCTCCTTGACATACGCTTTTACTGCATATCCTGCGTGGTCTGTAGCGATGTAGAATTTTTTAGCCATAATGAGTCCTTTTTTTAAATTAGAGTAACCAGTTGACGATCCATGAAACAGGCTCGAACAGATAGTTTGAGAATGGGGTAAAGAGTACCGCAACTAAAATGATCATACCGTATGGGTATATTTTATCATACCATAAAGCAAAACTGCGCCAGTGCATTCCCTCTGCAAGGTAACGCACAGCCTGTGCACCGTCAAGCGGCGGAATAGGCCAGAGGTTGAACACCCCAAGAAGTACGTTGATCAATACTGTCTGGTAGAGCAGCAGTGCGACAAAGGCTCCCATGAGCGATTCCGGGTGCATGAAAAGTGGAAAGAGGGTTGCACAAAACGCTGCAAGCAGAAAGTTGTAGGTGATTCCTGCCAGCGATACGGCAACCGCTGCCTTCGCACCGCCGTTTCGCATAACTGTGTTGATATTGATAGGTACCGGTTTTGCCCATCCGAAAATGAATGGCGCTCCGGAGAAAAAGAGTACGGCTGGAACCAAAATGGTACCTACCGGATCGATGTGTACAATGGGGTTTATGGTAAGTCTGCCAAGACTTTTTGCCGTCATGTCACCATATTTGTAAGCGACCCATCCATGCATGATCTCATGACCGATGATCGCTACAGCAAGTGCTACCACCATGGCAGCGATTTTAATCAGTTGTGCTTCATTCATTGGATCGGCTGCTGTAGTTCAAGCGTATTGATACGTCTGCCTACACGTCCCCAACGCACCTTAAAACGTTGTGCATCCCAAAGCTTTTTACAGGCTTTGGAGTCAATCGGTACGCTACCGCAGACACGTTTCAGACTTGCATGGTCACGCCCTCCGCCATTTTTACTTCCATGAAGTACTCTGTCATAGGAACGGTGCTCCATACTCATATAGATAAGCCATGGTTTGCCTACAATCAGACGGTAGGGTACAGGTCCCCAAAAACGACTGTCGTTAGAGTTGTCTCTGTTGTCCCCCATCATATAATAGTGGTTTTCAGGTACTTTTCTATAGAGCGCATTGACCATTTTCCCACCTACGTCATAAGCAGGTGCGTTCAGCCCCTCCACATAAACCGGGGTCATGTCGATCTTTCTGTTATAGATGTAATAATTCAACAGCGCTTCAAAGATGTTCATGCCTTCGGGAACGTATTGGATACCCGGATATTTGTCCATGTAAGGATTCTCTACCCACAATTTTCCACGCAATGTTTTGATCTTCTCTTCCGGATAGTGTGCTTTGATAAAATCATCACCTTCATGAAAGTGTATCAACAGTTTTTTGTCTGCATAAATGATCTCGTCACCGCCTACAGCAACACAACGCTTGACGTAGTGTACTTTCTCATCTTTTGGATAGCGGAAAATAACAATATCTTCACGCTTGGGACGGGGACCGTCTATTAGGTGTCCATCCCCTCTGAAATCAGGAAGAAGCGGGATCTCAAGCCACGGCAGGTGGGGGATGGGGATACCATAGGAGTATTTTTTGGCAAACAAAAAATCTCCGATAAGCAGTGTACGCTTCATAGAACCGCTTGGGATGACAAAGGACTGTGCGACAAAGAAAATGAGGAAAAGGACGATGATGATCGTTCCCGTCCAGGAGCTTGAAAAACGGTAGAGTCTGTCGGCAAATTTTTTCATATTATGCTCTTGCCTTTGCCGCTTTGAGTGTGTTGCTAAGAAGCATAGCAATGGTCATTGGTCCAACACCGCCGGGTACCGGTGTAATATAGGAGCATTTTTTGCTGACATTGGGGAAGTCAACATCCCCCACAAGTGAACCGTCTTCAATACGGTTTATACCAATGTCGATCACAATTGCACCTTCTTTGACCATATCTTCTTTAATGAGTCCCGGCACACCAACACCGACAACCACGATGTCAGCCCTGCTGGTATGTGCTTTGAGGTCTTTGGTGTAGATGTGGGTTACGGTTACAGTCGCGTTGGCATTGAGCAGCAGGGATGCCATGGGTTTACCGACGATGTTGCTTGCACCGACTACACAGACGTCTTTGCCCTCAAGGTCGATGTTGTACTCTTCGAACATCTTCATGACACCAAGCGGGGTACAGGGAACAAAGCTGTCAAGGTTTGTTACCAGACGTCCGACATTGTAGGCATGGAAACCGTCCACATCTTTTTTAGGGTCGATCACTTCGAGGATCTTGTCTGTATCGATATGTTTAGGCAGAGGAAGCTGTACCAAAATACCGTCAATATGAGGGTTGCTGTTCATCATCTCGATGATCTGGATGATCTCATCCTGACTGATGGTCTCAGGCATATTGTGGGTAATGGAGTAGAACCCTACCTTTTCACAGGCTTTTGCTTTCATCTTGACATAGGCATGGCTTGCCGGATCGTCACCGACAAGAATGACCGCAAGTCCGGGAACAACATTTTTTTCCTGTTTGAGTGTTTCTACCTCTTTGGCAACATTGCTGTGTATCTTTTGGGCGAGTGCTTTACCGTCGATCAGTTGCATGGATGTGACCTTGTAATGATTTTTAGGATAGTATTATAGCCAAAATAGTTTACGGAGAGTAAGTGATGCGCAAATACATACTTCTTATACTACCGTTATTTCTCGGTGCCGAAGAGGACTTTATCTCCCATTATGAGTATGGACAGATGCTCTACAACAATCCCCGGGGAGTCAGCTGTGCCCAGTGTCACGGTAAAAGTGGAGAAGGGAAGGTGATTGTCACATACACTGACAATCACGGGAAAGAGGCTCTCAAAGGCCCGGATATACGCCATAAAAGTTTTGAACAGATGCGAAAAAGCCTCAATAGCACACATCCTGTTATGCCGCGCTACTATTTGACCGATGAAGAGATCAAGACAATCTATGACTATATTCAAAAGAGAAATAACGACACTTCACAATAGTCTGTGCTATACTGACAGTATATAATACTGTTTGAGGAGGATTATATGAAAACAAATATTGCTTTGTTAACGGCGGCCGTTGTATCGGCATCGGCATCTACTCTTGCGGTTTATCAGGACAGAAGTATCTACAATTATCTTCCGACATCAGATTTTATTGGACTTACCAAGAACATTGCAGCTAAATGTGAAGGAGAGTCCGTACCGTTGAAGATCATGCAGGAGTGTCCACAGTCTGAGCGGCTTTGCAGTGAACTGTACGGGAAAATAGAAGCAATACAAAAAAAACTGCATGAGAACAAACTTGACAGTGAAATACTCGGCAATCTGGTAACACTTCCGAAACCGGACAGTTTCGATGCTAAAAAAGCCATTGGGGCAGCAAAAGCTGTGGCAAAGGAACAGACAAGACTCTTTGTGGAAAAAGAGAAACTTACGCAACAGATCAAAGCGCTTGAAGCAGATCTCTCAAGACAGACACGCGCCTCAGTACTTGTGGGGCTCAAACATCCTTGTAAAAATGTGCTTAGGGTTGAAATGCCCTACGGATACATCTCTTTTGAAACCGAATACACGGCAACACTGCTTTCAAAGAACCAGATTGAGGTGAAACAAAACCTTTCCATACGCAACCGCAGCGGTATCGACATAGAAGCGCAGCAGGCATTTTTTTACTATCGCACTTCCATGCAGTACCTTCGTCCTGTACATTTTAGACCTTGGATTGTCCGGGAAGGGCAGCCGCTACCGCAGAGAGGCATGCTTCGAAAAACCATGGTCGCCAACGACATGGCAACTGCAACACCTGCACCTGCTGCTCCCATGCAGGCTCACTATGAAAAAAGCAGGGAGTATACTGTAAAAAATCTGAAACTGCCTTCTGACGGACTTAAGAAAACAGTACCGGTAATGCAATGGAAGGCAGCTGCACAATGTCAAACGGAACTCTATGCCTACCGAAATCCGTATGCATATAAAGTCTGTACCTTTACACCAAAATTCCAGATAGAACAAAATCTCTGGAGGGTCTACCAAGATGGAGTGATCATCAATGAAAAGGCTTCAGGAGAATATGAGGATGGCAGATATAAACTTTATGTCAGCAACGATCAGGACATTGATGTTCAGAGAAAGCCGATAGTAGATAAGGAAAAAGAGAGCGGCATTTTTGGCGGCACCATTAGAAAAAAAGACGGTTTTGAGCTGGTAATCACCAACAAGTCCGATCAGCCCAAAACAGTACACGTTACAGAACGCATTCCAACTTCTGCGACAGACAAGATAAACGTGCGTCTGCTTTCGGTTACCGGGAACAGCTACCGACTGCTAAAAGACGGGAAACTGGAGATGGAAGTCTCACTGCCGCCCAAATCGAAAAAGCACATAGAGGTACTGTTTGAAATATCTTACGGTAAAGATCTCAAAGTGATGTATTGATTGCGTAATAGTGGAGAGTAATAGAAATGTGGGGGATTTGAAGTTCCCGGCAGGTGCCGGGAGATGGGGTTATACAGCTGTGACGTTTTCAGCCTGTGGGCCTTTTTGACCTTCACCGATTTCGAATGTTACTGCTTGACCCTCTGCAAGTGTTACACGACCACCCTCAGGGTTGTTTACTTGACGAAAATGTACAAATACATCGCTTCCGCCGTTTTCCTGTTGAATAAATCCGTAACCTTTTTCATCGTTGAACCATTTTACTGTTCCGTTTACTAATTCTGCCATTGTTATACCTTTGGTAATTTAAATTTGTGAAAACATTTAAATAGAGAGTCTTTCGGGGGTCTTGCAGGGTTTTTACACACACATAACACTCAAAAGATGAACTCGATCCTCATCTTTCATCAGGACTATTGTAACTGTTTTTTAGATATTACAGCTTAGTTTTATGATATTTTTGAAAAAAGTGTGAAATTTGTAAAGATTTGTTTGAAAAGTAGGAGAAAAGAGAAGCAGAAGGTCAAAAGACCTTCCAAGAAGATGAAGCATTAGTCGTCATCTTCACCTTTGGCAGCTTTTTCGATCATCTCGTACATACCGCTTCTAACTTCGTTAGCAAGGTCAAGCAGTTCTTTAGGCAGCGGTTTACCACCATTGATCATCAGCTCCATGCTCATAGTGTAGATGTAGATATCACCTTTATCATCTTCGACAAATCCGATTCTACATGGCATAAACCCAATGAAGTATGGAGAGTAGTTGAGGAACTTGTCTGCAATTGCCGGAGAGCAGTAAGAGCGGATGTGTGTCAGCTTGCCACCGTCTTTGAAGAGTTTCCCGCCCCTTGGCATGGTTTTGCTGTCAACCATTGCAAGACCGTGTTCACTTGCAACCTCGTCAGCAATTTCGATTGCATTTTCAAATGCTTCCTGTTTTGTCATACCTTCAGGAATCTGCATTTTTACTCTACGTACCATACCTTTAGCCGGGTCACCGGTAGTCAGTACTTTGTCGAACATCTTCATGTACTCAGGCATAGCCTGTGAATCAAGTGATGCAACCTGTCCCATACGTGAACCAAGATCAAACTTCACGAACGCAAAAATAAAGCCGATAACGACAATTGCGCCGATGAAAGCGAGCAAACCTTTGATGAATTTCATTGTGTATCCTTTTAAGATTGTTGTCTGTCAAAATAGCAATAGGTACCCATAACTATTTCAAGGTGGAGAATTATAAACCTTTTCTTTTAAAAAAAAGGTATATTCATCAAATAAAACGTTTTATTTCCTATTAATATATGTTTTCTATATAAATATCATAATATATTCATATAACATACATTAAAATAGCAAGGAACTGCAAAACGGAACCCGCCATGACAAACAGGTGCCAGATGGTATGAAAATGGGTTACATTGTCCCTGATATAGAAAAAGACACCGCCGCTGTAGGCAAGCCCTCCGGCAATGATCAGCCAAAATCCTGGTAACGCTATCTGAGCTTTGAATGTACCAAAATCAATCACAATAAGCCATCCCATCACAAGATAGGCAATGAGTGAAAGAAGTTCGAAACGGTTGGGATAGAGAAATTTCAAAGCCACGCCAACCACAGCGATTGTCCACTCTGTCGCAAAGATGATCCATCCGTTGAGCCCTCCGATGGTAATCAGTGCTATTGGTGTATAGGTACCTGCAATAAGAATATAGATCGCAGCATGGTCAAATTTTTGAAAGAGTGATTTGGCTTTGGTGTGCGTTACGGCATGATAGAGCGTGGAACTGCCGTACAGTATAATAAGCGATATACCATAGACAATAGCAGAAGCAAGATGCAAGGCATCGTGTCCATGTATTAGAGTGAAAGCGACAAGCAGTACCAGCGCAGCAATGCTCAGTGCGATCCCCACACCATGTGTCACCGCATGCCAAATCTCTTCAATAAAGGAAAAATCATTGACCTGATTGGACATGCTTTACTCCAGTGCTTTCAGCCAGCTCTCCATATTCGCATCACTCGGCATCTTCCAATCTGCTCTTGGACTCAGTGATATGGTTCCCACTTTGGGACCGTCAGGCATGCATGAGCGTTTGAACTGCTGGGTAAAGAAGCGTTTGATAAAGAGCCTAAGCCACTTGGTGATCGTCTCTTCATCGTATTTAGTATCAAACGCTTTCATCGCAAGGTAGCGTATCTTCTGAGGTCTTGCACCATACTTGATGAAGTGGTACAAAAAGAAGTCATGCAGCTCATATGGGCCTACGATCTGTTCAGTCTCTTGCGTGATCTCATCCTCTTTGTGGGGCAGAAGCTCCGGAGAGATAGGGGTGTTGAGAATATCATCAATGATCGCTGCGATCTTCTCGTTGGATTTAAAATACTCGATGAGATAGCGTATGAGTGTTTTGGGAATGCCGCTGTTGAGTGCATACATGCTCATATGATCACCATTGTAGGTGCTCCATCCAAGAGCAATCTCACTCAAGTCCCCCGTACCGATGACAAGTCCCCCCTCACGGTTTGCCATATTCATTAATATTGAAGTCCTCGCCCGTGCCTGTACATTCTCGTAGGTCACTGAGTGTTCACTTGGGTCGTGTCCGATGGCATCAAACTCCTTGAGTGAAAGATCGGTAATGTCAACCTCTTTGAGCGTGACACCAAGCGCTTTGCAGAGTGTAACGGCATTGTTTTTGGTACGGCTTGTGGTACCAAACCCGGGCATGGTCACGGCAATGATATTGCTACTATCCCAACCCATCATCTCAAAAGCCTTGTGCGTAGAGAGCAGCGCAAGGGTTGAGTCCAGTCCACCGCTGATGCCAATAACCGCTTTTTGTATATGTGCGTGTGTCATCCGCTTGATAAGGGCGTGTGCCTGTATATTGACGATCTCTTCACAGCGTTCTGTCTTGTCGGCATAGGCAGAGGGAACAAACGGGGTGGGGTCAATGGTACGTTCTATGCTGCTTATATGTGGCAGTCTGCCAAGCATCACCGTACGTGTCTTTTTGCGTCTTGCATCACCGTAGCTGCTCTCATTGAGTCTTAGCCATCGCAGTTTTTCCAAATCGACATCAGCAGTGATCAGGTGGCTCTCCATGCTGAAACGCTCGTTTTGCACAAGTGTGCTGCCGTACTCGGCGATGATGGCATGTCCTCCAAAGACCGTGTCGGTTGTACTCTCTCCCACACCTGAGGAGCTGTAGACATAGGCAACCATACATCGGGCACTCTGGGTGCGTACCAGCTCTTCGCGGTAGGCGTGCTTGCCAATGATCTCATTGCTTGCAGAGAGGTTGAGCAGCAGGTTGGCACCGTTGCTTGCCATGTGGTTGCTTGGCGGTGTCACTGCCCAGAGGTCTTCACATATCTCTACCCCAAAGGTCATCTCCATGCTGTCACTAAAGAGCAGATCGACCCCAAAGGGTACCTCTTGGTCAAGCAGATGTGTGCTGGTACGCACCACATCGCGTCCGGAGACAAAGTGGCGTTTGTCATAGAACTCTTTTTTGTTCGGCAGGTAGGATTTCGGTATGACACCAAGTATTTTCCCTCTTTGAAGTACCACTGCACAGTTGTAGAGCCTGTCTGCTTCAAGCAGGGCAATACCGAGCACAGCCACAGTATCGATAGATTCTATATTTTTTAATATATATTCGAGTGCCTCGTTTTGTGCTTGCAGGAGGGTTTGGTTGCCAAAAAGGTCACTGGCGGTGTATCCGGTCAGGGTAAGCTCTGGAAATACAACGACACTGGCCTCTTTTTGGTGTGCCTCTTTGATGAGAGCGAGAATCTCCTGGGCATTCTTGTGCGGGTTTGCGACAGTAGTATGGTTGACAGCGGCTGCAACGCGGTAGTATCCGTACATCATTTTCCTTTAGATAGCAGGTTTTGACTTTATTTTGATGACAAGTTCTTTGGAGTCGGAGGCTTTTAGCCCCGCATCGTGCTCTTTTGGCAATTTTAACATATGGGCGAAGCTGAAGCTTTCGCTTCCTTATGTATATATTTTATGCGCGTTTGTCATGGATCTCGATGGTCTCAATCTCATCGTTCTGCTCGATCTTGTCAAGCACCATGAAACTCTCGGTATCATCCTCTTCTATGCCGCCAAAGACAGTGTGCACACCGTCAAGGTGCGGGCAGGGGACAAAACAGATGAAAAACTGGCTTCCCCCGGTGTTTGGGCCGGCATGAGCCATAGAGAGTGTCCCTCTTTGGTGCGGGTGGTGGCTGGTATCTGTCTCACAGTCGATCTGCCAGTCAGGACCGCCGGTACCTGCGAGTGCAGGGTTGCCTGTAGGTCCTGAGTGCGGGCATCCACCTTGAGCCATAAATCCCGGAATGACACGGTGAAACTTAAGGTTGTTGTAGAACCCCTCATTGGCAAGGTGTGCGAAGTTGGCTACAGTGTTGGGTGCATCTTCATGGTAGAGTCTGACCCAGATATCCCCTTTGTTTGTTTTGATCTTTGCGTAGTTGTATGTCTCCATCACATCCTGCGGGATGTCATAGCGTTTTGATTTCTTTCCAAACATCTTTGTTTAGTCCTTTCAAGTACTTAATAAAATTTAGGCTATTATTATACCACTATTTATTGAGAGGTTACACTATGCAACTATGCGTCGCACTCGATCTTCCCACTGCTAAACAGAATCTGGCACTGGCATCATCGCTCAAAGATGAAGATATCTGGCTCAAGGTGGGCTTTCGTACCTACATACGTGATGGCAAAGCGTTCATCACAGCACTCAAGGAGATCAATCCGGATTTCAAGATATTTCTCGACCTGAAACTCTACGACATCCCCAACACGATGGCAGATGCAGCCGAGGAGATCGCGAAGCTTGGCGTGGATATGTTCAATATCCATGCGAGTGCAGGCGAAGTGGCGATGCGAACAGTCATGGAGCGCCTTGGTGCGTACCCTAAAAGACCGCTGGTACTTGCTGTCACAGCCTTGACCTCTTTTGATGAGGCGCATTTTAGAGCGATCTATGAAAAACGCATCGATGAGAAAGCGGCACAGTTTGCCAAAATGAGCTATGAAAACGGGCTTGACGGGGTGGTCTGTTCAGCATTTGAGAGCAGGGCGATCAAGGAGCTGACATCACCGTCATTTTTGACACTCTGCCCCGGTATCAGACCCTTTGGAGAGGACGCCGGAGATCAGCAGCGTGTCGCAACCTTGGAAGTGGCTGCCCAGGAAGGCGTGGACTTTCCTGTCGTAGGACGTCCTGTCTACAAAGATGCAAACCCCAAAGAGAAGGTCGAAAAGATCCTCGAGACGATCGCTACTTTGCAACCTTGATCTTCTTTGCCTGCTTGGGGTCTGAGAGTTTGGCGGCATGGTGCATCCCTTTGACCATAAAGTAGGCACCTGTGGCAAAAAGCGCCAAAACAATCAGGGGTGCAAGCTTTTGAAACATCATTCACCTCACAATTTTTTTTGATGCATTCTACCTAAAAAGCTTAAGATATTCCATAAACAGCCTCTTTTTTATCACGATTAAGTAAATAAATTTATGAATAGATATATAATATCTTCAAATCATTTAATGAAAAGGAAGAAATCCACTATGGCGGAAAAAAGTATGAATAATGTCGACCAGATCAGAGACCTTATCTTCGGTCCACAGATGAAAGAGTTTGAAGAGAAGTTCGCAACACTGGGGAAAACGCTTAATGATGTTGAGAAGAAGATCATGCAGGCATTCAAAGAGTCTCACAGCAAGCTCCAGAAAGAGACAGAGCGTTCCCTTGAAGCACTGGAACAGAAGATCGACAACCTCGCTACGGCAACACAGAAAGAGCGTAACAAGCTCAAAGAGCTTATCGATACAACCGATGAAACACTCCAGACACAGCTGCAAAACCAGAAAAACGAGTTTTTGACCAAACTCAAGATAATGAAAGAGAATATCGAAGATGAGAACACAAAAATGCGCGAGAATCTCTCCGAGATGAAAGCGCAGATCGAGTCGACACTGGAAGAGGGGCTCTCTAATCTTGGCAATGAAAAACTCTCGCGTGACGCGATGGCAGGGATGCTGCTTGACGTTGCGATGAAGATACAGGGGACAGATGTCGGTTCTCTTTTGACAGAGGAGTCAAAAACTGAATCAAAATGATACAGAGCTTGAACGGCTGAAGTCGCTGCTTCTGCCTGATGAGCTTGCACTGCTGAGAGAACTGGCATCAAAGGTTGAACGCCTTGAGTTTGAAACGCTTGATGAAGAAGCGATCAAAACAAAACTGCTTCCGCTTTTTGACGATCTGCTGCTAAAGCGTCTGCAGGAGAAAGATGAGCGGACCATAGAGATCCTCTCAAGCTATCTTGCGCAGATCATCTCCAAAAGTGCAACACAAAACCCTGATGCACTGGGGCATGCACTGCAGAGTGTCATCTCTCCTGCCATTGCACAGGAGATAGCAGACAACAAAGAGACGATGATCGATGCACTCTATCCCATCATGGGTGGGATGATCTCCAAGTATGTCACCAATGCCATCAAGGAGATGATGGAACAGATCAATGAAAAGATAGAGGATGGACTCTCTTTTGAACGCTACAAACGTAAACTAAAATCCAAACTCACCGGTGTCAGCGAAACCGAACTCCTGCTTGAAGAGGCTTCAGATGCCGAGATAAAGGCGCTATTTGTCATTCAAAAAGAGACCGGGCTGCTCATTGCCGCTGCCCAACATGGTGAAAAAGAGATAGACGATCCGGAGATTGTTGCTTCCATGGCAAGTGCCATCAAAGACTTTGTCAACGAC
This sequence comes from Sulfurovum sp., assembly GCA_027082955.1. GTDB lineage: Bacteria > Campylobacterota > Campylobacteria > Campylobacterales > Sulfurovaceae > Sulfurovum. Next base: position 20,031 of record JALWTA010000026.1, on the reverse strand, counting down.
TGGATGAAAAATGCCGAGCAGACACAGGAAGTGCAGCTGCTCAGTTACGGAAACGCAACCCTCTACATAGAGAGTGCCGGCTCTGTCTATATGATCGCGTTTCTCGATGCCGAGCCTGACTATGATCAGCGTACAAAAATACAGCACTTTTTTGCAAAAGTAGTCAAAGAGTACAGTGACTTTTTTCATGCTTTCAACGGAGAGAGCAGTGCGAAGGAGATTGCGGAGCTTCAGCAAAAGATGCTCGAATTTCTTGCATTGGAAAACCCCCATCATCCCAAACAGCATACAACCCAAAAACATAACCCTCTCAAGTTCGTCGGCATTGCACTCTTGCTTGGCATACTGGGATATGCCGGCTATCTTGCCAAAAATGCCTACACTTATCATCAGCTTGAGACACAGATAGCCAAACTGACAGGTGAACACATTTCACTTGAAAAGGCCTCTGACGGGTTGCATCTTGAGGGGTCGCTTCACTCTGTGAGGCATATGCCAAAAATCCTCGCTTTTTTACAGGAGCAGGGGTATCCCAAAACGGTCAATGAACTCTATCTTCCAGCAGAGGAGGTTGAAGAAGCTATCCGCACCTTAAGAGAACAGAACAGTATCTTTGGCAAAAAGATGGCCGCACTCGATGCCAACATCAGCCATATACAAAAAACCCTTACCGAGCAGATAGGCAACAGACTCAATGCCAAGATCGCTGATCTGAACAAAACAATAACAAGCCTCTCCCAAAAAGAGACCAAACTGGAGCGTACAAACACAGAAGTACAGAAAAAGCTCGATGATGCTGCTGCAATTGCCCATGTAAAACACAATGCCATTACACGTTTGGCAAAACATTTTGGAGAGAGAAAGACCTTCTTCCCTAAAACAGGCGCACTCGATTTTGCCAACAACAGTCTGTTTCAAGCAGGCAATAGCGAACCTCAGCCCAAAGCCCTTGAAGCATTTGACAAAGATGTACTGCGCTACATTCAAACACTCATGGAAGATGCTGCCATCCGTCCCTACATCAAACACTTCATGATTGAAAGCTTTACAGATACTTCCGGAAGCCACACCCTCAATGAAACACTCTCACGCGAACGGGCAGAGAAGATCGCACAACACCTGCAAACACTTCCACAGATACAACGCTACGGTATTTCCCACCTGTTTACTGCACGAGGCAGGGCAGAAAGCGACCCCATCATCGTTAACGGCATAGAAGACAAAGAGGCATCCAGACGCATACGCATACGCTTTGAACTCGACGAGAAGAAAATCCTTCAAAGCCTGCAAAAAGTACTCATTTCGGAAAAAAACGATTTTGCCGGGAAAAGTACTGAAAATTAAGCTTTCGTTTAAGCCAAATGCATTATAATCTCACCCACAAAACGACTTGGAGACGTGGGTGAGTTGGCTGAAACCACACCCCTGCTAAGGGTGCGTATCCTAACCGGGTACCGAGGGTTCGAATCCCTCCGTCTCCGCCAGCTTTTTTCTTTCCAAATTCTATGACAATCTGACATACTTTTAGCTTCAATTTCCAAAATACTCTATACTGCTACTATGTTTCTTCATATAGATATCGATGCCTTTTTCGCTTCTGCCGAGTCTGCTGTGGATAAGTCGCTGCGGGGTATTCCTATGGCGGTAGGCAGCCGGAGCAATCTGGAGATATTTGAAAGAGCACGCAGCAATACACGGCTGATGAATGACAACAGCGGGGCGTTTGTCGCACCGGTGTTTTACAGCGAACGCAGCAAAACCTTTGAGAGTTACTTTGTAGACCACATTGGTGGTGAGCGCAAGATACGGGGTATCATCACCTCTGCAAGCTATGAGGCAAGAGCCTATGGAGTCAAGACAGCCATGCCGGTGGCGCAGGCGCTTCAGCTATGCCCACAGATGATCGTCATCCCTTCTCATTACAGGCTCTACCATACCATGTCGCAACGACTCTACCGTTTTATGCAGAGGAAAATTCCCCATGTAGAGCAGTACAGTATCGATGAGTTCTTTGGGGATCTAAAAGGATGGGTTGCAGACAAAGATGTCTATGCCTTCGCACGTGACCTTCAAGAGGAGATCATGGCTCGTTTTTCGCTACCGGTCTCCATCGGCATCGCTCAGGCGAAGTGGATCGCCAAACTCGCTACCGAGACAGCCAAGCCCTACGGTATCTACCAAGTAGATGATATCGATGCCTATATCGAAGATATCCCCATCGAGGCGTTTCCCGGCATAGGGAAGGGGTTTCAAAAGCGTCTAAAAGAACATCATATCCGTACACTCGGAGAGCTTAAGCGCAGCAGGGCACTGCTTTATCGCTGGAAAAAGCCGGGGATTCAGCTCTACAAACGGGTGACGGGGACAGATGAAGAGGGCATTAGTCTGCGTCCACCCAGAAAATCCATCGGCATCAGCCGTACATTTGATCCCATCTATGATGCAAAAGAGGTCAAACGGCGCATGATGGTCATGGCACGCAATATCAGCTATATGGTGCTTGCTATCGATGCCAATCCCACAACCTATTACCTGAGGATAGGCTATGAATACGGTATGAGGGTCAAAAAGCATGAAAGTCATCACCGCATCTTTAGTGAAACACTCTTTAAACAGATACTTTCCCAGATGTTTGAGAACATCGCACTGCCCAACAAAGGTGCTGTCAAACTCTCCCTTAGCGTCTCCGGATTTGCATCACAACAGAGAAAAACCCTCTCTTTACTGGAATTGGACAGCGATATGAAAAGCAAAAAACTCTCTCAAAATGTGCAGCAGCTTCGGGAAAAGTTTGGGATCGACATCATCAAAACAGGCAATGAGCTGTAGATAACAATAATTCGTGTATAATAAAAATTATGAAACCCTTATTAACGTTACTCAATATCATACGGCAGATCAATCCACACGAAAATGAAAGGCTTGCCAGACTCTACATGCTATCACAAAAGAGTCTGATAGGGTTGATGGGGTTTGTTTTGTTTGTCTCCATCTATTTATACCCATCCTTTCATGCCTCTATCCTCCTGTGGTCAGGTACAATCTTTCTGCTGACGGGAGTAAGAATGCTTCTTGCAAGCCGCTTTAAAAAACATCCAACTGCCTATCATCCACGCACATGGTACAGACTCTTTATAGGAGCAGCATTGTCTACCGCGCTGCTTGTGATGCTGCTTGGAACCTATTTTATGTTCGGCGCAGAAGGTACGGACCGACTCTTCATCATCGCTACACTCATAGGTCTGTCTGCTGGGGCGATGAGCTCTCTCTACCCGGATGTGCGCATCGCACTTGGATATATCAGCATCATTATTCTGCCGTTGACATTGACCGTATTTGTGCAGGGATCGGACAACCATCTGATACTTGGCAGCATGTTGCTGCTTTACTATGTGACACAGGTGCTCATTGTTTACAATACCCATATCCAGAACCTCCGTCTTGCACAAAAACAGAAAGAGATACTCAATACACAGACGCAACTGCTTAGAAACAGGGAGATTCTTGAATATTTTTACAGTCAGGCGCCTATTGGGATCTTTTCCTATGACCTTTCGCTTAAGGTCACTGACTGCAACAATACTTTCCTCGAACTGTTCCATCTCCAAAAAGAGGAGATTTTAGGCAAAGATCTGCATACTCTGCCCGATACAAGCCCAATCAAAAAAATAGAAGCTGCACTGCATGAAGGCATACAGCACTATCTGGGTCCGTACTATTCGACCAAAGGACTCGACTACTGGGTAGAGGCAAAAATATTCCCTATTCACGATGGAGACAACCATGTGATTGGGGGCATGGCGCTGATAGAAAATAAAACGCAAGAGCACATTGCGATGGAAAAACTTCAGTATCTCGCTTCACACGATACCCTGACACAGTTGGAAAACCGGCGCGGGTTTAAAGACTTTATGGTGAATATGACAAAAGATGAACGCCATCAAACCTGCTATTCGCTACTTTTCTATCTTGACCTGAACCGCTTTAAGAACATTAACGATTCGTTGGGACACACATTTGGTGACCGTCTGCTTCAGGCTGTTGCAAAACGCCTCAAAAGCATCAAAGAATCCACTCACAACCTTACCCGTCTGGGCGGCGATGAATTCGTTCTTGTCGTTCCTTTTGCTGCACAACAGAGGGAAGAAGCCCAAACCAAAGCCCATCACTACAGCAAAAAACTCTACCGTATCTTCGATGATCCCTTTATTATCGATGATATCCGGCTCTACATCAAGACCAGTATCGGTATTGTCATCATAGAACCGGGCTTCAACAATGTTGAAGAGATCGTCCGGCATGCCGACATCTCCATGTATCAGGCAAAGAAACACGGAAACGAGAAAATATCATTTTACAATGATGCGCTCGATGTTGAGAGGAAAAAGACCTTTTCTCTCCAACAAGATCTCATTTATGCACTCGAACATGATCTCTTTGAGATATATCTTCAGCCCATCCTTAACATTAAGGACGACTCCATCAAAGCAGCAGAGGCATTGATTCGATGGCATCATCCCAAACACGGGCTCATGCAGCCTGAAACGTTTATTCCTATGGCGATTGAACTGGGGATCATCTCCGATATAGGATGGTGGGTACTGCGGCATGTCTGCGAAACCATATCGTCATGGAAAGCCGAAGGAAGTTGGAACCTCCAATATATCTCCATCAATATCAATGCAAAGCAGTTGATCAAAAATGATTTTATCGAGCAGTTCTTTACCCAGTTGGAACGCTACCACATCGATACGCAGGATATCAAAATAGAGATCACAGAAACTTCGCTGATAGACAACTTTGAACTGACACAGCAGGTCATTCATGAACTCCGCAGCAGAGGTATCAAATGTGCAATCGATGATTTTGGGACAGGATACTCTTCTCTTTCTTATTTAAAAAAGCTCTCCTTCTCCGTGCTCAAAATAGACAAAGCATTTATCTTCGATCTTGAGCATAACCATGACAATGAAACCCTCATTCGTACCATTGTGGAGATCGCAAAAGAGTTCAAGTACAGTGTAGTCGTGGAGGGTATCGAAACGGTTGAGCAAAAAGAGATCATTCGCGCTATCGACAAGAACGTAAGCTACCAGGGATTCGTAACCAGCAAACCCCTGCCATTGAAAAACTTTAAAGCAACGTTTATGAACCCAAAAGGCTAAAAAACGATTTTACCATCCTGCTGCAATCGCTGTATGATCCCTTTTGCCTTCTCGTGCCCCTGATAGGCAGCTTTTCGGCACCACTCAATGGCCTTCTCTTTGTCCTCTTCACACCCCAGTCCCATGTCGTAGAGTGCACCGAGGTTAAACTGTGCAGAGGCGTTGCCTGCTTCGGCAGCCTTTTTGAAGAGGATATAGGCTTTTTTGTAGTCCTGATAGACCCCGCGCCCCTCTTTGTACATGGCACCAAGGTTGTTAAAGGCATCGATGTTGCCGCGTTTTGCCGCCTCTTCGTACCAGAAGGCAGCTTCTGAGAAGTTCTGCTCGCAACCGTCACCGTTTTCAAGCATCAGTGCCACTTCAAACTGTGCCAGAGGCACCTCTCTCGTTGCCGCTTCAAGGTAGTTCTCAAAGGCTTTTTTGTCATCTTTCTCTACTCCAAGTCCTCTGAAATAGAGAAACCCGAGATAGTAGAAACTTGTCGGCTCTTTCTGTTCTGCCAGAGCAGAGTAGAGCGCAAAGGCTTTGTCATACTCTTTTGCCAGCAGTGTGTTGTAGGCTTCCTGTAGTTGTGCTTGCATCTTAGGCACCAAATCCTTTCAGCTCACTCTCGACTTTTTCGAGTTTCGCCTGCGCCTCTTCAAGCGCTTTTCTGTTCTCTGCAATGACTTTTTCGGGCGCATTGGCAACAAACTTTTCGTTACTCAGCATACCGTTTAGTTTGCCTATCTCTTTTTCGAGCTTCTCTTTCTGCTTTGTCAGCTTGCCGATGATGGCGCTCATATCGATGTCATCGGTAGAGATCATACTCTCCAGTGAATCTGAAACGTCTGTTACACAATTAGTCAGTTTTTCATCGACAAATTCGACTTCATCGACTTTTGCCAGCTTTTCGATGAAAGGCTTCAGTAGATCGGCATCTACCGGTTTGTTGAACTTCACAGCAGCCTTTTCAATGCGCTGGTTACCTTTTTCGATGAGGGTTTTACAGCGTCTTAGTGACACGATCGCTTCAATAGCAAGGTTGAACTGCTCTGCAATATTTTCGTCTATCTCGGTTACTTGCGGGTAGGACTTGACCATGATGGAGGTACTCTCCTCAAGTTCACTGCCCGAGAGTCTTTGGTAGAGGTTTTCGGTAATGAACGGCATGAAAGGATGCAGCAGTTTAAGCGACTCTTTGAAGATGCTTCCAAGCTCACCGACACTCTCTTTGCTTGCTTTGCTAAGCTCAATGCCCCAGTCGCAGAACTCACCCCACATAAAGCGGTAGAGTGTGGTTGCCGCATCGTTGAAGCGGTAGACATCCATGAACTCACGGGTCTCTTTGACAGCAAGGTTGAAGCGTGAGAGCATGTAGCGTCCAAGCGGTGTCTTGATGTTCTCCTGTGCAAGGTCTTCGAAGGTGCCTTGGTTCATCTGCAGGTAGTTGGCAGCATTGAAGAGCTTGTTGGTGAAGTTTCGGCTCTGTTCAAGCTTCTCTTCACTGAGCTTAATGTCGCGTCCCTGCACTGCCAGTACCGCAAGGGTAAAACGCAGCGCATCGGCAGAGTATTTTTCGATCATGATAAGCGGATCGATGACATTGCCCTTGGACTTACTCATCTTCTCGCCCTTTTCATCTTTGACAAGGGCGTGCAGATAGATATCCTTAAACGGCAGTTCACCGGTGATATTGTCACCCATCATCAGCATGCGCGCAACCCAGAAGAAGAGGATGTCAAATCCGGTAATGAGCAGCTGGTTGGGGTAGAAGGCATCCATATCACCCTCAAACCACTTCTCACCCTTGAAGGCATCGCCATTTCCCCATCCAAGGGTAGAGAATGGCCAGAGTCCGGAGCTAAACCATGTATCAAGCACATCCTGATCCTGATGGATATGCTCTGAGCCACACTTCTCACACTTTGTCGGTGTCTTACCCTCAAAGGCAAACTCCGCTCCACAATCATCACAGTACATCACAGGGATCTGATGCCCCCACCAAAGCTGTCTGGAGATACACCAGTCACGCAGGTCATTCATCCATGCATTGTAGGAGTTGATCCAGTGGCTTGGAAAAAATGTCGCTTCGCCTGCATTGACCTTCTTGATGGAGGATTTGGCAAACTCTTTTTTGACAAACCACTGCTTGGAGATGTAGGGCTCTACCACATTCTTACAGCGGTAGCAGTGACCGACCTGATGCTGATGTTCCTCTACCTTCTCGACAAAGCCTTCAGCTTCGAGTTTTTCCATGATCTTCTCACGTGCTTCAAGACGCTCCATCCCCTCAAACTCACCGCAATGCTCGTTGAGGATACCATTCTCATCAAAGATGGTGATAAACTCAAGATTGTGACGCTTGCCCACTTCGTAGTCATTCGGGTCGTGTGCCGGGGTGACTTTAACAAATCCTGTACCAAACTCCATATCGACATGCTCATCGGCGATGATCTCCACTTCACGATCGATGAGTGGCAGTTTGACCTTTTTGCCTATAAGGTGTTTGTAACGCTCATCGGCAGGGTTTACCATGACTGCTGTGTCCCCAAAGTAGGTCTCAGGACGCGTCGTCGCTACGACCACCACACCCGAACCATCGACAAGTGGGTAACGGATGTGGTAGAGCTTGCCAGCATGGTCTTCGTACTCCACTTCGATATCTGAGAGTGCACCATCATGCGTACACCAGTTGATCATATAGTTGCCACGGACAATGTAGCCGTTGTCATACATCTGTTTGAAGGCTTTTTTGACCGCATTGGCAAGTCCTTCATCCATCGTAAAGCGCTCACGGCTCCATGCAGGAGAGACGCCAAGCTTACGTAGCTGAGAGGTGATGGCGTTGCCTGAGTTGTCTTTTTGCTGCCACGCGCGCTTAAGGAATGCCTCACGGCCGATCGCCTCTTTGGTCGTGCCCTCTGCTAACAGCTGCTTCTCGACGACATTTTGTGTCGCGATCCCCGCGTGGTCGGTACCCGGTTGCCAGAGGGTTTTGTAGCCGTCCATGCGTTTGTAGCGGACGATGATATCCTGCAGCGTAAAGGTCAGCCCATGCCCGATGTGCAGATGTCCGGTGACATTTGGGGGCGGCATCATGATGCAGAAGGTTTTATCGTCTTCTTGTATCTGCTCATTGCCCTCTATCTCAAAATAGCCGCGCTCTTCCCAGATCTTGTAGTACTTCTCTTCAATCTCTTTGGGGTTGTATACGTTCTTTTTTGTTTCGCTCACAAACGATCCTTTTGACTGCCGGACTGATGCATTCCAACATAATAATTGTCGCGATTATAGCGAAATGGTGCTTGGGGTTTTATGGATAGGGTCAATTGTGCTTTTCTGGATGGTGGAAGAGGTATCCCTGGGAAAAATCGATACCCATCTGCTCTACGATCTTCTGTATCTTTTTGTTATGGACATACTCGGCAGTACATTGAATACCAAGATTGTGTGCGAAAGAGGTAATTGCTTTGACGATTTCACGGCTTTTGGTATCTGTATCGATCTCTCTGATATATTTGGCATCGATCTTGATCATATCGATTTCAAGATCCAGCAGACGTTCAAAGTTGGAGTATTCAGCACCAAAGTCATCTATGGCAAGATGGTACCCTTGTGCCCGCAGTTTTTTAAGCTGTTCAATATGGTTTAGCTTTGCGCTGGCACTGATACCTTCAAGGATCTCAAGTGTTACCCGTTCAGGTGCTATGTTGTAACGGCGGTTCTGTTCATCAAGATATGCAGCGAGGTAGTCTCCGTTCAGATCATCTTCGGTAACATTGATGGAAAAAGGTGTCGCTTGGTGTTCCATGCAGGCAAAACTCTTTTTGATCATCCTTCGGGTGATCTCAGGGAGCAAGCCTGAGAGTTTTGCCGCTTCAAGAAAGACTTCCGGAAGCAAGACACCTTCCTCTGTCTCTATCCTTGCAAGCATCTCACATCTGTCCAAGCTATCGGTTGTATTGTTGTGGATAAACTGCAAATAAGGAACGATGCCATCACCTGCCAGTGCCCTATGCAAAAGATGGTTGATCCGTATGAAATGCTGTTTTTTCTCTTTGGAGAGCAGGTCGGTTTCAGGGCTGAAGCGGTGACATCGGTTCTTTCCGTCCCGTTTGGAGATATGCAGTGCGTGAATAGCGTTTTTAAAGACATTCTCCCCCGATGCAATACCGTAGTTGAAGGTTAGGTTCAGCGTCACATCCTCTTTTGCAAGAGGGTTTTTGTAAAAATAGCGTTTTATCTGTTTCACATCGCTGATCGCTGCCTCTTCTGACTCATACAGCAGGATGAATTCATCCGAATCAATCCGAAAGAGCGCATTGGCACCAAACTCCGATTTCAGCAGGGCAGCAACCGCTTTGAGCACGCTGTCACCCATTGCAAAACCGTATGCCATATTGATAGTGTGAAGGTTGTTGACATCTACTGCTACAAGTGCAACAGACGATGTAACCTCATCAAGCACTTCCATCAATTTTGTTTTGTTATACACGCCAGTAAGGGGATCATAGTAAGCAAGGTGGGCAATCTGTTCCTGTGCCTTTTTCATAGGAGATATATCCGTACAGATTGCGGCATAATTCTCTTCGCCATCCTCCGTATAGATACGGTTGATACTCATCCATTGCGTCACAAGACCGCCAGCCTTGTTCTTGTTGACAATCTCCCCCGACCAGTGTCCTGTAGCAACCAGTCTCTCCCACATCTGTTTATAAAAGTCTTTATTGTGTGTACCGGAACTCAATATGGAAGGATCTTTGCCGGAAACTTCGTTGGCAGTATATCCGTATATTTTTTCAAACGCGGGGTTAACCTCAATAATCCTGTTATGGTGGTCGGTAAAGATGATACCTTCACTCATATGCTCAATGGTACTGTTGAGCAGTGTGACACGGTAGGCATCGGAAAGGTGCATCAGCACGATACTGACAATGTTTGCGCTCGTTTCAAGCAGGACTTTGTGGAAGATGGTCGGTGCGCGGTGTTCAAAGGAAGAGAGCGCGAAACTGCCTATTGCGTTGCCATCAGCATCCCTAATTGGCATTGACCAGCATGAACACAGATGAAAGGCTTCCGCTACATTTTTGAGGTCACGCCAGCGTGCATCTTCAAACGTATTGACCACATACTGCGGCTGGTTATGATAGAGTGCATTGCCGCAAGATCCGCCATGTGGACCGGGTTTGAGCGATTCAAGTGCGTACCAGTCTTTTTTGTCGATGGAGGGAGCGTATTTGAGGTTGAGCAACCCTGTCTCTTTGTCTTTGAGCATAATGGTCGCAACCGCATTCTCCAGCAGGGTCTCCGCCATGGTACAGAGCGTATTGAAAATAATATGGTGGCTTTTGCGCTGCGCCATCATCTTGATAATATGCTGTTGAATACGCAGCACCTCTTTGTACTGCGCAGAAGTAACAGGAACGGTGTCAAGCGTCTCTTCAACGGTATCGGAAGGGCAATATAGAGATTGTTTCATCAAAAAAAACCTTTCAACGTCATCCATGGCATTTACTTCATTATAGCCGATAATTTCTTACATAGTTGACAATTATGACAGATTAAACTACAATTACCGCAATATTATGCGAAGGAATCATACCATGAAAGAGAAGATAGAAAAAGTCATCGAAAAGATTGAAGCTTCCGACAAAATCGATGCGGAGAAGAAGCCGCTGATCATTCAGAAGATCAACGAATGGAAAGAGGAAGATGATGCGATCAGTGAAGTGATCCTGAAACTGGAGAACTGGTGGATGGAAGTAGAACCCTATTTTGCGGAGATGGGACTTGTCTAAAGGCAAACCGGTCATTCTGACACAGTTTATCCGTGAAAAGCGGTGGGTGCCTGCCAGCCGGGAAGAGGCACTGAAGATCATCGCCGACGAGATGCCCGAAACCGACCCTGAAGGTACACTGGCATACCTGCTTTCTGAAGTCAAAAAGGTTAGTCAGGTAACACTCGGCGAGTGCCGGTTTAAAGCGTTAGAAAACGCATAATTCATTACCGCACGTAGTAGCGGTCAAGATCGTCTGCGAACGTAACTTTCCCCTTATAGTATTTGCGTATTTCTGCAAGTGTTTCCGATTCTTTTCCTATGGTTCTAAGCATTCTGTGAGAGAGGATCACACTTTTGGGTGCTGCACTCCCGGCGATCTGTCCAATGGTATCTGGGGTCATATGCAGCTGCGATGCAACCCCTGAAGCACCTTTGGGGACTGCATTGTGTGCTACAAGCACGTCGGCACCTTTGGCAAGATGTTCAAGGGTATGGTATGCACCGTTCATATCTCCAGAAAAGACGATGTGCCTGCCTGCTACATTGACCCGGTAGGCAACAGCCGGGATCGGTCCATGGTGTACACTGACCGCATCAACAGAAATGCCTCTGTTGGCATAAATACGTTTGATCTCTTTACTGAAAGCAATATCTGTTGGCACAAGGCGAAATGCACCGCTGCCATCAAGAAAATCTCCCATATACTGCCATGCCCCCACATCGTTTTTAAAGAGTCTCTCTATAAAAACTTCCGTTGTCGGCATGGCACGGTTCCCGTAGGGACCGAATATGGGAAGATCACGCGTTCTGGAGGTGAAGTATGACGCCTTAAGCAGCGCCGGAAGGTCGGCAGTGTGGTCAATGTGGAGGTGGGTCAGCAACACAAGATCAAGATCGGCTATCTTCGCCTTAGTCTGCTCAAAACGCAGTGACGCACCGCCGCCAAAATCAACCAGCACACGCGCTTTACCATCCACCCATATCATATAGGCACTTGACGCGCGTCCATCGCCCATCTCAGGACCTCCGGAACCAAGCACCTGAAGTACCACTTTCGGTTTGGATGCTGCAGCAAGCACAAGCGAAAGCAACAATAGAAGTATCAAACACTTTTTCACACATATCCTTTACGTTACATAGTAGTTACACAACAAATAGTATATACTTCTCCTATGCAATCTATGTGCAAGGGCACCTCAAAGGAGAAGAGAAGATGAGAGATTTTATGGCGGAGCTGAGAGTACTTAGCTCCTACCCCAAACATATCGTACTGCTGCTTTCAAGATGGGCAATCGCATACGGCTTTGCCTTTCCGGCACTGATGAAGATACATGACATGGAAGCGACCACACGCTGGTTCGAGAGCTACGGCATTCCCTTTGCATCTTTTACCGGCATGCTTGTTTCGACCATTGAAGTGTCTGGCATTGTGCTTTTGACACTGGGACTCTTTACCCGGTTTATTTCAATACTCCTCTCATGTGTGATGTTGGGTGCTATTTTTTTCGTGCATCTTCACAACGGTTTTTCTGCTGCGCAAAACGGCTTTGAGATTCCGCTGTACTATCTGGTATTTCTTATGATATTTGCCTCCTATGGACCGGGTAAGTACAGCATTGACCATTTTATCTTCAAGGAGGGCAGTGATGTCTAAAGAACAACTTGTCGCCTTCTTCTCGGACTTCAACCTCGACTGGGCATTCCTATTCAAGCTCTTTGCCTATACCATTGTGGTACTGATGCTCTCGGTAGCATTTTATGACCGCTACATACAAAGAAACAACCAGCTGCTTATCAACTACCCGCTCATTGGACGGCTGCGTTATCTCTTCTATATGCTTCGCAACCCCATGCGGCAGTATTTTGGAGATGAAACCTTCTTCGACTCCTTTGAAAAACTGCTCTGGATCAACCGTGTTGCACGCAAACAAAACCCGTATCTCTCCTTCTCACCAACCAAACCTTATGCCAACGAGCATACACTCTTCAGACACGCCAATGTTGTCAAAGAGCTTAGCGAAGTGGCACCCTCGTTCAGTGTCACTTTTGGAGAGAAACGACCCCATCCTTTTACGGCACAAAGCGTCATCGGACGTTCGGCAATGAGTGACGGCGCCATCTCTCCGGAGGGCACACGCGCCTTTGCCACAGGTGCCGCACTGGCACACTTCCCCATCAACACAGGGGAGGGGGGACTGACTTCCAACTTTCTTGCGACACTTCACTGCAGCGACTGTAACGCTTCCTATCTGGAGTTCAGAAAAGGGACATGGTTTGCCAAGTCGGTCTACCGCTTTCTCTGCATTGTCACCAACAACGAAGTAGCACAGCGGGTCTACCGCAATATGGTTGTCCGGCAGAAAGACAGAGGTACATTTATTTTTGATGACCATAACCTTGTCTTTTTCCGTATCAACTGGAACGGAGCACTTGAGGACTTCCCCAGTGAGGTGCCTGCCGGACTGCCCGATATCGTATTTCAGATGGGAAGCGGGCTCTACGGTGTACGTACCCCTCAAGGGGAGTTCGACCCGGAACGCTACCGGAAAGTGATGCGTTTTTGCCGTATGACAGAAGTGAAGATTGCACAGGGGGCGAAACAGACAGGCGGCAAGCTTCTTGCAGCCAAGGTCAGTGATGACATTGCCTACTACCGCGGTGTGGAGGCACACAAAGACCTCATAAGCCCCAACCGTTTTCCCTACGCACATACCGAAGAGGAGCTCTTCGATTTTATAGAACAGCTGCAGATACTCTCAGGAAAACCGGTCGGCTTCAAGATCGTCATTGCCGATGAGGAGAGTTTTGGCATCTATGCCCATGCCCTGCTCAAACGCAAAAAGGAAGGCAAACCATTACCCGACTTCATTACCATTGACGGAGGGGACGGAGGTTCGGCAACCGCACCGCTTGAGATGATGAGCCGCATAGGACTGCCCATCAAAGAGGCGCTGCATATTGTCCATACCTCACTGCAGCATCACGGAATTAGAGATGACATCAAACTTATTGCCGCCGAGAAGGTGCTGACCGCTGATGATGTTGTGGAACTTTTGTGTTACGGGGCAGATTTTGTCAACATTGCCAGAGGGTTTATGATATCGGCAGGGTGCATCCGTGCCAGAGAGTGCTCCGGAGCAGGGGGCAGAAACTGTCCGGTTGGACTGGCAACCATGGATGAGAGTAAACGAAGCAAATTTCTTGTTATGGAAAAATCCCGCAGTGTCGCCAACTACCACAATGCACTCATCGAGAGTCTGCGTTCGCTGCTTGCGATCATGGGGAAGAGCGATGTTTCACAGCTCTGTATCGATGATCTGCATCGTTTTAAAGTTAAGTGATATGTGTTAACTTTATTTAGTCATCTTACATTAAAGGTTGGTTAAACTTACCCTTTTATAATGCTCCTTAAGAAACCATTTTAAGGAGTCAACCATGTTAAAAAAACGACTTTCTCTGCTGGCGCTGCCGCTAGTTGCAGCAGTATCGCTTCAGGCGCAGGCACCCCTGAACGACCCGTTTAACGATCCGTTCTTTCAAGATCCGTTTGGAGATGACATTTTCAAAGAGATGATACAGATGCAGCACCGTATGGATGAGATGTTCTCCCGTATGCAGCAGCGTATCAACCAGCGTTCCGCACGTCTGGTGCATCCGACCATGGGGATGTACAAACTCTCAGCACAGAGTGATTTTGTAGACAAAGGCGACCACTATGAACTGGTTACCAATATTCCCCAGAGCAAAGAGAACCACATCGATATCCGTACCGAGAGCGGCATGCTCTCAATTAGTGCGAAGATTGTCCATGAAGAGCAGCAGAAGACCAACGGGATGATTAGTACATCCAAGTCTATACAGTCTTTCCAACAGTCAACCTCCCTGCCTGCCGATGCAGATCCGGCTGCCATTGAGAGCACATTTAAAAACGGCAGACTGGTCATTAGCATTGCCAAGAAAAAGGGGAGTACGCCAAAATCAGTGACTACGGTGGCACCTGCACAAAAAGCACAGAGTAGCGCACCATCTGTACAACAGAACACCACTGCTCCAAAAACCCCAAAAAAAGAGGAGAAGCTGCCCAAGGTCGATGAGAAGCTCAAAACAGTACAGCCTGCGACAGGCAAATAATTTATGAGAAGATAGGTTCGCCTCTCTTCTCATACCACGCCGTAATGGCTTCCCACGCCTCATCGGCATTTTCTGCATAGACAAAGAGTTCTTTGTCCTCAGGTGCGATGGTACCTTCTTCTACCAAGAAATCGAAGTTCAATACATTGTCCCAGAAGTAGCGTGAGACAAGTACAATAGGAATGTGCGGGTTTTTTCCGGTCTGTACAAGGGTTAGAATGTCAAACAGCTCATCGAGTGTTCCAAAACCGCCGGGAAAGACCACCAGTGCCTTGGCGCGCTGCATAAAGTGAAGTTTTCTGATACCAAAGTAGTAAAAGCTGAATGAGAGTTCGGGAGTGATGTAGGGGTTGGGATGCTGTTCATGGGGAAGTTTGATGTTCAGCCCGATCGACTTGGCGCCCACATCGTGTGCTCCGCGGTTTGCCGCCTCCATGATGCCCGGTCCGCCGCCGGTCATCAGGGTTACTTTACAGTCTTCGGGTCCTTTGCCGCTCTTGCCTACCAGTTGACCAAACCGGCGTGCCTCCTCGTAGTAGATGCTTTGACGCAGAGCGACCTGCGCTTTGTTGAGCTCTTTGAGAAGAGACTCGTTGACCGCATCCTCCTTGAGCGCCTTCTCAATGCGCTCAATCTCTTTTTGTGCCTCATCTGTCGGTCGTATGCGCGCACTTCCAAAGACCACAATGGTATGTTCTATGCCCGCCTCTTTGATCTTCACTTCAGCTTTTTCATAGTCAAACTGAAGGCGTATCCCGCGTGCGGCATCGGAGGTAAAAAAGTCGGCCGACTCTTCAAAAAATCCGTATTTGTCCTGCATCCTAAAGTCTCCTGTTTCTGTTTTCCACTATTGTAGCCAAAGAGCATAAACAGTAAGATGGTATAATCAACAAAAAAAGAGAGTTATCATGCAAAAAATGGCAATCCTCTGTTCCGGCGGTGATGTTTCAGGTATGAATGCCGCACTCAAACGTTTTGTCGAATATACCAAACAGCAGCAGATCACCCCATACTTTGTCTCTGGCGGTTATGAGGGTCTGATTGACGGCAAGATCAAAGAGGCAGACTACAGTGATGTTGCCGGTATCATCACACGCGGCGGTACCATTATCGGTTCGGCACGATCAAAACGTTTTATGGAGCCCCGCTACCGTGCACAGGCAGCTGCCAACCTTGAAAAGCACGGCATCCAAGCGCTTGTGGTACTGGGCGGAGAGGGCTCTTTTAAGGGGATGCAGAAGCTGAGTCAGGAGAGCAGCCTCGCATTTGCCGGCATCCCCGCGACCATCGACAACGACATTGCCGGCACGGAGTACTCTCTGGGTGTCGATACGGCACTCAACATCATAAAGTGTGCCATCGATGCCGTGCGTGATACCGCCTCATCCTTTGAGCGCGCCTTTGTTATCGAAACTATGGGACGGGAGTGTGGCTATCTTGCACTCGTTTCGGCGCTCACCAGCGGGGCGGAGATGTGTTTGACCCCTGAAGTGCCGTACAATCTTTCCACCTATGCTTCCCGGTTTCTTAAAGAGAAGCAGGAAGGCAGAAGCTACTTTTTAGCGGTCGTCTCGGAAGCATTGCAAAATACCGAAACGATTCGGCACTGGTTTGAAGAGACCATAGGCATCGAGGCAAGAAGTGTGGTGCTTGGACACACCCAGCGCGGCGGCAACCCGACAGTCCATGACCGTCTGATGGCATCACGTTTTGTCACCCACGCCGTTGACGGGCTGCTTGCAGGAAAGAAGAGAAGCGTTGTTTGCTACAACGACGGCGGCTTCAACCACAAATCCATCGACGAGATCGCCTTTCAGCCCTACAGGCTCAATGCAGACCTGCTCAGAATGGCACAGGAGTACAACCGGGCATAATCCCGCATCTGATAGAATACGCCAAAGCAAACACTAAAAGGTCACCATGAAACCCGTCTATCCGCTCAATGTCAAAAACAGCTTCGTCTTTAACCCCTCACCGCGTGATTTTACCGTCGAGGAGATTCCTTTGTATGATTTCAGCGGTGAAGGCGAACATCTGGTGCTCAAAGTACGCAAAAAAGAGATGACCACATGGGAGATGCTCGATGCCATCTCCAACCATGTCGGCATCCGCCGCAGAGACATCGGGTATGCGGGGCTGAAAGACAAACATGCCATGACCATACAGTACATCTCCCTGCCTGCAAAACTGGAAGAGCGTATCGGCACATTTGCGCACGAAAAGATCAAGATCCTTGAAACCACCCGCCACAACAACAAGATACGGGTAGGGCACCTCAAAGGCAACCGTTTTGAGATACGCCTCAAAAAGGTGCTCGGTGTACAAAAAGACAAACTCGACTCGGTACTCAAGTGGATCAAAACCAACGGCGTACCCAACTACTTTGGCAACCAGCGCTTCGGCACCAACGGTAACAACTGGGAAGAGGGCAAAAAGCTGCTTGAGGGCACACTGAAGATGCGCGACAGGAAAACACGCGAATTTCTCATGGGCTCCTACCAGAGCTACCTCTTTAACAAATGGCTTGCCAAACGGATGGAGATAAACCTTCTACTGCAGGATTTCAGCGAAGCAGAGACCGAAAAGCTGATGCAGCTGCCCCAAGGCACACTTGCCGGTACCAAAACTCAGCCCAATTTCTACAAACTTTTAGAGGGAGAGCTGATGATGCACTACCCCTACGGCAAACTCTTTGCCGCAGAAGATACCGCCCAGGAGGCTGCACGCTTTGCCAGCAAAGATACCGCCCCTACCGGACTCATCCCCGGTACGAAGACAAGACGGGCAGAGGGGAGTGCGGGCATCATCGAGCAGATGTTCGATGAACCCGTCAAACTCTACGGTGCCAGACGCTACGCATGGGTGCAGGTAACCGAGATAGAGAAACGCTACATTGAAGAGAAGGCTCACTATGAGCTGAGTTTTGTGCTGCCCAAAGGCTCTTATGCGACCAATGTGTTGGATGTGTTAAGAGGAGAGCCGCTTTCATTTTCTTCTTAGTTTTGATATAATTTTTCTCAATTGCACTATTTGAAGAAGGAATTACACCATGTCTATCAAACAGATCACAAAGATTGCTACCGTTTCTCTTTTGGCAGGATTTTTCTCACCCTCCTTGCATCTACAGTATGACAACAGAGGTATCACGCATTTCGATGTGTCGCTCATGCACACCTTGTCTGCCGGGGCAGCGGCTGCTTTGGGTGGCGGCGGGCATGCCATGCACATACCCTCAGGCGGAGGCATGCATATGCCAATGGGCATAAGCCGTCCAGTTTCCATGCCAACAATAAGCAGACCCGTTTCCATAAAACCAGTCACGGTCTCTCCACGACCCGTTACTGTCTCTCCAAAACCGATCCAAAGACCTGTTACGCAGCCAAGTCCAAAACCTGTTACCCAAACAAACCAAAAACCTGTTAAAAAACCGGAAAAAACAGTCACAGCACAACAGCAGTCCAAAAAGCCCCAATATGCTCCAGACAGTGCAGCGGTAAAACCCCGTCACCATAAGCCCCATTATGTCTACCATCCACACCACACCCACCACCACGGACACCACTATCACTACCCCTACCACGGATGGGACCCTTACTGGGACTGGTTCTGGGCAAGCAACATCGTCATCGGCGCTATTGTCTCTGTTATTCCGGATAATGAGTGTCAAGATGTCATGATAGAGGATCAATATTACAAAGAGTGTAACGGCGTACTGTTTGAACCCGTACCGCAGGAAGATGGTGTAGTACAGTATGAAGTGGTAGATATGCAACCTCGTTCCTAAGGCATCAATACGCTAAACGGATAAATGTTCAGAGTGGGGTATAGAGTTATTGGATGTATCCATTTTATACTCTACTCTGTGCGGTTTTTGTATCCAATAAAAATAAGCTAAATAGAGCAGAGCACCCACTAGATACAGTACACCGGTAGCTATGAAAAAGAGCCCTATGCCAAATATCTTTTTTTCCGCATATATGGAGGTATCGGATATTTTTATAATGCTGTAGCCATTGCTTTTTAGCATGCGGATATAGCGCTCTTTTTTCTCGGCTTTGTCAAGAGAGGTGTCGGCTTCTATCTTTGCACCAAAATCATCGAAGAGTTTTTGGTAACTTGATCGCTCATTTTTTTCTACATAAAAGTAAAGAAACAAGCCTATCGGAAAAAGCAATAACATCAAAACAGACATAATGCATGCGCTTTACAGATTGGGCAATCTACTGCGAAGCTTGATGGTGACATCCATCTGCTCAAATATCTTATAGAGCCCGTAAAGACCTCTTGAAAAATAGACATAATCACTGCTTTGTACGGCAAACTCCTTCTCTCTTCCCATGATGAGATTCGGTTCAATGCACGAAGCAGCAAAGTTTTTTTCGACAGAGAAGTGAAAACACTCTTCTCTAAAAGGTGCGGCCGTCCAGTTTGCGTAAGGCAAAAATACACGTTCGTAATATTTATCAAATGCCTCATCTTTCTCTCCAGAAAGCATTCCAAGATCCAAGTAGGCTTTAAAAATTTTCTCTTTATCAAGCCCGATACTTGCACGCACCAAATCTACAATCGCTACAGGGAAAGCGTCGGGTACCTGCTTGATGCATCCAAAATCCAAAAAAGCGATGCGGTTATCTTCTGTAAAAAGGTAGTTTCCGAGGTTGGAGTCGGCCTGAAATGTTTTGAGTTCGAAAAAAGAGTAGCAGTAGAGATCAAAAAGCTGCTGCGCCATCTTGTTTTTCGTCTCTTGAGGAGGGTTCTTCGACAACCAGCTATCCAAATGTTCACCTTTGATAAACGCCATAGACAAGATCTTACCAGTGCTCAATTGCGGGTAAACTTTAGGAATAATAACTCAACTTTCGCACATAAACCCAAGCTCTTTTTGCGTGTAGGCTCTGAGTAGCGCGATAATTTGAAGTATATCTTTATTCTCCTTGACAATATTTTCAATCTGAGCGATGTTTGTGAGTATT
>JALWTA010000025.1 GCA_027082955.1 Sulfurovum sp. | reverse complement strand
TTAAGGTTTAAGGTTTAAGGTTTAAGGTTTAAGGTTTAAGGTTTAACACAGCATAAGTAAATATTATGCTTAGCCCTTAGCCCTTAGCCCTTAGCCCTTAGCCCTTAGCCCTTAGCCCTTAGCCCTTAGCCCTTAGCCCTTAGCACTTTCCTCCCACTCCCCAAATGCCTCATCAAAATAGACAAGCCGCTGTTTTTTGAACTCTCTTGTCGAGTAGAGTTTACCGTACTCTCTCAGTCCAGCTTCCTGTGCCATCTCTTCGATGAGCGTGTCGCACTCTTCTTGTGTTTTGGCATGTACCATGGCAAAGAGATTGTAGGGCCAGTTGGGGTATCTTGGGCGCAGGTAGCAGTGGCTTACTGCCGAAAACTCGGCAAGCTGTCTGCCGATCTCTTCTCCTTTCTCTTCGGGAACCGACCAGACGCTCATGGCGTTGGCACCAAATCCTGCTTTGCGGTGGTTGAGAATGGTGGCAAAGCGTCGCATGATACCTGCTTCTTTGAGTTCATCTGCAATCTCAAAAAGTCTCTCATGTGACATACCGAGTGCATCGGTCATGCCGGCAAAGGGCTCTTCAACGATATCGATATCTTTTTGCAGCGCTTTGATGACCTCAATATGTTCAGGTGTCAGGTCTATCTCTTTGTGGGCAGCTTTGTGTACCTTCTCTTTTTTTGCACGTTTTCCGGTGGTATCCATCTGTACTTTGATCTTGAACATTTTTAGCGTGGGCAGGATGATAGCATCTTCTGCGCCACTTGCCTCTTTGAGAATATCGATGGTCTTCTCCAGCCCCAGTTTGCTGTCAGGGGCGACTGCCATGGTAAACCAGATGTTGTAGTCATGGTTTCGCAAGTAGTTATGGCTTACACCGGGATGTGCATTGATGATGTCGGCAGCATCTTCTATCTTCTCTTCAGGTACCTTGAAGGCAACGAGTGAAGAGGTGTAACCAAGTCTTTTGGTATCGAAGATCGCTGAAGTCTGGCGGATAATACCTTCTGCTTTGAGTCTGCGAACTGTTTCGATCACCTCGGATTCACTGCTGCCAAGTGTCCGGGCAAGCTCTCTGAAAGGATGTTGGCTCAATGGAAAAGCATGCTGCATCTGGTAGAGGAGTTCATCTTGCATGGTTTGCTCACTTTTTATAGGGTTATCAGATTATAGTCAAATTTGTATCGGGCTGCATTGATATACGTCAAAGCAATTATGATAGACTTTTGGTAGCATTTGTAAAAGGGGTATCAATGGCATATTTTCCTATGTTTGTCGATATGACGGATCTAAAGGTGTTGGTGGTTGGCGGCGGGCATATCGCTGCTGAGAAACTGGAAAAGCTGGTGGAGTTCACCAAAGAGATCACGGTCATCAGCACAGAGGTCAGCGAAGCAACACACAGGCTCATCAAAGATCACTGTCTGACATACTATCTGCGCCCTTACCAGAAAGGGGATATCGATGGCTTTGATGTCGTTATCGTTGCCACCGACACAGTCGATCTACACAAATCCATCTATGAAGAGAGCCGTAACCGGCGCATCTGGGTCAACTCGGTGGACAATACCGACTATTGTGATTTTATCTTCCCCTCCTACATCAAGCGTGATGATCTGATGGTGGCATTCTCTACCGGAGGAGCCTCTCCTGCATTTGCAAAACGTATTAGGTGCTATTTTGAAGAGATTATCCCAGATACTGTCGGGGATTTTCTCACCAAGATGAAGGAACTTCGAAGAACACTTCCCAAAGGCAAATCACGCATGCTGCATTTTGAGAAATTGACAGAAGAGTATTTCAAAAAACATTTCAAATCTTGATCTATATCAATGATATGTGCATTTTATTTACATTTTATTTATTTTTATTGACATGCAGTTTTCTTTTCTGATATTATTTATTTATCATTATTATAAGGAGAACTAAATGAAAAAAGTACTTTTGCTCTCAGTAGCAGCATCAGCGATGCTGATGGCGGGTGGGGATATCGCTCCTGCACAGGCACAGGTAGAACAGACTGCACCTGCAGCATCGGAGTTTTTGATCTTCAACAATATCACAGCTAAAGGTGAGATAAGACCGAGATATGAGTTTGTCGATGCATCAGATAACGGAAAGGGAAATGCAAAAGCCCTGACCAACCGATTGATGCTTGGTGTTGGAGCTGGACTGCTGAACGTAGAAGGGCTTTCTGTCTATTTGGAAGCCATGAATGTTGCCGGAAGCGGCGACTATTGGGATCTTTCCAATGATACAATCGGAAATAAACCGCTCTATCAGGTGGTTGCCGACCCAGACCAGACCAGAGTGACACAAGCCTATATTGACTATAAGTTCGGCAATACACTGATCCGTGCCGGTCGTCAGGGGGTCAACCTCGATAACCAGCGTTTCATCGGTACAGTTAACTGGAGACAAATGCCACAAACCTATGATGCTGCTGCAATTATCAATAATTCTGTCAAAAACCTTAACCTGCTTGCGGCATATGTATGGCGCGTCAATACCATCTTTGATAACAAGACAGTCAAACCTGTAGGTGACGGCTTCAATACCAATACGGTACTTTTGCACGGTGCCTACACTTTCATGCCGGAGTTGACGCTGACCGCTTACGGATATCTTGTCGAAGACTTTGCCGATACATACGGTATTGCAGCCACAGGGAAAGCAGGTATCGGTAGCACCAAACTCTCTTACCGTGCCGAGTATGCCCATCAGTCCGATCCAACAAACGGAAGCGGAAGTGCAGATGCAGACTACTATAACATTCAGGCTGGAGCCAATATAAGCGGTTTCCTTGTTGGCGCACAGTATGAAGTAATGGGTGCAGGTAAAGGCGGCAATGCTGCTTTTGCGACACCTCTTGCGACACTGCATGCACATGATGGTTGGGCAGATATGTTCCTAGGTACACCCGATGACGGACTTGTCGATTTTAACGGTATGCTTGGTTATAAGGCGAAAGGATTCGGTGTTGCCAAAGTGATTTATCATGACTTTTCAAGTGACAGGGGAAACACAAAGTATGGTACAGAAGTCGATGTGCTGTATAAGAATAAAATTCCCGGTGTCAAGGGGCTTTCAGGTTTGTTAAAAGGAGCATGGTACAGTGCTGACAACTACAAAGTTGATACCACAAAGTTCTGGGTTATGCTGGATTATAAGTTCTAACAACATATTGTCACCGAATATGTCTGTAAAGAAGTGATAGCTGTCCGGAGTCGTCCGGACACTGTTCACATAAGATAAGATTGCCATACTGGTTTCTTCTCTGCAAAAATAACCTCCTCACTATTATTCAAATATATCAGTAAAAATAATGATATTAATTAGAAATCTTGATATAGATCATTTTTTTCATACTCTTGTCTATGTTACACTATATAGATTGTTATTTAAGGGCACATCTGTAAAACCCATTATGAGTGTAGAGGGTTGTTGATGCGGTAATAGATAACAAAAATACATTGACGGAGGAAGTAATATGGCTTTGAATAGACGAGAATTTCTCAAAAGCGCCGCTGCCGCATCGGCAGCCAGCGCTGTAGGGATTGCTGTTCCGTCCAACCTTCAGGCAGCTGCAACAGATGCAGAAAAGGGTTGGCGATGGGACAAGGCTGCGTGCCGTTTCTGTGGTACGGGGTGTGGTATCATGCTTGCGACCAAAGAGGGCAGGATCGTTGCGGTCAAGGGTGACCCCGCAGCTCCGGTCAACAGAGGGCTAAACTGTATCAAAGGATACTTCAACGCCAAGATCATGTATGGAGCAGACCGTCTTAAGACACCGCTGCTACGCATGAATGACAAAGGTGAGTTTGACAAAAAAGGCAAATTCAGACCTGTCAGCTGGCAGCGGGCTTTTGATGAGATGGAAAAACATGCCAAGAAAGCGCTTAAAGAGAAGGGTCCTGAGGGTGTGGCAGTCTTTGCTTCCGGGCAGTATACCATCATGGAAGGGTATGCAGCACAGAAGATGATGAAAGCCGGTTTCCGCTCCAATGCCATCGACCCCAATGCACGACACTGTATGGCATCGGCGGTTGTCGGATTCTATCAGACTTTCGGGATGGATGAACCGTCCGGATGTTATGACGATATCGAAATTACCGATACCATCGTTACATGGGGATCGAACATGGCAGAGATGCACCCGATCCTCTGGTCTCGTGTGACGGACAGAAAGCTTTCTGATCCTGACAGAGTGAAAGTGGTGAATATCCAGACCTATACGCATAGAACATGTGATCTGGGTGACTTTAACATTATCTTCTCACCAAATACTGACCTTGCACTTTGGAATTATCTTGCCAGAGAGATTGTTTATCGTGACAAAAAAGGTGGTGGTACAGAAGATATCAT
Organism: Sulfurovum sp.; assembly: GCA_027082955.1. Taxonomy (GTDB): domain Bacteria; phylum Campylobacterota; class Campylobacteria; order Campylobacterales; family Sulfurovaceae; genus Sulfurovum. Next base: position 17,300 of record JALWTA010000025.1, on the reverse strand, counting down.
TGACTGGGATTTTATCAAGAAGCATATCATCTTTGCTACCGGACCGGTCAATATCGGCTATGGTATGAGAAGAGCGGGTGAAAAATCACTGACACCGGTCAGACCGGACGGCAGTGCAGGCAAATACTCTGCCAAAGAGATGGAAACGATCAATAAAGAGATGGTAAAAGAGATATCTGCCAAAGAAGCACCCGCACTGGCACCGTATGGTAAAAAAGAGGGTGAAAAGATGAAAAATACTGCCGGTACGCTTAAGCACTGGGAGATTTCATTTGAAGAGTACAAAAAGTCTCTTGAGCCCTATACGCTTGACTATGTTGCTAAAATTGCCAAAGGTGATCCAAATGAATCACTTGAAAGTTTCAAGAAGAAGCTGCAGATGTTAGCAGATCTCTACATTGAGAAAGACAGAAAGGTTATCTCCTTCTGGACCATGGGGATGAACCAGCATACTAGAGGGTCTTGGGATAATACACTCTCTTACAATGTGCATTTCATGCTCAACAAACAGGCAAAACCGGGTTCAGGAGCCTTTTCTCTGACCGGTCAGCCAAGTGCCTGTGGAACTGCGCGTGAGGTTGGTACCTTCTGTCACAGACTCCCTGCCGATATGATGGTCAAAAACCCGAAACACAGAGCGCATGCGGAAAAAACATGGAGAATCCCTGCCGGAACACTCAACCCTGTAGGAAACCAGCACATTATGAAGATCCACAGAGATATCGAAGATGGTGTGGTCAAGTTTGCATGGGTGAACGTATGTAACGCGTATCAGGATTCTGCAAGTGCGAAGCACTGGATCAAAGCGGCACGCGAGATGGACAACTTTATTGTCACCTCTGACGGCTACCCGGGTATCTCTGCAATGGTCTCCGACCTTGTACTTCCATCAGCAATGATCTATGAGAAGTGGGGTGCTTATGGAAATGCGGAGCGAAGATCACAGCACTGGAGACAACAAGTCCTTCCAGTAGGACACGCCATGTCAGACACCTGGCAGTGGGTCGAGTTCTCCAAACGCTTTACGGTCAAAGACCTATGGGGACCATATACGCTCAGAAATGGAAAAAAATTGCCGGATGTACGCAAAGATGCGAAAAAGCTTGGCTACAACGACGATACAACGATGTATGAAATTCTGTATGCCAATGAGAGAGCGAAGAAGAAGTACCCACTTAAACTGGATGAGTTCCCTCAAAAAGGGTTTGACAACTCTGAGTGTCTCGGTGACAGCAGAAACGTTGTTGGTTCGGATGGAAAAGTCTTCAAAGGTTATGGCTTCATGATCCACCAGTATCTCTGGGAAGAGTATGCAAGCTTTGGTAGAGGGCATGGACACGATCTGGCTCCGTTTGAAGTGTATCATAAAGTCAGAGGGCTCAAATGGCCTGTCGTTGACGGCAAAGAGACACAGTGGCGTTACAATGTCAAGTATGACCCATATGCAGCCAAAGCCAATCCGGGTGGAGATTTTGCATTCTACGGACCGCTGGCGAAAGCATTGCCTTCCGGAGATTTGAGAGGGGTTAAAAATAAAAAGAAAAAACCGCTGCCAAACAAAGCGAAGATCTTTGCCAGACCATATATGGATCCACCGGAAATGCCGGACAAAGAGTATGATACCTGGCTTTGTACAGGGCGTGTGCTTGAGCACTGGCACTCCGGTACGATGACGATGAGAGTTCCTGAACTTTACCGTGCAGTACCTGAAGCACTCTGCTATATGCACCCCAATGATGCGAAGAACAGAGGTGTCAAGCGTGGTGAACTCGTATGGGTAGAATCGCGCCGTGGCAAGGTCAAGGCACGTGTCGAGACCAGAGGACGTAACAGACCGCCTCAGGGACTGGTATTTGTGCCATGGTTCGATGAGAAAGTCTTTATTAACAAAGTAACACTTGATGCAACATGTCCTATGTCCAAGCAGACAGACTATAAAAAATGTGCAGTGAAGATTTATAAGGCGTAAGTAGATGGCAAACGGTTCTGACAGCAACAGACGAAAGTTTATGGCGACAACACTTCAGAGCATAGGGCTTACTGCCCTTGGCGGCTTCCTGTGGAGCGGCTACAGTGATGAAGCCAAAGCGTCGCCACTGGTACTGAGACCACCAGGAGCACTTCCTGAGGAAAACTTTCTTAAAGCGTGCATCAAGTGCGGGCTCTGTTCTGAGGCGTGTGTGAACCGTGAAAGTAACATCGATAAAGAGACAGGGGAACAGCGCCCCGGGACACTGAAAATGGCAAAAGGGGGTGACCACAAACTGATCGGTACACCCTTCTTCACGCCAAGAGATGTGCCCTGTTATATGTGTGATGATATTCCGTGTGTATCTGCCTGTCCTTCCGGAGCGCTCAATGAGGCTTCTGTGACGAATGACAAAGGTGAACTCGATATCAACAAAGCACAGATGGGATTGGCTGTGGTACACAAGGAGTCCTGCATTGCCTACTGGGGGTTGCAGTGTGATGCCTGTTACCGTGCCTGTCCTCTGATAGACGAAGCTTTGACACTGGATTATCAGAAAAATGACCGTACCGGGAAGCATGCATTTTTGTTGCCGGTGGTACATTCTGATGTCTGTACAGGCTGTGGTCTGTGTGAAAAAGCGTGTGTAACCGAAAAGGCGGCAATTTTTGTTCTACCGAGAGAATATGCGATGGGACGAGCCGGTGATCACTATGTAAAAGGTTGGGATATTCAAGATCAGCAACGTGTGGGTCAACGGAAAATGAATGAGATAGAGACCCATGACAAACGTAGCAGTGAAGCCCCGGTCGATTATCTGAACAGGGAGATTGAGTACTGATGAAAAAGGTAAAATATCTTCTGCTAAGACGTGTAACACAGATAGGGCTGTTGGTACTCTACTTTGGTGCCAATGCCTATGGCTGGCAGATACTCAAAGGTACGTTTGGGTCTTCGCTGCTCTTTGGTACGATCCCGCTGGCAGATCCCTATACCACACTTCAGGTGCTGGCAACCGGGTTTGTACTTGGTACAGATGTGCTGCTTGGTGCGGCGATCATTACGCTATTTTATTTTGTGATTGGAGGAAGAGCCTTTTGCAGTTGGGTGTGCCCAATCAACATGGTGACAGACCTTGCCAACTGGCTTAGACGTGTGCTGAGACTCGACAAAGAAGAGGTGAATTACCGTTTCCTCAAACGGAGTGCCCGCTACTGGATCATGGTATTGGGGCTGATTGTCTCTGCGGTGGTTGGTGTGGCGGCATTTGAAGTGCTCAGTCCCATTACCATTATGCAAAGAGGCATTATCTTTGGATTTGGGGCAGGTATCTCAGTGATCATTGCTATCTTTCTTTTTGACCTTTTTGGGGTCAAGAACGGATGGTGCGGTCATCTCTGTCCGCTTGGTGCCGCCTACTCACTGATAGGCAGCAAGAGTCTGATTCGTGTAAAACATGATCATGAGGCATGTACGAACTGCATGGAATGTAAAGTGGTCTGTCCTGAAAATCAGGTCTTATGGATGGTGAACAAAGAGAGTGTATCGGTCACTGACGGAGAGTGTACCAACTGTGGACGCTGTATCGATGTATGCGGTGACAATGCATTGGGGTTCAGTATCCGTACAATGGCAAAAAAACAGAAAGAAGCGGCAGCCTGAAAAGGTTACGGATAAACAATTAAAGGAGAAAAGATGAAAACAATGGTCAAAATAATGGCAGTAGGTGCTCTGATGGGAACAACGGCAATATATGCGGCAAGTACAGCAGCGTGTGCAGGGTGTCACGGTGCGGACTTTTCAAAATCTGCTTTGGGCAAATCGAAGATCGTCAAAGATCTTTCCAAAGAAGATATTATTGCCGCATTGAAAGGCTATAAAGCCGGGACATACGGCGGTGCAATGAAAACTGTCATGCAGGGGCAGGTCAAAGCACTTTCTGATGCCGATATCGAAGCGATTGCAGCTGAGATCAAAAAATAAGAGGGAGGTTATGTTATGAAACGAACAATGAAACTTTTGGCGGCCGGTTCAATACTCGCTGCTTCAGCACTGTATGGTGGTGCGAGTACAGCAGCGTGTGCCGGATGTCACGGACAGCATTTTGAAAAAAAGGCAATGGGTGTCTCAAAAATCGTTAAAGATATGAGCAAAGCAGATATCCTTGTTGCCCTGAAAGGATATAAAGCAGGTACCTACGGCGGTGCGATGAAGCAGATTATGCAAGGGCAGGTCAAAGCCCTGTCCGATGCTGACATAAAAGCGATCGCAGATATCATTAAAAGTGGTGCGGGAACACCTACGAATGTAGCAACAGCCAATGCTGCAGCGGCAGCGGTGGCAGCTGCAAAGGTGATTGATATCAATGCCAAAGTATGTGATCCTAAGCGTATTCAGAAAGAAGATCTCGGAAACAAAAAAGAGGTAGATGAAACAACACTCGGATTGCGAAAAACATCACTTTTCCAAGAGGATAATGTGGCACCGCCTGCAGTAAAAAATGATAGACCGGCACCGGGTTCGGCACCAAGATTTGAACGTGCCTATGTCAATGCACCGCCGATGATCCCACACTCTGTAGAAGGATTGTTGCCTATCACCAAAGACAACAACCAGTGTCTTGGATGTCATATGCCTGATGTAGCAAAAAGTATGGGTGCAACACCAATTCCGGCAACACACTTTACCAACTACAGACCAACGACTGTATATAAGAATGGAGAGTTGGTTAAAGAGGGGAAAGTGGTTGGGCTCAAAGGTGATATCGGTAATGTCGGTGATATTAAGCTGGCAAAAGTGAAAAAGCTCAATCACCTCTATCAGGGACGTTATAACTGTTCGCAGTGTCATGCACCGCAGGCAAATGTGGAAACAGCAGTAGCCAATACATTCAAACCCGATGGGCTTACCGGAGATCTTAAAACGCACTCCAACCTTATCGATATGATGGATGACGGTGTTAAATAGTGGCAGACAGAAGAGCGTTTTTTACTTCTTTTGCCAGAGGGCTAGGGCATACGGAGGAGGCAGCTGCCTCTCTCGTGCGACCACCTTACAGCCAAAGTGAATCTCTTTTTCAGAGTGAGTGTCCGACATGCCAAAGCAAAGCCTGTGTCACTTCCTGTGATGAAAAGATCATTGTGATCACAGATGAGGGGACACCGACCCTGACTTTTAACCAGAACGGGTGTACCTTTTGTGATGCATGTGCCATTGCATGCGAAGCAGATGTGCTCTCTTTGGAAAAAGGGCGCAACAGTACCTGGCTTAATGTAGTGTTTAAAATATCGCTCGAATCCTGTGTGGCACACCATGGGGTGATCTGTCACAGCTGTAAAGAGCCCTGCATCGATGATGCCATTTTGTTCAATGGACTCTTTAACCCTGTTATCGATGATGAAAAGTGTACTGCGTGCGGATTTTGCATGGCACGCTGTCCTACGCAGGCGATCAGTTATGAGGTCTTTGCATTGGAAGAACAGATATAAAGAGTGCAACCACAAGTAAAAGAATGGAGACAAAGAGATGAATTTGCAAGAACAATACCCCAAACTGTTTGACAAACTGGAAGATAAAGATGTCGAGTTGCGTCACCTGCTCAATGTCGATGCCAATGAAGAGGATTATGACTCTGAAGAGTTTGAGTTCGATTATGAAGATTACAATTTTATCGTCTATATTGCCGAACCGGTGCAGCAGGCAATAGGTAGAGAAAAACTGGAAAGTTTGATTGAAAAACTCGAATCGAGCGGAAAATTTGAAAATTTTCTTGCCTCCGAAGAGGATCTTTACGGTGTCAAAACGGCATTGAGTGAAGATGAAATAGTATCGCTTATCCTTCAAACAGTTGAGGAGATGGTGTGATACGCTACTGGATAATCCTGCTGTTTACTGCATGGACATGGGCTGTGCAGACTGTATCTCCCCAGCACAGTATAACAGTAGACGGTCTGGCAAAAGATATGGTGTTGACCAAGGAAGGTACTCTGCTTGTGGCTACGGATAACGGGCATATTGAAGAGTACAATGCGACCTCCTATCAAAAGTTGAAAACCATCAGCATTCCCAAGGTAAAAGATTTTATGGGGGATGTCATACCTGCACGTATTTTGAGTGCGGATCGTATGGGCAGTACCTACCTGCTGCTCAGTGACAGTGGCAAGGGTGGGTATTCCAATTTATTTGTGGAACGCAAGGGTAAGCTGATACAAATACTTTCCCCCGATGATAAGGAGGCGATTATCAAGGCACGCTTTGTTGATGAGACCCATATTTTGCTAGGCTATTTGGGTGATGAGGCGGCACTGCTGAATATCGATACAAAAAAAGAGCGTTACCATGTGAAGCTTGGTGAGTCAAAGTTTTCCGATTTTGCACTCAACAAGAGCAAAACACAGGCAGTCTTTGCCTGTGAGAGCGGTATTTTGAGTGTGATTGATGTGCAGACGGGGAAAATCGTGAAGCGACTGCAGGGACAAAATCTTGACAATGTCTATAAAGTGGATTTTAAAAACGATATGGTTTCGGCTGCAGGAAAAGACAGGCGCGGGGCACTCTATGATGCGGGTACGGGGCAAGGGAGCTATATTGAAGGAAAGTTCTTTATCTATGCAACGGCTCTCAGCCCCAGTGCCCGCAAAGTAGCATTTGCTATGGATGAGAATAACGATATTTCCATATTCAATACCATGACCAAGTCAAAACTGGCAGTGCTTAAAGGACAAAAGAGCACACTTAATGTTATCATTTTCAAAGATGAAATGCATCTTTACTCCGCCAGTGATGACAATACTGTCATGGTGTGGGATTTGAAAAGGTAAGCAACTTTTGTGTTCACTCGATGGCGACAAAGGAGCACCAAACCCGTAGGGCGGCTCTGCCGTTTGCGACTGCCAGAGCTATCGAGTGAACACAAAAGCATAGACAATTCAAAATTGAAAATAAGGAGAAGAAAATGAATGTATCGAGTATTGTAGTACAGGCACTGCCTAAGCATATCGATATGCTGGTAGCGCAGTTTCAGGAAGCAGACTATGTTGACTATCATGTGCATGACAAGGAAAAAGGGAAGATCATTGTAACCGTTGAGGGAGAAGGGGTTGAAGAGGAGATCGAGAAACTTATCAAGATCCAGCGTATCCCCGAAGTGATCGCAGCAGATATGATGATGACCTATCAGGAGGATGAACTTGATGAAGAGATCAAACGTCTTGAAGCGGAAAACCCTGTACCGGATGTGCTTCAAAATGACAATATCGACCCCAAAGATGTTGTCTACCATGGGGATCTCAAGCATAAAAAGTTAGGGTTTTAGCCATGGCAGTCATCTTTGAATCCACTATCAAAACAAGTCCGATAGGACGCTGGTATATTGAACTGGTCGATACGGAAAAACCCGATGCCGAACCGGTTGTGGTACTCGATGTGTATGAATATGCCGATAAGATCGAAGAGATGGGTAAGGCGTATGGCGATGATGTCGAGGTGATCTGGTCAAGTGATGACAACGTGACACCTGAACAGATCAATGAAGTGCGTATGCAGATGAATGCCTATGAAGCCGAGCAAGAAGCCAAAAGAAACGGTGAGGCGGTGATGCCTGACGGTACACCCAACTTTGAGGCATAAGTGAAACAGGTACTCAAAGAGCTCTACGGCACGGGCATCCTCTTTTTCTACTACATGAAGTACATTATCCTCATCGGATGGCCGCTGCTGCGTTTTGGACTTGACTACAAAGACAACATCATCATCGATATCCTCTGGGTATGGTGTCTGATCTTGATGATCAAAGATATCGTCTACAAGTTTGTTTTGAAGAAAAGTTACTGCCCTAATGATTCGTGTGATCCTCGAACGTAAAATATGACAATCTGACATAAAAATTGGCTTCTAATTTCCGAATGTGTATAATGTCTTAGTTTTATACAGAATACAAAGGAGCAGTTGTGGGAGAATCAGGATCTACTATTGTGTTATTATCCTCTTTTACTACTATTGTAGAGCCCTCTTATTCCTATAAAAGTATAGAGCTTTTTGCTGGAGCAGGCGGCATGGCACTTGGGATGGAAAAAGCGGGTATCTCACACATACTTTTCAATGATTTTGACCGTTATGCTACTGCAACACTCAAGAAAAACCGCCCGCAATGGCCTGTCATATGCGGGGATGTGGCAAAGATAGATTTCACGCCATACCGAGGCAAGGTGGATCTGCTCACTGGCGGTTTCCCCTGTCAGGCATTTTCGTATGCGGGCAAAAAACGTGGACTTGAAGATACGCGGGGAACACTTTTTTATGAGTTTGCCCGTGCACTCAAAGAGACCCGACCCAAGCTCTTTTTGGCAGAAAATGTCAAAGGGCTGCTCAATCATGACAAAGGGCGTACGCTTAAGACGATCGTAGAGGTGTTTCGTACCATGGGCTACAAGGTGCTTGAACCCAAAGTGCTCAAAGCTATCCATTATCGTGTGCCCCAAAAGCGTGAGAGACTTTTTATTGTAGGTATCAGGGAGGATTATGCTTCGGATGTGGACTTTGTCTGGCCCAAGCCGGAATCTAAGATCTATACACTCAAAGATGCACTGAAAAAAGGTTCGCTGTATACAAGTGATGTCCCCGCTTCTGCCGGACAGCAGTACCCGCAAAAAAAGAAGGAGGTTCTTGATCTTGTCCCTCCCGGAGGCTACTGGCGCGATCTTCCTTTGGAGCTGCAAAAGTCCTATATGATGAAGAGCTTCTATCTTGGCGGAGGCAAAACAGGCATCGCTCGCCGTATCGCCTGGGATGAGCCATGCTTGACATTAACATGTTCTCCGGCACAAAAGCAGACCGAACGGTGTCATCCCGAAGAGACCAGACCTTTTACCGTTAGAGAGTATGCTCGTATCCAGACCTTCCCTGATGATTGGGAGTTTGAAGGTTCTGTGTCGCAGCAGTACAAGCAGATAGGCAATGCAGTACCTGTCAATCTGGCGTATGCGCTGGGCAGGTCATTGGTCAAGACACTTGATCAAATACGCTCCATAGAAGCGTCAGGGAAAGTTGATGCAGTCGTATAAGCTTGGATTTATCGCTGATAGCGATCTGTTTGATCATGTCAAGCAGACAGTAGAGAAGTACCGCTTCAAGATCGATCTGGCACGGTTTAACAAAAATCTGATCGATCCGATTAAGCTTACCTTTGATGCCAAGGTATACGGGAAATCTGCTGAAGAGATCATTGAAGCGGAGATTATCCGCCAGATGGATAAGTCCAATACTAACCATATCGGTTACTTTCATCAAAACATTTTCAAATATATTGACCCGCAATGGCAGGTGCCAAAACAGGGATTTGATCTTGTCAATGAAGCAAAGAAGATCTATGTGGAGATCAAAAACAAACACAATACTATGAACTCCGCATCTTCCCAAAAGACCTATATGAAAATGCAGTCTATGCTGCTCAAAGATGCGCAAAATAGGTGTATGCTCGTAGAGGTTATTGCCAAAAAGAGCCAAAATATTCCATGGCAGATCTCGCTTGATGGCGTCACACATAAACATGAGTTCATACGCAGGGTATCGATGGATCAGTTTTATACGATCGTGACGGGAGAAAAGGATGCTTTCAAGCGTCTATGTGAAGCACTGCCAAATGTATTGGATGATGTGGTTGCGGCAATGCCTCAAGAGGTAGTTGAAAACACTGTTTTTGAGGAACTTAAAGCGCTTTCTCCAAATCTACTCAAAAGTCTCTATCTTTTATCGTTTGCACACTATGAAGGGTTTGATGCATTCAATCTCTAACGCTTTTTGGTTATAATCTTAGCATTACATTCCAATGGAGGGATTGCCCATGTTCGGTATATTTGACAGCAAAACAGAAGTCGCAGAAGCGAAGATATTCTTTGGTTCTACACAGGAGAGTAGAGCAGAGAAGAGTGAGCGAAAAAGCCCCTATGACGGCAAGGTAGTCTCTACTGCACCGGTATGCAGCGCCGAGGATGCCCAAAAAGCGCTTCAGATCGCACAGATGGCTTCCCGTGAAGCCAAAAAGTCTTCGCTTTCACAGCGTATTAAGTGGCTTGAAGATGTGGCGATGAAACTTGAAACGGAGAAAGAAGCCTTTGCGATGATGCTTGCCAAAGAGGTTGCAAAACCGATCGCCTTTGCACGTATCGAAGTAGAGCGTTGTGTGGAGACGATTAGACTTACAGCGATGGAGCTGGTGGGTCTGCACGGTGAGACGATCCCTACCGACGTAATGCCAAGCGGCAAGAAGACAACAGCCTTTTTTCGCCGTGAGCCTGTGGGTGTGGTGGTGGCGATCACGCCGTTTAACTTCCCGCTTAACCTTGTCGCCCACAAGATTGCACCGGCACTGGGTGCGGGTAATGCAGTGGTGCTCAAACCGACCCCTGAAGCACCCATGAGTGCCTATATGCTTGCACAGCTCTTTGTAGAGTCACCTTATGCCATGCCCGATGCGTTGAGTGTGGTTTACGGTGATGCGGAGGTGGGCTCGGCGCTGGTAAGCAGTGATATTCCCCGCGTGATCTCTTTTACCGGTTCGGTACCGGTGGGTAACATCATCACCAAACACGCAGGCATCAAAAAAGTTTCACTTGAACTTGGCGGCAATGCGGCAACCTACATTGACAAGAGTGCCGATTTGCAGCTTGCAGCGAAGCGTTGTGCATTTGGAGCGTTTTATAACTCCGGACAGGTCTGTATCTCCCTGCAGCGTATCTATGTACATGAAGATGTCTATGAAGCGTTTGCCGATCTGATGGCAGGACAGACTCAAACGCTCAAAGTGGGCTCACCCTATGATGAAGAGACCTTTATGGGACCTTTGATCGATGATGAAGCAAGGCACCGTGCCAAAAGCTGGATCGCTTCTGCCAAGAATGAGGGGGCACGTGTCATTGCCGGCGGCGAAGAGATCGAGGGAATTTTCCCGCCTACGGTGATGGCGGATGTGACCGATGAGATGAAGATCGTCTGTGAAGAGGTCTTTGCCCCTATTGTGAGCCTTGTAAGTGTACCGGATTATGAAACTGCCATAAAAAAGATGAATGACTCTCCGTACGGGCTGCAGTTTAGCATCTTTACCAACGATCTTGCACTGACACAGCAGTTTATTGATGATGCCGAGTGTGGCGGTGTGGTCATCAACGACATCCCGACCCTGCGTTTTGATGTGCAGCCTTACGGCGGTGCGAAGCTTTCCGGTGTGGGGCGTGAAGGTCCAAAGTGGGCGCTTGAAGAGTTTACAGAGATCAAATCGGTGGTCATCTGTTAAGCTTCTTAGGGTAAAGTGGTGTGCAACAAGGAACCGACAACTTTAGCGTTGCCAAACGTGATACCGCAAGAAAGCGTTAGGCGGGGCTAAAGCCTCCGATTCCTGAATGAATGAACGAAGCACTGTCAAAGGAGAAAGCAAATGGATTATATGTTCCAACCGGGATTTTTGGGCACTAAAGCCCCTTTTTTTATGGATTTCGTTACTTTGGTGGTAGCACTGCTGCCGCTTTTGATAGGCATGGCCATCGCCTTTGCGAAAAAAGGCTACTATACGTTGCACGGTACACTTCAGGGGATTATCTTCATTGTATCACTTATTGTTGTAGGATACTTTGAATACGGGGTGCGTCTGGGAGGTGGTTATGAAGCCTTTGTTCAGAACACCCATGTCTCACACAACTATCTTTTTAGCGTATTGATGATACATATTGCCATTGCCGTCATTACCTTGGGGATATGGAGCAGTACACTGGTACGTGCATACAAAGAGCACAGAAGGGGCGGTGTACTTCCCGGTATCGGACGAGAAGCACATAAGCGTGCGGGGATAAGAACCTTTATCGCCATCTCGCTGACCTCTCTGACGGGTATTTGGGTCTATCTGCTGCTGTTTGTGTTCTAAGGGCTATATAGGAGTTGAGAAGGTAGTTTGATGAAAAAGATTGCTGTTTCTGCCTGTCTTTTGGGTGAATCCTGTCGCTATGACGGTACCGACAACCGTAATGATCTTTTGCTTTCCCTACTTGAAGGCAATGAGATCGTACCCTTTTGTCCGGAGGATTTCGCCTTTGGCACACCGCGTCCTACCATGGATTTAGTCAAACAGGAAGACCGCATCAGAGCGATCTCCAACGAAAGCAGAAAAGATCTGAGCGACCCGGTTATCGCCTATGCCCAAACTTTTTTTGAGAGCCATCCCGATATTGACCTGTTTATCGGCAAAGATCGCAGTCCAAGCTGTGGCGTCTGCACGGCGCGCTGCTATGACGCACAGAAGCATCTGATTTCAGACAGCGAGGCGGGTCTGATGGCAAAAGAAGCGCAAAAGAGAGGCATTGAAACGTACGATGCCCAACGATACGTTGCCAACTACCAAAGAAAAGGATGAACGTGAAATATCTCTACATTGTACTTGCCACTACCTTGCTGCTGTTTGGAAAAGCGCAGGGTGATGATGTGACCAAACAGGCGATCGTTAAGATCTATACCGTTGCTAAGATCCCCAATTATCTCTCACCTTGGAGCTCATCGATGCGAAGCTACACCGGTTCCGGAGCGATTATTGACGGCGGCTATATCCTCACCAACGCCCATGTGGTTGCCAATCAGGCTTTTTTGGAGGTACAGCGGTATGGTGAACGAAAACGTTATATTGCCAAAGTCTACGCAGTATCGCATCAGGCGGATCTGGCACTGTTAAAGGTTGAAAACAAAGCATTTTACCAAGGGGTAGTGCCACTGAAGTTTGGAAAACTGCCAAAGATCGAGCAGAAGATCGTTGTCTATGGTTATCCGATGGGAGGCAATACCCTTTCGGCTACGATAGGGGTAGTTTCACGTATTGAACACAATACCTATGTCCACAGCGGTGAGAGCTTCCTTGCCATTCAGGTCGATGCTGCGGTAAATCCAGGAAACAGCGGTGGTCCGGCGATTTCTAACGGGAAGATAGTAGGAGTGGTGATGCAGGTAATTACCCGTTCACAAAATATCGGCTATCTGGTGCCCGTAAGCATGGTGAAACACTTTATCGATGATATGAAGGACGGACACTATGACGGCTTTGCCAATCTTGGCCTTGGAACACAGAAACTGGAAAATCCGGCAATGCGCCGTTTTTATGGGCTTGATGACAATATTACAGGCAAACTGGTGGACAAAGTCGTGTATCATTCACCCTCTGAGGGAATATTGAAAGTGGGGGATATCATCACCGCCATAGACGGACACAAGATTGAAAATGACGGTACGGTCGAGTTTAGACGGCATGAGTATACCGACTTCTACTACTATGTCGATATGCATCAGATGGGTGAAAAGGTAAAACTTGACATCATACGCGACCGCAAACCGATGCAGGTAGAGGTGCCACTGACAAAAACCGGAGATGATATGTATCTGGTCAAAACCACACGGTATGACAAGATGCCGACCTATGTGATCTATGGAGGATATGTCTTTTCTCCGCTGACACGCAATCTGATACGTTCAACCAACCGAAACCGTCTTAAGCTAAGTTGTTTGGCATCCAAATGGCAGGAGGAAGACAAAGAGGAAGTGGTTGTATTGTTAAAAGTGCTGGCATCAGATATTAGCCGTGGCGACAACAACTTTGGTATGTGGGTGATAGACAAGGTCAACGGTAAACCCTTTAAAAACTTCAAAGAGTTCTTTACGTTGATGCAGCAAAACAAAGACCCTTATTATCTTCTTGAGGACAATGATGGTGTGAAGGTGATCATTGACCGGAAAGAAGCCATCGCAAAACAACCGGCTATTCTTAAAAAGTATAATGTAGAGTACGACCGTTCCGAAGATCTTCGCCAATAGATGAAAATGCACAGCTATTCGTACTTTTTGAACTGCTCCAGCCATGCTTTGTCCTCCTCTGAGAGCGTGCCGACACGTTCAAGGAGTTTACGCTTGATGCCTGCAAGATCATCAAGGCTCAGGTAGGCAAGCAGGTCGGGGTTGATGGTAGGCTCCTCTCTGCCGTAGGCGATCAGTTTTTCGATCTCTTCGAGAAGTTGTGCTTTGTCGGGTACATTTTTTTCATTCATTTTGATATACTACCGAATAAATTAAAAGGTAAAAATTAAAAAGTAAAACAAAAAGGAGTTTTTATGTTGAATGTTGGTGATGTGGTACCAGATTTTTGTCTGCCAAATCAGGATGAGGAAGAGATCTGTCTGAGAGATATCAAGGGACGGTGGATCGTGCTTTATTTTTACCCTAAAGACAATACCCCCGGGTGTACGACCGAAGCGTGTGATTTTACAGCGGCACTGCCTGATTTTGAAGGGTTGAATGCCACTATACTCGGTGTAAGCCCGGACTCTCCCAAGAAGCACCGCAACTTCATCGAGAAGAAAGATCTGAAGATCACACTGCTTGCCGATGAGGAGAAAGAGGTGTGCCAGCTGTTTGGTGTCTGGCAGCTCAAAAAGAACTACGGACGCGAATATATGGGAGTGGTACGCTCCACGTTTATCATCGACCCTGAGGGCAAGATCGCTGCCAAATGGGAAAATGTACGCGTCAAAGGACATGTCGAGGCGGTCAAAAAGAAACTTGCCGAGCTTCAAAACGCCTAAACTACGTTCTTTCGGGGCTTCCCGACAGAACTCTGCTCTCTTTCAAACAATCTTAAAAAACATTTCGGTATAATCGCGTTCCCAATTCTGTACGGGTTGGAAAATACACATGTAGTTATTCCTTGAACGGTTGCGCATTGTGCGTTAAGGACTACAGAGGGCTCAAACCACTGTGAAGCAATGGTGCTTCTAATTGAATATATGACTATACCAAGGAGAAAATTATGGTAACAATGAAAGACCTACTGGAGTGCGGCGTTCACTTCGGACACCAGACAAGAAGATGGAATCCAAAAATGAAGAAATTCATTTTCGGTGCAAGAAAGAACATCTATATTATCGATCTTCAAAAAACACTCAGATACTTCAAATATACATACAATGTTGTTAGAGATGCAGCGGCTGAAGGACAGACTGTATTGTTTGTCGGAACCAAAAAGCAGGCACGTCAGGCAGTCAAAGAGCATGCAGAGAGATGTGGTATGCCTTACGTTGCAACAAGATGGCTCGGCGGTATGCTGACAAACTACCCGACTATGAAAAAATCTATCAGAAAACTCGAAATCATCGAGCAGATGGAAGAAAATGGACAGATCGACCTTCTGACAAAAAAAGAAGCGCTGATGCTCAAGAGAAAGAAAGAGAAACTCAACTCTTACCTCGAAGGTTTCAGACATATGAAAAAACTGCCTGATATGCTTTTCGTTATCGATGCGGTAAAAGAGAACATTGCAGTAAAAGAGGCAAGAAGACTCGGTATGAAAGTGGTTGCACCACTCGATACAAACTGTGACCCTGATGTTATCGATTACCCAATCCCGGGTAACGACGATGCGATCCGTTCTATCAACCTTTTCTGTAAAGAGATTGCGGATGCAATCATCGAAGGGAAAGTAGCATATGCTGAAGCAAACGGTGAAGAGGTAGAAGAGGCACCGACATCTGCAGAAGTTGAAGAGGTTGTTACTGAAGCCAAAGAAGAAGCGGCAGCAGCACCTGAAGCGGAAGCAGCACCGGCAGAAGAGAAAAAAGGTGATGACCTGACAAAACTCAAGGGTGTGGGCAAAGTCTATGCAGAAAAACTCAACAACGAAGGTTTCTATACATTTGCAGATGTTGCGAGCATGACTGATGAGCAGATTCAGGTAATGGAAGAGAAGTACAGCTTTAAAGGTGACTTTAAAGAGACTGTAGCACACGCAAAAGAACTGGCGGAGGCGTAATTATGGCAAACTTTGGACCAAAAGATATCAAAAAACTTCGTGAAATGACCAATGCGGGAATGATGGACTGTAAAAAAGCCCTCACTGCTGCAGACGGTGACATGGACAAAGCGGTTGAGTGGCTCAGAGACCAGGGTATCGGCGCGGCTGCGAAGAAAGCGAGTAAAACCGCTGCTGAAGGTGCTATCGGTGTCAAAGTCGAAGGACCAAAAGCGGTCATCGTTGAGATCAACTCCCAAACAGACTTCGTTGCACAAAATGACAAATTTAAAGCACTGATGAACGAAGTTGTCGAGCATGCGTTCAACAACGACCTTGAAGATGCTGAGGCGATCAACGCATCCCAGATCAACGGACAGCCGTTTAGCGAATTCCTCGCACAGAACATCGCTATTATCGGTGAAAACCTTGTTGTAAGACGTGCTGCACTCATCAATGGTGATGCAAATACGGCTGTAAGCGGTTATGTACACTCAAACGGTCAAAACGGTGTTATCATCGCAGCAGAGTGTGATGATGCAGCCACTTGCGAAAAAATGACACCAGTCCTTAGAGAGATTGCAATGCACGCAGCGGCAATGGCACCTAAAACACTCTCCTACAAAGATTTCGATGCGCAGTATGTTGAAGATGAAACAAAAGGTAGAATTGAAGCGATCAAAAAAGAGAATGAAGAGCTCGAAAGACTTGGAAAACCTCTGAAAAACATTCCTCAGTACATCTCCAGAGCACAGCTGACAGATGAAGTGATTGCTGAAGCGAAAAAGGCGATTGAAGAGGAGCTTAAAGCAGAAGGCAAACCTGAAAAGATCTGGGATAGAATTGTACCTGGTAAACTGGACAGATTCATCTCTGACAACACAACACTCGACCAAGAGCAGTGTCTGCTTGACCAAAAATTCGTTATGGATGACAGCAAAACTGTTGCTGAATATTTCGAAGAGAAGTCTGGCGGAAAAGCGAAGATCACTACATTTACACGTCTTGAGGTAGGTGAAGGGATCGAAGTGGAAGAAGAAGACTTCGCAGCCGAAGTAGCCAAACAAATGGCGTAAACACTTTTATTTTGCCGCATCTTTGGAGGAGTTTGCTTAGTCACTTACTAAGAGTAAGCTCCTGCGCAACAACTTCCAAACCTACGACAAACTAAAAGGTTTGAAGCTTCTGCTTCACTGCATCTGCGAGGGAGTTTGTTCGGTCACATACTTGACCGTATGCTCCCTCTCAACAACCCCCACATCTACAGCAAATCAGAAACTTTTCTATATTTTTAACTTCTAATTTCTAATTTTCTACCTCTTTATATTTGTATGATAAAGAGATGTTATCCTACATCTAAGTTATGACCAACTTAAGATTTGTTCTGTTATCATGTATGACTTAATGGAAAAAACGGGTTGCTAAAAACCTAAGCAAAGCCCGGTAGCATGGTGCTTAAAAAGGGATTATTTACAATGCGCTGTAAAAAAATGCCCAAAATGCGGTTCAAACCATACAAAAAAG
>JALWTA010000024.1 GCA_027082955.1 Sulfurovum sp. | reverse complement strand
TAAGGTTTAAGGTTTAAGGTTTAAGGTTTAAGGTTTAAGGTTTAAGGTTTAAGGTTTAAGGTTTAAGGTTTAAGGTTTAAGGTTTAAGGTTTAAGGTTTAAGGTTTAAGGTTTAAGGTTTAAGGTTTAAGGTTTAAGGCAGCATAAGTAAATATTATGATTAGCCCTTAGCCCTTAGCCCTTAGCCCTTATCTCTTGCTCTCGACAAACTTCTCAATACGTCTGATACCTTCACGGATAGTGGTGATGTCTGTTGCAAATGAGAATCTAAAATAACCTTCACTTCCAAACCCGATGCCCGGTACCACTGCTACGCCAGTTTCTTGTAGTAACGCTTTGCAGAAGGCAATAGAATCATTTTCTATTGCCTTCGTGTTGACAAAGAGGTAAAATGCCCCTTTGGGTGCGACAACAGAGAGTCCGTCGATTTCGTTAAAGAGTTTGACCGCTTCTTTGGCACGTGCTTCAAATGCCTGACGCATGGTCTCTATCTCATCATCGACCTCACCAAGCAGTGCCGGAATAGCTGCTTTTTGTGTAATAGAATTGATGTTGGAAGTGCTTTGGCTCTGCAGTTTGTTCATGGCTGCGATGAGCTCTTTGTTGGGAGTAGCGAGGTAGCCAAAACGCCAACCGGTCATCGCAACCGATTTGCTCAGTCCGTTGATGGTAATGGTGCGCTGATACATATCTTCACTGATACTGGCTGCGGCAGTAAATGTCACACCATAAACCAATTTTTCATACATCTCATCGCTGGCTACGAGGATGTCGGTACCTTTGAGTACTTCTGCAAGTGCTTCAAGCTCCTCTTTGGTATAGACCGATCCTGTAGGGTTGGAAGGCGAGGTGAGGATGAGCATTTTTGTTTTTGGGGTAATAGCGGCTTTGAGCTGATCAGCAGTGATCTTGAAACCGCTTTGGTCATCGGTATCGATAGTGACGGGGACCCCAGAAGCGTATTTGACAAGTTCAGGGTAGGTGACCCAATAGGGTGCGGGGATGATCACTTCATCACCGGGGTTGATGGTTGCTTGGAAGAGATTGAAAAGTGACTGTTTCGCACCGTTACTGACAATGATGTCTGAGGGATTGTAATCAAGTCCGTTGTCGCGTTTGAGTTTGACAGCGACTGCCTCCAGCAGTTCAGGAATGCCCGGTACGGCAGTGTACTGGGTAAACCCTTCGTTGATCGCTTTGATCGCTTCCTCTTTGATGCGTTGAGGTGTACCAAAATCCGGCTCACCGGCAGAGAAAGAGAGAATATCCTTCCCCTGCGCTTTGAGATCTCTTGCCAGAGAAGAGATGGCAATGGTTAAAGAGGGCGAGAGTGTCTGAATGCGGTCAGAAAGCAGCATAGAAATCCCTTTGAGTAAAAATGATGGGAATTATAACGAAAAGTGCTTGATAGGGGACTAAAACGGGCAGAAAGATACTACCCCTTTAATCCATGGCGTGAATAAAGTTGTCATAGAGCGCTTCAAGCTCATGATCGATCTTTTGAAGCTTACTTTTTTTCTCCTCAGGCAACGCTTCTTCGAGCAGTTCGATACGTTTGAGGAGGTACTGGAATATCTCTTTGTTGACATCGGGGATCTTGTTGTGACTCAGCGGTGTCTTGTCATATCCGCGTTTGAGTACACGTGCAGGAATGCCGATGGCTGTGCAGTCTGGCGGTACATCTTTGACGACCACGGAATTCGCCCCTACTTTGGAGTTGTCACCGATAGTAATGTTGCCCAGTATTTTGGAACCTGCCCCAATGACGACATTGTTACCGATGGTAGGGTGGCGTTTGCCTTTGTTCGTACTGACCCCGCCGAGGGTTACCTGCTGGTAGATAAGGACATCATCACCGATTATGGTCGTTTCCCCTATGACGACACCGACACCATGGTCAATAAACACACGCCGTCCAAAACGTGCTGCAGGATGGATGTCGATCATGGTCAGGAACATTCCCAGTGCCGAGATAAGCCGCGGAATGACACGCAGTCCTTTTTGGTAGAACCAATGTGCAATGCGATGGAAGAGCAGTGCCCACAGACCGGGATAGTTAAAAAAGAGTTCAAAGCTGGAATGCAGTGCAGGATCGTTGCGTTTGACATTGGAAAAATCTTCTTTGATCAACTGAAAAAGGTTCACGTTCAGACTCCTTGGTCTTCCTTGAGGGCTTGAATGGTCTTAAGATAACTGTTTTCGCTTAAATAAAGATAAATTTTCCCAAGAAGCTCCTCCTTCTCATCTTTTGAAATGAGTGTCGACTCTTCTATTTTCTGTTTGAGCATTTTGTCAATGAGCCCTGTATCGTAGTCCAGATCGTCAAGAATATCCATGAGATTTTGCGCTTCTATGATGGAATCGATTCTGTATGTGCCATTCTCATCGAATGTGATGACCGCTTCGGTAGGGTGGGTAAATAGATTATGTTTCATACCCAAAACCTCCTGGTAGGCGCCGGTAAGGAAGAAACCGATGAAGTACTCTTCCTGATTGATGTCAATATCGTGCAGGTAGAGAGGGCGTTTTCTGTCGAAACCTATCTCTCCGTCACTGTCACAGGTGATGTCCCAGATGCTTGCAGGATTGGTTGGTTTGCTTGAGAGATGGTTCAGAGGCATAATGGGAAAATGCTGGGCGAGCCCCCAGAAGTCCGGTAGTGACTGAAATGCCGAAAAATTGACAAGATAACGCTCCTGTATTCTGTCCTGGATCTTTCGAAGTTCGTCGGTACCTTCCTCCTTGAGCAGGAGGATCGCTTTTTTGATGATGAGATTGACAAGTATCTCGGTATTGGAACGGTCTTCAAGGTCGATATAGCCAAGATCGAACAGCGTCAAAAGACTCTCCATGTGGTCAAGGGCATCGTGCAGGTACTCTCTGGCATTGGTACGTTCTATAGTGCTGTAAAGGTCCAGAAGTTCCTGAATCAGCGGCGGATTTTCTGCTTTTTGACGCAGTGCTTTTGCGCTGTACTCTTGTGAAAAGAGTTCCAGTACCGGTGCAACAAGTACAGAGTGTGACGCGGCAATATAACGACCCGATTCAGTGAAGATATCAGGTTCCTCCACGCCTTTGCTTTTGGCGATCTCCTGCATGAGGAAGACAACATCATTGGCAAATTCACTCAGTGAATAGTTACGCTCTTCAGAGCGCTGATGCTGAGAATATTCGACAGCAAGCCCTCCGCCGATATTGATGGCACGCAGAGCATTCGCTCCCCGCTTTTTCAGATCGGCGTAAATGTTTCCGGCTTCCCTAAGGGCTTTTTTCAGCGGGGCAATGTCCCCCATTTGAGAGCCGATATGAAAATGCACCATCCAGAGTTTGTCAAGCAGTGCATGGGAACGGAGTATTTCATAGGCTTCAAGGAGTTCTGTCGATGTCAGTCCGAATTTTGAGGAATATCCGCCGCTTTTTGCCCATATGCCGATACCTGAAGCGTGCAGGCGTATACGTACTCCTATTTTTGGAGCGACTGGAGAGGTGCTGTTGCGGTTGAACTCTTCATAGACCTCTACGATCGATTTGAGCTCTCCAATACCTTCAATGGTCACTGTAATACTGTGTCCCATTTTTGCGGCAATAAAGCAGAGTGCGATCATCTCTTTGTCTTTAAACCCGTTGACGGTGATGGGAGCACCTATGGGTGTTTCTGCCATCGCAATGATCAGTTCGGCTTTGCTTCCCGCCTCCAGACCGTAGCGGAACGGTTTGGAAACGTCGATCAGTGCGTGAACGAAGTTGGGGAACTGGTTGACCTTGAGAGGAAAGACCGCATGGAATTCGCCTTTGTATCCAAATGTTTCTTTGGCTGTTTCAAAAGTATTGAAAAGGGTACTGATTTGTTTTTGTATCAGGTGCGGAAAACGCAGCAGCAGTGGTCCTTTGTAGCCTTTTTCACGTATCTCCTGCGTCAATTGGAGCAGGGAAGGTCTGGAGGCATGATTGATGCAGACAGTGTCACCTGCTATAACAAAGTTGTCATCTCCCCAGACAGTCAGTCCAAAATCCTTCATGGAACACCTCAAAGTAAAATTTGCTGATTATACCAAAACTTAATCCAAACTTACCTATAATTAAGAAGATGAAGCAGGAAACGATCACGTGGGAACAGAACCAGGATCAGCTTAAGATTGCATCTGCTGGAGAGTGGACGCTTCATACCGTACCCCAAATAGAAAAGTATGCGCAGCGTATACCTGCCGCTTCGGTTGTCGATTGGGATCTTTCCGGTATTACCGATTTTGACAGTTCAGGTGTGCTGCTTTTTATTGAGATCTACCGGAAACTGGCAAAGAACGCCCAGGTACATGTAAGGGGGTATACCCAGAGCCAGAAAGAGATGTACACGCTTCTGTGTGAGCACATGTCAGAGACGATCCCTCCCCGGAAAGAAAGCTTTTTTGAAGAACTTGGCAAACAGAGTATCGTACTTCTGGAGGATATCAAGGATTTCGTTGCTTTTCTTGGACACCTTTTTGTGACTTTCGCCTATGCTATTAGCCACCCAAAGACATTGCGTATCAAGGAGATGGTCTATCATATCCATCACTCAGGGTTTAATGCCCTCTTGATCATCGGTATGACCTCTTTTCTGGTTGGTATGGTCATTGCCTATCAAGGGGCAGTGCAGCTTGCCAAATTTGGTGCAGATATTTTTATTGTCGATACGGTAGGCATCTCTATTGTCAGGGAGCTTGGTCCTATGATTACCGCGATTGTCATTGCCGGGCGGAGCGGTTCGGCATATACTGCCGAGATCGGCGCCATGAAGATCACTGAAGAGATCGCAGCAATGCGCACCATGGGGTTTGACCCATACAATTTTCTGGTATTGCCGCGCATTTTCGCTTTGATGATAGCACTGCCTCTGTTGATATTTTTCTCCGATCTTATTGGTATTTTTGGCGGAATGGTAGCCTCTGGGATGCAGCTTGGTATTTCATTTGATCAGTTCGTCAACCGTTTGAGCGAAGTGTTGGATGTCAAGCATTATATTCTGGGTATGATCAAAGGACCCGTATTTGCGTTTGTGATCGCAGCTGTAGGGTGCTTTCGCGGATTTCAGGTAGCAGATAATACAGAGAGTATCGGGCTGCATACGACGGCATCGGTGGTGAACTCGATCTTTCTTGTGATCGCGTTTGATGCGCTCTTTTCTGTCATCTACACGGAGCTTGGGCTATGAACAGTGTCATAGAAGTACAGGATGTCGTGACACGGTTTGGAGAGAGAGTGGTCCATAACGGTGTATCGTTGCATATTGAGCCCAATGAGATCTATGGGATCCTTGGGGAGAGCGGTGCCGGAAAATCTGTTTTGATGCGGGAGATGATCATGTTGCAAAAACCCGATTCAGGCAGTGTACGCGTGCTTGGTCAAGAGCTTGGAAATATCTCCTACCATGAAGCCCAGATGCTTCGTGGAGAGTGGGGAGTGCTGTTTCAGTTCGGGGCACTCTACTCCTCCATGACCATTGCGGAAAATATTGAGGTACAGTTGAAAGAGTACACCAAACTAAGCAAAAAGATGCGTGATATGCTGGTGCGTTCCAAGATCGCTCTTGTCGGGCTTGATGCGCACGTGGGAGCGCTCTATCCCAGTGAGCTGAGTGGCGGTATGATCAAGCGTGCGGCACTGGCGCGTGCTCTTGCTATGGAACCCTGTCTGCTTTTTCTTGACGAACCAACCTCCGGTCTCGATCCTGTCGGTGCGAGGAATTTTGATAAACTTATAGTAGAATTACGTGATATGCTTGGTATTACGGTCGTTATGATCACACACGACCTTGACAGTATTGCCGGCATTGTCGACCGTATGGCAGTATTGGCAGATAAGCATGTCGTTGCGGAAGGAACACTTGAAGAGGTGCTTCGTTCAAAACATCCGTTTGTGGAAGCATTCTTCAAGAATGAATACACAAAAGACAAATTTGCCGGTATCATACCTAAAGGAGAAGCAGATGTACAGCAGGGTTAACTATACTATCGTAGGGATCTTTGTGCTGCTTTTCGGTATCGGTACAGTGGCATTTTCGTTCTGGCTTGCCAAATACGGACTGCATCAAGAGTATGACCTGTATAAGACTTATATGAGGGAGTCAGTATCTGGACTTTCCAAAGATTCTGTGGTGCGGCTGCACGGTGTAGACGTGGGGCGGGTCAAGCAGATCCGAATCGATCCGGACAATATTGAACAGGTTGAGGTACTGCTCAATATTAAACATGGGGTACCTATCAAGGCCGATATGGTCGCTCATACAGCGATGCTGGGTGTTACCGGGCTGCTCTCCATTGAGATAGACGGGGGCAGCAATGGTGCGAAGACGCTGCAGCCGACATCTTCAAATGTGCCACTTATCCGTTCAGTACCGTCGTGGTTCGATGAGACAAAAAAGAGTATCGGAACACTTTCGAAAAAGTTTTCAAAACTCGTTGAAAGAACTGAATTGCTCTTCAGTGAAAGGAATATTCAAAGGGTTGGCGCTATTCTCGAACATACGGAAGAGCTAACAGGAAAGAGTGTAGGTTTGATTGATGAGGCAAATGCAACGTTGGTGACATACCATCAGGCTGCTGAGAAAATTACCCACGATCTTGACGACATTACGCAACATTTTGACCGTATCAGCGAAGAGAGTGTGCCGACGATACGCAATATCAAAGAAGCTTCACAGCGTTTCAGCCATCTGACTCAAAATGTGGAAAAAGATCTTAAACGGGGTGACTTCAGTATTAAAAAGACTTTTGAACCCCTCATGGTCAATATGGAGATACTTTCCGATCAGATCAATGCGTTGGCAAGAGAGCTGCGCGAAAGCCCCAGTGATATTATGTTCAAATCCAGACAACAGCGCAGAGGACCGGGAGAGTGATATGAAACGTAGATGGTATATGTTGGGAGTATTGGCAATGTTGGCGGTTTCAGGATGTGCCTTTAAAGAGGCGGCACCGATGCAAACTTATACACTTGAGAATATCAAGGTAACGCCTGTCAGATCAAGCAGCTATCGGCACAAGATCCTAAAAATCGCTTATCCTCAGACATTGAAAGAAAAAATGACAGACCGCATCTGCTACTCCTACGATGAGAATGACAGGGGCGAATATCTGAATTCGGTATGGTCGAATGCACTTGAAAAACTGTTGCAGGGGAGTATCATCGATATACTTCAGCAGAGCCATATCTTTAAAGCAGTCGTTCCCTATGCTTCATCAGTGAATGCGGATTATCGCCTTGAGATCCTTATTTATGACCTCTCTCACCATATTCGGGGCAAAGATTCGTATGCAGTCGTATCTGTACAGATGACACTGATTGACAGCAGTACAGGTGTGCTTGTGAAAAGCAGGCGTTTCGCATATCGTGAAACAACACAGAGTGTTGATGCAAAAGGCTATGTCGCTGCAACAAATAAAATTATGCACCGTTTTGCCTCAGACCTCCTTCTCTGGCTCAAGTAGTTCTTTAATATAATTAACTATAATTACATTTCATATTTTTATACAAGGACAAGGAATGAAAAACTATTTTATATCAGCGGTATTGGCTGCACAGCTTTTGACACAGTTGCACGCAGGAGGAGATCTGAAAGAGGTTGAACCGGCAGTAACGGAAGTGGAGGATATCGCTGAAGTATCCGATCTTTACATTGTCGGAAAAGGGATGATGGTTTTCGGAGATGACATTACCGAAGGCGAAGCAGCACTCAGCGGCGACAGAGGATATGGATTTGGTATCGATCTTGGCTACCGTATCGGTGACGGATTTGCAATTGAGTGTGATTATTCATATTCAAAAAACACAGTAACAGAAAGAAAACTTGCAGTTGATCCTGAATCGTACAAAGTCAATTATCAGACACTTGGACTGGACTTGGTTTACACCTATGAGGCGACAGAAAACCTTGGTATATTCGGAAAAGCCGGGTATGAGTACGAGTGGGAAAATATTTCAGCCCGTAACGCTCACGGATATGATTACGGTATGGTTATTGGAGCAGGTTTCGAATATAAACTTAGCGAAAGCTATCGATTTGTAGCTGAATATGAACACTCATCAATTAAAAGCACCAGAGGTGATGACCTCTTTGCAGGCATTATGTACAATTTCTAAAGATCGTCAACTAAGACGGTCTTCTCCTCTTTACTCTCCATATCTTTTAGCCAAACGGTACCGTTTTTAAGTTCATCTTCCCCAATCAGCAGTGCATAGCGTGCATTGGATTTGTCAACCCCTTTCATGTGGCTTTTGAACCCTTTAGAGGTATATTCGACTGTGACTTTGTCTCTTTTGCGTTTGGTATTGGCAAGGGCGATGACCTTCTCTATCGCTTCAGGTACCATGGCACCCATGTAGTAGCCTTCACGCTGAAGTTCTGGCATCTTGACCAGTTCCATGATGCGCTCTATACCGATGGCAAATCCTACAGCAGGGGTGGGTTTGCCATCAAGGTACTCAACCAGTCTGTCGTAGCGTCCGCCGCCGGCGATGGCAGACTGTGCACCGATCTCGCTGCTGACAAACTCAAAAGCGGTTTTGTTGTAGTAGTCCAGACCACGTACCAGATTGGTATCGACCTCATAGGCTATGCCGGCATTGTCCAGCATTGCTGTCAGTTTTTTGAAGTCTGTATTGCAGGCATCACAGAGATTGTTGATGAGTTTTGGAGAGGTGGCAAGCATGCTTTGGCATTTTTCATTTTTACAGTCAAGCACACGGATAGGGTTGGTGTCGATGCGGCGGTTGCAGTCTTCACAGAGATCAGACTTGATATCGGTCAAAAAGCCGACAAGGTTGTTTCGGTAGGGAGGCATACACTCCGGACATCCAAGTGAGTTGATCTTAAGATCATACCCGATACCCAGTGCTTCAAAGATCTGGCTGATCATCGTAATGACGGTAAAATCCTCATAGACAGAGCCCTCTCCAAAACTTTCACAGCCAAACTGGTGGAACTCACGCAGTCTTCCTTTTTGCGGACGCTCGTAGCGGAACATCGGTCCGTAGTAATAGAACTTCTGCTTGACAGGTTGACGGTCGAGTTTGGCAGAGATAAAGGCACGTACCACACCCGCAGTTCCCTCAGGACGCATACAGACATCGTTGCCGCCTTTGTCCTCGAATTGGTACATCTCTTTGGTAACAATGTCAGAACTGTCACCGACTGAGCGTTTAAACAGTGCTGTCTCTTCAAGAATCGGGGTTTCTATGTATCCATAGCCGTAACGCTGTGCAATGGTTGAAGCGGTCTTGATGATATGGTTAAAACGTGCAGCCTCTTCAAATGTGAGGTCTTTCATGCCGCGCAAAGGGTTGATCATGCTGATCTCCTGTAAAGATATATTGGCGTAATTATACCCTGTCGATATTATAGTTTCAGATAGAGTGAGATTGAATGGTGAATATTTTCTATCGTATCGGTTGCATCCACAAAGAGGTGAGGAAGACCAAGACGCAGTATGGTCTCTTTCATATGCTCCTGTACCTGCAAAAGATACTCCAATCCTCTCAGCTCAATGCCGTCAAGTGCTTTTTGGGAAGTACGGGCTTTGAGTGTTTCCATGTCTGTCAGAAAAAGTATGACGCGATCTGGAAGATCGTTGTGGAGTGCAAACCTGTTGAGTGAGACCAGTTCGTCAAAGTCAAAATCCCCATTGGCAAGTGCGTATCCGATACCGGAGATAAACCCCCTGTCTGAAATAACGATCTTGTCTCTGTTGGGCCTGACAACCTCTTCGTAGTGTTCTGCACGGTCTGCAAGAAAGAGCAGCAGTTCGCCACGTTTGGAGCGAAGAGTATCTTGCAGCAGTATCTCTCTGGCATGCTTTCCAAAGGCTGTACCTCCGGGTTCATGGGTTGTGATGACCTCTGGGTACTTCTCTTTAAGCAGTGCGATCTGGGTACTTTTGCCACAGGTATCGATGCCTTCGAACAAAATATACATCAGCGGCGAATCTCTCGTATGATTCTGTGAACATCGGGTGCGACAAGGTGGTCTATCTTTCCGTCATAGGCAAGAATGGCACGCACCACAGAGGAGCTGACAAAGGCATGATTGAGGCTTGGCATGAGGTAGATGGTCTCAAGATCAGGCTTGAGCGATGCATTGGCATAGCCCATTTGCAACTCATACTCAAAATCACTCACGGCACGAAGCCCGCGTATGATGATGTTGGCTTCAAGATCTTCAGCCAGATCAACCAGCAGTTTGTCAAAGCCGATCACTTCCACTTTTGGGAACACTTTGGTTGCAGCCTGTGCCATCTGGATACGCTGTTCGAGGGTAAAGAGCGGTTTTTTGGCTTGGGATGCTGCCACGGCTACGATGATGCGGTCGAACATTTTGTATGCACGGCTGATGATGTCGAGGTGTCCGTTGGTAATGGGGTCGAAGGTGCCGGGATAGATAGCCGTTTTCATTTGCATGCTCCTTTGGAGCATTTAGTGAAGAGTGAAGAGTGAAGAGTGAAGAGTGTTGGTTTGCATTGCTGTGCAATGCTATTATTTAGAAGGGTCATTTCTCTCTCGTTTGATAAAAAGCTTTTCGTCAGAAAAGCATACCATAACTCTTCACTCTTCACTCTTAATTCTTCACTCCCAGCGCGTATAAAGTTCATTAGGGATTCCCAACACATCGTACCATTTGCCAATAAGAAACTGTTCCATATCTTCAAGGCTCTGCTGTTTGGCGTAGTAGCCCATTACAGGCGGGGCGATGATGACACCCAAAGAGGCGAGTTTGTGCATATTTTCCAGTGCAATAGCAGAGAAGGGCATCTCTCTTGGGGCAAGCAGGAGTTTTTTCTGCTCCTTGAGAGCGACTGCTGCGACACGTGTAGCAAGGTTGTCACTGATGCCACAGGCGATCTTTGCCAGGGTGTTCATAGAGCAGGGGATGATGGCAGTGGCATCGACACGAAATGAGCCGCTCGATACGGATGCTGCGATGTTATCGTTTTTATGCAGGGTAACATTGCTATGCTCAAAATGCTCAACCCTGAGGGCATTGTCAGAGACGACGACATGTGCTTCGATGTTTTCAGGTAGCCAATCGACAAATTTTTTGCCAAGCTCCACACCGCTTGCACCAGTAATAACTACAACCAATTTCATCATCGCTCTTTGTAAAGGAATTTTGCCGATTATAGCACGATATCGATAAGAGTCCCGGAAAATACTTATATTATAATAATTTATCTATATTCTTAAGATATAGTGTTGTATAAAATTTTTAAAAGGAGACTACATGTTCGAAGAGTTCAAAAAATTTCTCATCAATGGGAATATGGTAGATATGGCTGTGGGGTTTATTTTTGGGGGTGCTTTTGCAACGGTTGTGAAATCTATGGTCAACAATGTCATTATGCCTCCGGTAGGTAAGCTGCTTGGCAATATCGATTTTTCGCAGCTATTTATCGCTTTGGATGGGAAATCCTACAGCTCTCTGACCGAGGTCAATAAAGCCGGGGCACCTGCCATTAAATACGGTCTGTTCATCAATGATGTCATCTCATTTGTGATTTTGGGATTTGTGGTATTTATGTTTATCAAGGGCTATAACAAGCTCAAAGAGCCGGAGCCTGAAGCGGCACCGACTACAAAGAAGTGTAGTGAGTGTGCTATGGAGATACCGATCGAAGCTAAAACATGTCCTTACTGTGGCAATCACGATCTGTAAACACAGTGCAAACAGATCTGTTCTGGTTTACAGATAGCCTTTAATAGGCAGCAGTGAGAGCAGGTCTGTAGCAAATGTTTTCAGCAACGGGCTTTTCGGCGGAGCGTAATAGGTTTTCAGCTTTCCATTTTCTTTCGTTATCCATATGGGACCATAACTCTTTTGGTAGGGAAGTGCCTGCCGAGGGTGCTCACCCCATGTCACCCTGTAAAAATGTTCAGGTGTTACAATTTTTACAATCTCCTTGTGTTCCATCGTAGTCAGTTTGTCTGAAACAATATCCATTACAATCTCAGTATTGAGCTTATCAGACCTTGGATCAAGGTTGGCAGAGCCGACAAACATACGGCTTGTATCGATCATCACAAGTTTGGTATGCAATGAAGTGTTCAGCTTCTTTTTGAAATGGTGACGTTTCAGGTATGGAGCAAGACTGTGAGGTTTGAGTTCATAAAGTACCACTCCCATTTTGACCAGTGGTTCAATATACTCCTGATAACCGCTATAGACCGGAAAAACATCGGTAGATGCCAATGAGTTGGTGATGACCGTAATGTGGACTCCTCTGGTGCGAAGCGCTTTAAAGGCTTGCAATACAGTATCATTTGGAACGAAATAGGGAGAGATAACGATGAGGTCATGGCGGATGTTGTGAAATACATTCCCTATCTGGCTGGATATATGATATGTCGTATCATTTTCTGCTGTTATGACTTTGTCCGGATGATCATAGTAGAGTGTGGTTTTGTCTGCAACTATGAATTGCAAGGTGTGACGGCGGATTTTTTGCATGAACGATGCTTCTTCTACCTTTTGTCCGGTTGCTGTATGCTGAAATGATGTCAGAGAAGCATCCAGCTTTTTCTCTATGGCTACAAAGTTTTTTTGAACATCATGTGTGCTGAGCACCTCTTTTTCGGGAACAGCGAGCGGACTGTTCCAGTAGAGATCGAATGCTTTGGAAACTTTAGGCACGATACTGCCTATGCTTAACATATCATAGTCGAGAAAAATGGTATCACTTTGAGCTGTAAAATAGACATTTCCAATATTTCGTCCACCGATAACAGCGGCGTAACCATCAGCGATAAGTGCTTTGTTGTGCATTCGTTTTCCAAGCGTATTCAAATCGAGCAGCAGTGCCATATTGCGAAAGAATGTACGCAGCCTGTTTGGATTGAAAAGGCGAAGCTGAATGTTGGGATGGTGTGCCAACAGTGCAAGGGCATGGTCTTTGCCGGCAGTGCTTATGTCATCTAGCAAAATACGTATTTTGACACCGCGTTGTGCAGCTTTAAGCAGATGGGCAGAGAGCACTTTCCCGACAAGATCGTCCTCATAAATGTAGTATTGCAGATCAAGACTTTTAACAGCATGGTCAATGAGAAAAATCCGTGCGGCAAAGGCATCATCTGGCAAGGGAAGCGGATAAAATGCTGATTTTCCTTTCAATGGTTTGTCTGTTGCATACAGATATTTTTTTAGAGGTGTATGCTTCGCTTTGACAGAGAATGAGGCAGGATGCTCAGAGGAAGGATGCACTGAAGGTGTGCAAGCATTGAATATAAGCATAAGTGCAGCAGAAAGGATACCGGTTTTGTACATGGCTGTATGGTCTCTTTATATCTTGATAGATTCAATTATAATATAATATTGATTACATCCCTGCCATGTTGTGGCATCGGAGGGTACATGAGGTACTCTTTAATCAAAGAGTGTGTATCATAGCGGAAGATTGTTTTGGAGGATATGAAAATGAGAAAGATAATATCTGCAGCAGCAGTGATGATACTGGCGGCAGTACTTACCGCCTGTGTTCCCACCGATGATATTCAAGTAACCAACAAAACCAGTAAAAAGGTGAACTTCAAAGGGTATAAGCGTTATCAGTTCCTTGAAGGAAGCGGTTTGGTAGAGAGTGACAAAAAGGGAAACATGAAATCCTCAGATGACGAGAGTGCAGCTTTGATAGAACATCTGATCAACGAGGCACTTCAAAAAAGAGGTAAGTATCCTGTTTCCAAAGACCCAGATTTTTATGTAGCCTACTTGGGCGGGAAAGAGATGTCGGAAGTTGAAGACAAATTGAATGCCGAGGGAAAGAGAGAACTCTCTGAAGCTCCGTCTGCTGCGATGATCCTCATGCTGATCGATGCAGACAGCGGTGCCATACTTCGCATCTCTACAGCTGAGGGGAAAGTTACGAACTTGCCTGAGGCGGAGCAAAAGAAACGTATCTCATATGCAATAGACAATATGCTCAAAGGTATTTGAGATCACAATGCAGCAGCCGTTTCGTATCTTACATTTTAGCGATATCCATGTTGGCGCATTGGTACGCCATATGGGCTGGAAACGCTGGTTCAGCAAGCGCGGTATTGGTGCTATCAACCTGCTGCGCGGGCGGGCATCCTTCTTTGATGAAGTTGAATCAAAAATGGCTGCCATGGTGCGTTTCAAAGAAGAACAGCAGATCGATATGGTCATCAATACAGGTGATTACACGGCACTTGGACTGGAGCATGAACTCTCTCTGGCAAGAGAACTGGTAGCACCTATGATGTATCCTCCCCAGCGTTATTTGACAGTACCGGGCAATCATGATATCTATGTGCATGAAGGCAACAGTCACTACCGTTTTGCTGCACATTTCTGCTCTGTACTGCAAAATGATCTTCCAGAGTATTGCCGCGGCGGTCATTTTCCGTTGGTGCGTCTTGTCGGCGAGGATATTGCGGTCATCGCTCTGAACAGTGCCAAACCCAACCCATGGCCGTGGCGTTCGGACGGGCATATTCCGACAGTGCAGTTGGATGCATTTGCCCAGATGCTTGAGGATGACCGGCTTAAAGAGAGACTGTTGCTGATCATGACCCACTATGCACCCCGTCTTGCCAATGGTGAACCGGACAAAAAACTGCATGGTCTGCACAATGCCGATGATTTTCTGGCTCTGTGCAGCCGTATCGAGAAGGGCGCGATCCTCTTTGGACATATACATAAAACCTATCGTGTCGATATTGCTGAAACAAAGATTCCGCTATATTGTGCCGGCAGTGCGACGATGGAAGGGTATGAAGGGGCATGGGTCTATGAGATATACAATGGTACGTTAAGTGCAAAGCGGCTCTACTGGGATGGTTCATCGTACAGTTTTGAACCGCTATGCCGACTTTAAATAGATGTAAGATATACTTATATACATTTATTAGAAAAGGAACTACAATGAAAAAAATGATTTTACTGTTTGCGGTCATGATCGGCTTGGTATTTACTGTCGGATGTCAGAAGAAAAATGGTGTGCAAAATACACCGACAGGCACAAAGTGCCAGGCAGGAAAATGTGGACAAGGAAAGTGTGGAGGCAATTAGACTGCTACACCTTTCCTACGATGATGATGCGGTACGGTCTGTACCGCTAATCACATTTAGAAATGATACTGCAAATAGACGGTATTGTAATTACTCCCTCCCTTGAAACGACCAAACTGAGAAGCGCTTTTGAAGACGGCAGAGCGATGATGAATGTCATATCCAAGCCACAATCCCTCCAGTTTTTTCCCAAATATATCGGCAAGATTGAAATCGACTGAGAATCCGAGATGATTCAAAAGTTTGCTGGATTGTTCGTCATTTGGTATATCGGATGATTCAATATAAGTGATTTTGCTACTATAGGAGATACCCTCGGCAATGCCGAATCGGATGCGCCATGGAAGTGGAAGCGTATAGTAGGTTTTGAATGCCAGAACACATTCGTATATGTTCTCCTGAACATCTGAACTTTGGTGCCACACGACACCCGGTGTGATGTATACGGGCATCGGCAGAGAAAAAAGGGTATCTGAAACAGGATACCCATAAAAGAGTGAAAACATATGGTTGTGGTGCGGGTCAGTGACCGTACCTCCGGTTACAATCTCTCCCAGGTCGGCTCTTGTAGCAAACCCATAGGCAAGGCGGAGGTAGGGTTTGCTTTTCAGATGCATTCTTTGTGTGTGTTGCTTACGATCCATAAATGCAAAACCGAGCCAGTATTCATCTTGTGCATTGGCGGAAACAAAACGGCTTTTTGTCACTGCGGAGTCAAGCAGTTTGATTTGTGCCTTTCCGTACAGGTAAAGATTGCTGACAAGATGATACCAGACATCAGCACCCGTAGCAAGGTCATACCCTCCGTTTAGATGCTGCATATCGAATCCATAATACTTTGTATTGAACCCTGATGTTTTGTATGTTACGGTTGCAAAGGGTGTAATATCAAAATCATTTCCGTAAAATGTTTCTTTATAGCTTAAGTTCGCATAGCCCTTACCATCTCTGTCACACATGATTTCCATGTCAGCATGTGCCGTTTTTGAAATATCATAGCGCACCTGGATTCCTGGGTCATATGCATCCCTTTGGCAATGGTTTTGATCTACTTCGGGAACGTCAGCCATTCGCAGACGTGTAAACACAGCAGTACTCAAAGCGGAGGTAAAATGCATCCGGAAACCAAATTCGGTACCATCAAGATAGAAGTGCTTCCCCTGATAGTAAAAAAGAGGGATGAAACTGGTCGTACGCTCATCATCAGAAGCCTCTAAATGTGTGTTATAGGGGATATTGGTATTTCTAAAGACAACCCCGATACCCCAATGCGGCTGAGAGAAGAATGGTGCATTCATTCTATTGGGTTCCTGTGCTATAGCGAGCAGGTTCAGTAGCAAAAATAGAATATTTTTTTTCACTGGCAGTCTTTTGGAACAGGGAAGATATATTGCTGCATCATTGTAGTGAAAAGATGCTTTATTCTATGTGTTGATAATCTGAATCAGAGGACAGAGAATATGGTTGAAAATCAGTTACAGTACATCTTAAAAAAGAGCAGTTATAATTGTGGCAGCGAGAGAAGGGAAGGTACCAATATGGATCATATCAGATGTCTATATAAAATATGTCTAGCATATGCAATACTTTTATTTCCGATCGCACTTATTGGCGCGCCTGCTGTACAGAGCGATATGAAAACAGCATCTACACCAAAATCTGTTGATTTTTCCATGGTCATCAGCGGAGGTGTGAGTCTGGGGGCCTACGAAGCAGGGTACAACTGGACCATTATACGTGCGTTGCATAAAATGAAAGCCAATGACACACAACTTAAACCTCAGTTGCGTTCAGTCACAGGTGCTTCGGCAGGATCGATCAATGCACTGCTGACCGCAATGTACTGGTGTCAAAAAGAGAGCATTCCTTATCAGAACAGTGTAGAAGACAACCTCTTTTATGAAACATGGGTCAATCTCGGTATAGAAGATCTCATTATTAAAGGGAAGAGTACGACGAACAAAAGTACACTTTTTACCAGAAAAGAACTGCGCCACAAAGCAGCAGAGATTATGGATCATCTTGGCAAACCGGTGTTCGAAGAGGGGTGTGAAGTACCTATGGGATTTGCTGTAACGAAGGTAACACCTATCGTTGAGGAGTTTCAAGGCATCAAGATCAAAAATCAGAACTTCTCTGTGCCTTTTACCTTTAGCATAGAGCATGGCAAGGTGGTCATTAAAAATAAAAAAATGTCCGATGAAAGCACCAACTTTTACATCTCTATACCGGGTATAGAAAAAGACTACAAGAAGATCACCAATGTACTTTTTGCCTCCTCTGCCTTTCCGGGTGCTTTTCAACAGATCAGGCTGGAGTATGCCTATAAAGGGAAAGTACGTAAAAACTATTTCATCGATGGCGGTGCCTACGACAATATCCCGCTGCAGCTTGCTACTGAGTTGAACCCCAAAGCCAATCTTTTCATTTTCATGGATCCTAGCAATATGCGAAAAGAGCCTCCACAGAAAGAAGATGAAAAAGAAGAATCCCCAGTTGGGTTTCTGAGTTCAAGTGCCGGTCCTCTTTCAAATTCTGTCGAGATCTTTCAACAGATGAAACTTTATCAGGCGATCAACCTCTATTTTCGCGGACATCCTGAGCGCAAACTGATCCTCTCTTCACGTTATCATCCGCTTACAGCCGGATTCCTTGAGCATTTTGGTGCCTTCTTGGACAAAAATTTCCGTCTTTATGACTATCATGTCGGTGTATATGATGCCATTTATCACCTTGCCTTAAATCTAAGAAAACAAGGGATGCTTGGCAGACTCTCTCAGACAGAAGCGATGGATGTTGTGATGAAGAAGCTCGGTATTGACAAGAACAAAGAGGCATATACTGCGTACAAATTCTTTAAAACGACCGAGTTCAAGCTTGGTAAGCCAGACCGCAATAACCGTTATGCCGCTATCTACTATGCCTTTGATCTCAAAAAAAACGATGCCAAACGCTATTCGACCGATGCATTCAAAGCGTTTTTGGCAAAACTCGATATGCGCTATCTGCCTGTGGGCAAAAAATCGTTTCTTGCCTATGCAAAAAGAGACATTGACCATTGGGTAAAACGCCCTCTGCGGTATGTGGTAAACCGTATTACCACACTTGAGAATGCCCGTGCCAAAGTCCATCCGGAGTATGCTGCCATTGCCAAGGGGGTGAGTGTTGGAGCATGGCTTGGATCAGGCTTTTTGAAAGAGAAGCACGGATGGGATATTTTGCCTCTTAATGCACCGCATGATGAAGGAGATGAACAGTTAAGAAATCTTGTACGTTTTGTACCGACGGAGATCTCTGTCGATATGAACAATGGCGGGCTCAGTTTGGGGTATGAAGCCTACTGGTACCACAAAATGGGAATATTGGACGGCTTGGAATTTAAACCTTCATACAACTTTCACGATACCAAGGGTGACATTTTCCGAATGGATGTCGATACCTTTGCACATTACAACGATTTTGTTTCTTTCGGAGGCGGGTTAAGCGGTTTTGGCAATCTGGAAGGAAAGTTCTTCGAGCGTGACAACGCCTACGGTTTCAATGCTTATATCGATCTGATGGATATCTTCCGGATTACCTACGTCAGAAGACACGGAGATCAGGTGGACAACAACTACCTCTATTTCGGTATTGAAAATATTCCGAGTCTGATCTACTGGCTTAAGCGTTAAAGTTCTCAAATAGGGCAATGAAACGTTCTGGAATACGTCGAGGTTTCCCCTCTTCAATGTAAACCAACACTACATCCATGCCAAAAAGACGTGTATCATCTCTAAAAACCTCCTGACGCAGTACGACAGAGGAGTTTTTGAGATGTTTGATCACTGTTTTTACTTCAAGCATATCGCCAAGTTTAGCCGTAGCAAGAAACTCCGCAGTGATGTTGCGTACTACAAATCCGCTTTTCTCACCATCTCCGGGTATTACTCCCTGAGCAAAAAAATGCTCGCTTCTTGCCCTTTCACAGAAATTGATGTAACGAGAATGGTATACTATACCGCCTGCATCAGTGTCCTCATAATAGACTCGTATCTTCATGCGCTAACCCCCCCGTATATTTGGCATCTTGTGAGTCTTCTTTTTTAAAAGTGACCATTTGGGTGCCTGTTTTCTATTTTTTAAGCCGCTTTTTGCCATTCACGTTATTGGATAATGTCGTTATAGTTCTTGTATACAACTGAATGGTCTATGTTACATCATTCCCATAGCAAGTTTTGCTTCATCACTCATTTTACTCTGATCCCATGGTGGATCAAAAACGAGTGCCACATCAAGACAGCCAAGTTCACCGCCCAGACGTGTCGGGATTGAACGTACCAGATCGACAATGACCTCACTCATGGAACAGGTTGCAGAAGTAAGCGTCATAGTGACTTTGCACTCACTTTGTTTGCTTGCAGGGTTTTTCCAGCAGTCAATGTCATATACCAGACCGAGGTTGTAGATGTCTACAGGCAGTTCCGGGTCATAGATGGTCTTGAGCTGTTCGATGACCTTCTCTTTCATCGCTTCATCGGCTTCTGCATTGTCAGGTTTGGTACAGCCGGCATCTGTCTGGTCGAAACGGTTGTCAACACCGCCAACAGGTGCGTCATTTGCTTCGGCACTTTTACCGAACTTACGTTCCCATGCTGCCATCTCTTCGGCGTTGCTTGGGATGTCGTCAAACTGAATGTCGTTTGGGTCTCTCATGGATGATCCTTTGTTTGGATGTATTCTATCACAATTTATTGATTGGTTATTGGTGTATTGGTTATTGGGTATCTATTGGAATCGGAGGCTTTAGCCCCGCCGGATGTTATTGACTCAATTAAGGTTAGGGCGAAGCTAAAGCTTTCGGTTCCAAGAAGAGTTAAGATTCATTTCAACCAATTTATGCAAAATTCCTTAACCCTTAACCCTTAACCCTTAACCCTTAACCCTTAACCCTTAACCCTTAACCCTGTTCCTTACACTTCTGTGCATACCCATACACCTTTTTCAAAAACGCCTCCATACTCTGCTGTCTGACAGGAGAAAGGAGTTCGACAATGCCAAGATCCTGCAGTTTGGCAGGGTCGAATGACAAAATCTCATCGGGTGTGCGGTTGGAAAAGATATCCAGCAGCAGGGTCATCATCCCTTTTGCCATCTCGGATGTCCCTTCACCTCTTAAAACGAGTTTGCCATCCTGACATTCACCTACCAGCCATGCATCCGAAGAGCACCCGTGTACGTAGGTTTCATCATTTTTCTCTTCGGGTGGCAGGGTAGTGTGTTTCTTGCCAAGATCGAAGACATATTCGAGTTTGCTGTTGTCATCTGGAAAGAGGGCAAAGTCCTCTTTGTACTGTTTGAGTGTCTCTTCCATGGTCATATCGTGTCCTTTATGTCGTTTTTAAAGTCAAGATCCTGCTTTTGCAAGAACTATGGTGTGTTATGGAGTCGGAGGCTTCAGCCCCGCCAAACGTTATATAGGAAATCAACGTTAAAGCCGAAGCTAAAGCTTTCGGTTCCAAAGGGAGGGAGTAGGTGATAGGGAGAAGGGAGCAGTTAAGGTTTGCATAAGTAAGCATATGAAAAATTTCTACCTTCTACCTTCTACCTTCTACCTGTAAAATGCTTCATCAAACGTCTGTTTGATAAGCTCCTGATGTCTGTGGTCTTTTACCTGTTCAATAAGCGTATTGGCAAAGGCGATGACGAGCATCTTTCTTGCCTCTACCTCACTGATACCGCGTGAGCGCAGGTAGAAGAGCTGTTTGGGGTCAAGCTGTCCGGTGGTCGAGCCGTGGCTTGCCTCAAGCTCGTCTATGTAGATCTCAAGCTGCGGCTTGGCGGCCATGTAGGCTCTTTCATCCAGCAAAATCGCTTTTGAGTTCTGATGTGCTTTGGTATACTTTGCGGTATGCTCCACTTTGATGAGCGCATCAAAAATCCCTCTGGAGTGGCCGTCAAGAATGTTTTTTGCCTCCTGATGGGAGGTGGCGTGCTCACCCCTGTGGATGATCTTCGAGACGGTACCGCGCTGCGCTTCGTTGTTGAGGTAGAGCAGGTGTCCCGCATCGATGTGTGCATAGCGGTCAAGCTCTGCTTTGATCAGCTGCAGCCCCATATCTTCACCCATATCGAAACTCTTGATGACAGCATTGGCACGCTGGTCAAGCTTGAAGCGGTGGGAAGCAACCATGGCGTACTGGTTGTCATGCATATTCTGGTTCTTTAGCATGCGCAGGGTACTGTCTGGGGCTACGAAAATGTCATAGCCGTAGAGTACCAGGGTATCGTTGATATCCTCCGCGTGGAAGCTCTCAAAGACCGTTGAGTGTCGGTTTGCCTGATTGAGCAGGACAATGCGGTAGTTGATAAGTGCGCCGCTTTGGGTATAGCGGTGTTCTATCTCTACGTCTGCATCGCCGTCGAGGTCTATCTTGATCACATGCGGGCTGAGCAGATGCCCCAGATAGTACATGGGGTCGAAATGTTCCATATCCATCGCCTGACACTGTTCATAGTAGATGCGCATCCCTTTGGGCGCATGGGTGACCATGCCGTCGGTGATGATGACTTTCTCAGCTTCTTCAATGGTGTGAGGCACATAGGAGAGGGTACGGTACGTTTTCTCAAAGAGCTTCTCGATCTGGAAGTAGCGGTACTCTTCACTCTTCTTTGTCGGCAGACCGATAGCCACAAAGCGTTCCAGTGCAGCCGCTTTGGGGTCAACCCCAAGCAGCGCAGCAGCTTCCTCTACGGTTTTTTGTTTGAGATCAAGCAGCTTCATGCCTCTTCCTCGATGCTCTCGTACCCTTCCTCTTCAAGCTGTGCAACCAGCTCAGGGCCGGCAGTTTTGATGATGCGCCC
>JALWTA010000023.1 GCA_027082955.1 Sulfurovum sp. | reverse complement strand
ATACTTTCACTCCTTGGGGAAAGAGTGCACCCGATGGGTGAAAGAATCAAGTGCACTTTTTTCTCTGGTTTCTTCGTATTTTACGACACTCCCGCTTATTTACATTTTTTCTATTTCGATTTTAGGGCGTACTATGTCATTTCTTCCAAAAATTAAAGATAACCAGCTACAATAATTGAAACTTTTAGGGGAGAATGAGATGAACTTACGTATAGCCAATATCAAAAAACTTATTTGTGTTGCTGCCGCAGCTGCAGCGTTTGGTTCTGGTACACTTTTGGCAGGTGATACACATCCGCTTTATAAAGATTTGCCAAGTATCGATCAGCAGTTGCCTCAGGGTATTGATATGATTGTCGCTTATTATGGACGCCCCGGTGTGGCTTCACTCGGTGTTTTGGGACAATACCCCATAGATACATTAAAATCCATCATCAAGAAAAAAGCTTCTGAGTATACCGGCATTACAGGAAAAAGTGTCACACCAGGATTTGATGTCATCTATGGACTGGCAACAGCTGATCCGGGTGCGGACAAAGACTACATTACCCATCTCTCAGATGAAAAACTCCAGCCATATATCGATGCAGCAGAACATGACGGCTTTGTGCTCTTTATTGATGCACAGCTTGGCAAAAATACACCACAACAGGCAGTAAAACACATACTCAAATATCTTGACCACCATAATGTACATATTGCTATCGATCCCGAATTTGAAGTAAGCAATCTCAATGTAGCACCCGGTAAGCAGATAGGACAGATTGAAGGAGAGTGGATCAACGAAGTACAGGAGGCGATGTCACGTTATATGAAAGAACATCATATTACAGAGGAGAAGATGCTTCTTGTGCATATGTTCCGACATACCATGGTCTTGTCCAAAACCGCCATACGCAAATATGACAACATCAAACTCATTATGAATCTCGATGGTCACGGCTCTCCCAAGCTAAAGATCGACATCTATAACCAGATGTATACAGAAGGTTACCAAAAACGTGTCGCGGGAGGCTTTAAACTCTTCTTCAAAGAAGACCATCCCCTCATGACTCCCAAACAGGTTATGGGTCAGGAGTCTGTACAAAACGCCACTGTAAAATATCCGCCAAAATTCATCAACTATCAATAAAAAAGACAGTCACAGTACTGTCTGTCACTACGGCACACACGCCACTGTCGGCAATCCCATCCCCTCTTCATATCCACACATCAAATTGGCTGCGGCCAGTGCCTGTGAGGAGGCACCACGCAAAAGATTGTCTATGGCGGAACTTACAAAAAGGGCATTACCGTTGGTTGCGGCATAGATGTCACAAAAGTGCGTACCAGCGGTATTTTTAATGCTTACCGGCGTTTCGCGCACACGGACGAACGGGTCGTTGGCATAATGCTCTTTGAGTACCATTATCGGGTCGATATCGGCTTTGAGTGTCGCATAGACAGAGACCAGTTCCCCACGCGTAGCAGGGATGAGATGCGGCACGAAGTTAACATGCATCTTGGCACCGTGAACCTTCTCTATCTTCTCTGCAATTTCCGGTGCATGGCGGTGTTTGAGCGGATTGTAGGCAAAAATATTGTCATTAACCGTGACAAAGTGGGTCGTTTCACTCAGTTTCTTTCCTGCACCGCTTACACCCGATTTGGCATCGACAAAGAGCGGTGCACTGGTATCGATATAAGGGATAAACGGTAAAATGCCCAACAGTGTCGCGGTCGGGTAGCATCCCGGTCCTGCGGCAAGGTTTGTGTTTTTGAGTTCCTCACGGTAGTACTCTATGAGTGCATAGACTGCCTCATCAAGGTGGGCTTTGTCTTCATGTGCACAATAGTTTTCCTCGTACGTATCCAGCTCCAGTCGATAGTCTGCCGAGAGATCAACCACTTTCAATCCATTCTCAA
Source organism: Sulfurovum sp. (assembly GCA_027082955.1). Classification (GTDB taxonomy): domain Bacteria; phylum Campylobacterota; class Campylobacteria; order Campylobacterales; family Sulfurovaceae; genus Sulfurovum. The sequence goes on along the minus strand of JALWTA010000023.1, from coordinate 20,850 downwards.
GCAGCCCTTTGGCAAACCCCATCGAAGCTTTATGCGGCAGTGCCAAAAAGACCAGATCGCACGCACGTGTTACACTTGCCACATCTGCTTTCTCCACAGGCATAGTCACCACCCCTTCCAACGAAGGGTGCAGTGCTTCTATCATTGTATCACCCTGTGTTGTCGCCAGATAGGCAAGTTCAAACCCCGGATGACTGATGAGCATTTTGACCAACTCAAGCCCGGTATATCCACTGGCACCTACAACGCCGACTTTTATCATTTCATTTCCTTTTTTTTCGATAAGCACATCGTTCTAACTTGACATGACCTTAGGAACCGAAAGCTTCAGCTTCGCTCTAACATGGCATAGTAAAATGTAAAGCGGGGCTAAAGCCTCCGATTCCAATTCTCATTCCTACCATGGACGGTGGAAACGAATTTAATTTCTAACTTCTAACTTCTAATTTAATTCGATTTCCTCATACACCACTTCTTCTATATCGTACGCTTTCTTCCCGCTTGGCAGGGTAAGTTCCACTTCATCCCCCTCCTCTTTTCCTATGAGCGCACGTGCCATAGGAGACTGAAATGAGATAAGCCCCTTTTCGGGTTTGGCTTCCATACTGCCGACAATGGTATATTTGAGCTCTTCTCCGCTCTCCTGACAGGTCAGACAAACCGTCGAACCAAAACTTACACGCTCATGCGCCAATGTAGAGGGGTCAACCACCTGTGCACGCCCAATGATGTCTGTCAGCTCGGCAATACGTGCCTCCATCAGCCCCTGCTTCTCTTTGGCAGCGTGGTACTCTGCATTCTCTTTAAGGTCACCCAGTTCTCTGGCTTCATCGATCACTTTGGCAATCTTGCCTCGTTCATTGGTTTTAAGGTTTTCAAGCTCCTCGGAAAGTTTGACATAGGTTTCTCTTAGCATCGGCTCTTTTTGCACGACTGCTCCTTTTGTATATTTTCTATAAGTTGGTTAATTATACCAAAGATTTATTGGGAAAGAGGCTATAATGCCAACATGAAAAGAATACTCATCACCAACGACGACGGCTACGAATCGGCAGGGCTGCATGCACTTGCAGAGGCACTTGCACCTTTAGGTGAGGTCTTTGTGGTGGCACCCAGTACCGAAAAGTCCGCCTGCGGGCACTCTCTTACCCTGACAAGACCGCTGCACTTTATCGAAGTGGCACCCCGTTTTTACAAACTTGATGACGGCACCCCCTCAGACTGTGTCTTTCTGGCACTCAACAAACTCTTCAAAGAGCACAAACCCGACCTTGTCATCTCCGGCATCAACATCGGTTCAAACATGGGAGAGGACATCACCTACTCAGGTACCGCTTCAGCTGCCATGGAAGCAGTACTTCAAGGCATCCCCGGCATCGCCATTTCGCAAGTCTATGCAGAACACGGCAAAAGTATAGACGAGTTTGGCTACACACTGGCACAAAAGAGCATTGCAGCACTGGTGGAGAAGATCTTTGCAGGCAGTTTTCCCCTGCCCCCACGTAAATTTCTCAACATCAATATTCCTCCCATTCCTGAGCAAGAGTGTAAAGGTTTCAAGGTCACCCGCGCAGGCAACCGCCTCTATGCACACAATGCCGAAGTACACTACAATCCCAGAGGCAAAGAGTACTACTGGATAGGACTGCCCGAACTGGGCTGGATGGATACCCCCGGACACACCACCGACTTTGAAGCGGTCAACGACGGTTATGTTTCCATTACTCCAGTGCAGCTTGATATGACGGCGCATGATGAGATAGCTGTGTTGCAGGAGTGGATGGTAGAGGATATATAAAGCAGTGGTTTTTCTACTACGAATAATCACTATTTTCTATAATTCTCCGCAGCATTGATGATGCTTAAAATAAGAATATCCTCTTCCATAACCGAATAGAAAATCAAATAGGCACCAAATATCATTACACGACAATTTTCAGGAATACCTTTGCTCTGACAGCTGACCCCTAAAGCGGGAAAATCCAGAAGCAGTTCTATCCTTTCCTTTATCTGATCAATAAAACTGACTGCTCTTGCCGGACTGTCTTTGGCAATGAATGCTAAAATTTCATCGAGATCATTCAGTGCTTCTTCTGAATATTTAAGCCTCATAGCGTTTTTTCAGATCTTCAAATATCTCTTCGTGACTTTTTTCACTTATACCGGAGTCCATAGCTTTTTGTATCTTCTTGGTAAATTGGCTCAAGTCATCAGGCATACTGCTGTTAAATGTATGGATCTCCTCTATCATCTTTAAATGCTCATACTCTTCAGTAGAAATCACGACTGCCTCAAGTTTGTTGTTTTTGAGTACACCAATTTTATCGATATTTTTCTCTTTTATCTGTGTCATGACCTGACCAAACTTTTTTGCAAGTTCTGTCGCTGAAATGAGTTCATTCTTTTGATAGGCAACCATAATCATCCCTTTGATTTTATAGGTAATTACATATATTATAACATAAAAGTTTGATCATCTTATAGACCTCCACTTTTCATCTTAGCTTTCAAACATCCCGCCCTACCAGTACCTGCACCACTCTTTTAAAGACTGGAATGGCAGAACACTTAGAACAACGCCTCCTTTCGCATATCATCCAACGAATACCCTTTATACATTACCGTATAGCCCTGATGCTTTTGAATCAACTTTTGCGCTTTTTTCTCCAACAGTGCCAAATCGATCTTGTCAGGGTTACGTTTCACTTCCGCAACAAGCATCTTTTTCTCGTCATCATTTACCGCAACGATGTCTATTTCGTTTTGGTTTCCTTTTTCCCAATAGGTGCCTATGGCGGAGAATGCTCCGGAGGCTTTCAGCCTTTCTATAAAGTACTTTTCCAAAAATCTGCCGCTGAAGGTCGCGAAGTCTCTTTGGACAATAGATCTGACATAAGCGTAGTTCTCTATCTCAATGGCAGAACGGTGTTTGTAGATAAAGCGGAACCAGAAGTGAAAAAAGTTGTCTATGATCTCATATTTGAGCGTCCGGCTGCCCTCTTTGGCGAAGATGGGCTTGACCTTTTTGATGATAGTATATTCGTTCTCCAGCCTGTCCAGATAGCCGCCGATATTTTTCCCCAGTATGCTTTCCATCTCTGAACGCGATGTTTTGGAAGAGGCAATAAGCGAGAGTATGGAGAAATAGGTGGTGTACTCTTTGCCAAACTCCTCGATGAGCAGATTTTTCCCCTCGTCAATAAAGAGTGAATTTTCATCAAAGATCAGATCCAACTGTCTTTCGCGTGTAAAGGCTCGGCTGTCTACAAAGAGTTCCACATATTTGGCGACACCGCCAGTCAAGATGTAAAAAGAGAGCAGATCTTCGTTACTGTAAGCGGGATGGTTGTCTTGCATGATCTCTTCGAGCGTCTTTACACTAAAAGGCTTGAGGTGTATCTTATGATTGGCACGACCGAAAAGAGGCTCTTTTCTATCTTCGAATATCTTTTTCATCAAAGAGTAGATCGAGCCGCTTAGTACCAGATTCATCTTGCCTGCATCTTTGTAGCTGTCCCAGATATTTTGCATATCGGCATAGACGGTATCATTGATGTGCAAAAACTCCTGAAACTCATCGATGACAAGGGTGAAAGGTATGGTTTTGGAAAGCTCCATAAGATAGGCAAAGAGCTCATGGAATCTGCTGAAGGTACCGAAAATATTGACATTGAGTTCATGCTGCACAATAGTGACAAACTCTTCACAAAGCAACGTTTCATTTTTTCTTGAGACAAAGAGATAGACCCTTTTTGCATAAGCTTCTTTGAGAAGTTTCGTTTTTCCGATCCGTCTTCGGCCTACAATGACCGTCATACGAGAAGTATGCCTAACATCTTTACCGATCTTTCTCAAATAGGCTAACTCTTTGTCTCTGTTGTAAAACTTCATAGCATGCAACCCTATATTGTAATTTAAGTTACTGTAATTTATATTACTATAATTGACTTAAAGGAGACTTGTGCTAAAAAAGATGCTAACATATTTTTCACCTATAATTCCCTTTTGAGCCAAAAACGGTAAGATAGCATAGAGAAAAACAGAAAAAGGAAAACCATGCGTTTTCAGCGTTGCAAACTCCTCTTTGGCAAAGAGAACTTCGAAAAGCTCCAGAAGGCAAAGATTCTTATATTGGGTGTGGGTGGTGTAGGCTCTTATGCGCTCGACTGTCTTTACCGTTCCGGGGTGAAGGACATTACCATCCTTGACTTTGATGTGTATGATGAGACGAACCAGAACAGGCAGATAGGGTCTGAGGCGGTTGGAGAGGTCAAGGTTGAGCGGCTTGCACAGCTCTACCCCGGCATCAAGATGATCCAACAGCGTATGGATGTGGCGTGGGTGCAGGAGTTCGATTTCGACCCATACGACATTGTCATCGATGCTGCCGATACGACAAAAGTGAAAATAGAGGTTGCCCAAAAATGCTACAAAAAACTCATTATGGCACTGGGATCTGCAAAACGCTACGATACGAGCAAAATAGAGGTTGCCTCCATCTGGAAAACACATGGGGATGCACTGGCACGCAAGATACGCAATGAACTGAAAAAAGCGAAGTTTGACCGCAACTTCACCGTTGTCTTCTCTCCCGAACAGGCAAAGTGTGTCGAGAAGGGCTCCTGTGTCGCTGTTACCGGCGCCGTAGGACTGACGGTCTGTTCAGAGGTAATCAAGCGGATACTCAACCAAGAGTAGCATCCTACTCGATCTTGTCTGTCAACTCTTTGTACTTCTCTTTGATCTGAAGATTCTCAAAAGGGACAATGTCAGGTACCTGAATTTTGCTGATCTTTGCAAACATCTGCTGACTTTCTGACATCAGATCATAGAGGTCTGCACTCAATGAGACGGTTTCATAGGTATTTTTGGAGACTTTCAGGTTCGCTTTTGCCACTTTTTGCGCTTCGATCATCTTGTCACGTGAACGTACAAGATCTTCACGGTAGCGCAGTGCCGCTTTTTGTGTCATCTCAAGCGCTTCTATATTGTGTGCATAGACCATGATCCGTTTAGGGTCATCTTCATGTGCCTGAAGACGTTTGGTCTCTTCGATCATACTGCGGGAATCATTGATGATCTTCTGTATCTTCACCAGATAGACATTGTTGCATTTGTCGATATATTTTTGCTGAATGTACACAACAAGTTCCAACAGCACCTCATGCATACCGTAGTACCGCTTTGCCTGTTTGAGTTCTTCGTGGCTCTCCTGCATCAGATGGAGTATCTGATTAGTAATATACTTGAGTGTATCCATCATCAATGAGATCTGAATGATATCATCTCCATCCACCCGTGTCAGCAGCACATCGATCTGATCCATACTTAACTTTACGCCAATATCATCAAAACTCTTTTGAAGATTCTCTTTGACAATACGCATATCGTTGGCAAAGACCCTGTTCTCATCCTGAAGCGCTTTGATCTTTTCGTCATATTCACTTTTGGTTGTATAGATCGTGCTCGATTCAGGCGCACCGATGCGCTTTTCACGGTAGGTCAGTATTTTTTCTTTGTTGGCATCAATCTGCTTCCGCAGCTTTGCCATCTGACGTTTGTACTCGCCAAGATCACCCCCGACCAGTCCCTGAATAATCCTGTCAAAAAGTGCATCCATATCTTCATGTATTGCCTCTTTGTCCCGACCGATCCATGCCGAATCAGGTGCGGTTTTGAGTTCATCAATATAATGTGTACCCTCTTTTAACTCATCCAGTGCACTGTCCCATGCTTTGCTGAGTCTCTCTTTGCGAAGCGCATCGTGTGTGACCGGCTTGGTATCAAGAGTGTCCTCATAGATCTGAATGGTTTTCTCTCTTGTTTCATCATAGAGTTCGGCACTCTTTTGAAGCAATGTACTTCCCCAGTCTGCATGTGCAAGACTAACAAATACAATACCAAGTGTCAGATATCTCATGCTGCTTCCTTCCTATGAACACCTTAATGTATCCATGAGTTCATAGGAGCATTATACAGCAGAAAGGAAAACCGAGGTTAACCGCGGTGATAGTGGGGGAGTGATAATGATAGAAACTATTAAAGGCTGCCAAAGCAGCCTTTAGGTTATGAGCGCTTGGCTTTCATATTGCGGTTTCGGGCAGCAAGCAGTGTCAGTGCAGCCAGTGTCGCCACTGCGTAGTAAACCCACACAGGGATCGGCACAGGGTCGCCTGCCGCATAGGAGTGGAGTCCAGAAAGATAGTAGTTGACCCCAAAATAGGTCATCAGTACCGAAGCGTATGCCCATGTTGCCGCTACTGTAAAGATAAAGGTATCATTGAGTTTTGGAATGAAACGCATATGCAGTACACCGGCATAGACAAGAATGGTCACCGCTGCCCATGTCTCTTTGGAGTCCCAGCCCCAGTAGCGTCCCCAGCTCTCGTTCGCCCAGACACCGCCAAGGAAGTTCCCCACTGTCAGCAGCATCAGCCCGATGATCAACCCCATCTCAGAGAGATTGGTCAGTTCTTTGATGGAACGGTCAATGTTAGGGTTGCCCTCCTTGCCTCTGATGATAAATAGGATAAGCACCATCAAAGAAAGAATGGAACCGAGTCCAAGGAAACCATCACCGGAAATAATGGTTGCTACATGGATCATCAGCCAGTAGGATTTAAGCACCGGTACAAGGTTTGTGATCTCCGGGTTGATGAAATTCATGTGCGCAACGAGCATCGTAAAGCCTGCCAAGAGTGCCGTTCCAGCCAGTGCGAACGGAGAACGTCTGGCAAGGATGATACCGGCAAGCACGGTAGCAGCCGCAATGAATACGATGGATTCATAGGCATTGGACCACGGGGCGTGTCCGGCAATATACCAACGGATACCCATACCGATAATATGCAGTGCAAATCCGAAGATCAGCACTGCCCATGCGATACGCATTACCCATTTCATAGGGAAATTGGGTTTCATCACATGGACAAAAGCGAAGATCAACAGTACAAGTCCCAGTGTCAGATAAAGTGGGAAGAGTTTGCTGAAGAGTCCAAGTTTGTTGTACCAGATCTCCATTTTGATGTGTCTTGGGCTTGGCAATACTGCGGAACCATACGTTTTTTGATACTTTTTGATCGCTGCAATACCAAGGTCGGCTTTGTCCCATTTCCCGGTTTTCAGTGCTTCGGCAACAAATGCAAAATAGGCTGAAATGGTCATTTTGACCTCCTGTGCCTGTTTTGGAGGGAAACTTTTGAGCGCATCAAGCGGTGCAACCCACTTGTTGTTTTTGTCGTTGGGCACAGGATAGATACGCATGAGACTGCCCTGATAGGTCATATAGGCAACATTGACACGTTCATCTATTTTGACGAGCTCTTTGTCATACTGTGTCTTTTCAAGCGGTTTCTTTCGGGTAGCTTTCGTTACCTCGCCAAAGAGTTTGTAGTGTCCGTCCTTCTTGTCAAAGAAATCTGAGAACTTCGCATAGGTAGCATCTTTTGGCAACCCAAGATCCAATGCAATCTTTGGATGTCCTATCCTTATCATAGGGACATTTTGGAAGAGTTCCGGATTCATGATCATTCCGAGGAACATTTGATCCGGCTCAAGTCCGTAAAGAGAGGTACGTCGTGTGATCTTTGCAATCACATCATGGGCAACCGTATCCATAGGTTTCATACGCCCTTTATGGTCCTGCACGGCAAGTGTACCGAAGTTGCGTGCATGTACCGGATCGAAAGCCTGCATCTCTTTGAGCGTTTTTGCATCGATCTGAGGCGAAGCGGCATGTGTGCTCTGCGGCATCATCCCCAGTAGCACGGCAAAGGCAGCGACAAGTGCACCCTCCTGAAGCTTCCGTGCACCTTTGAGCAGTTTTTGGAAACGCCCGTTTGGAATGAACAGACTCCAGATCATACCTAGTGCAAGCAGAATATAGCCAAGGTAGGTCGGCAGCGTACCCGGGTCATGATTGACAGAGAGTACCGTACCGTGTTCATCCGGATCATAGGATGACTGGAAGAAACGGTAGTTTCTGTGATCTAGAATATGGTTCATATAGATATGATACGGCATGGTAAGGTTCTCCTCTTTGTCTATGAGTACCACCCTGCTGGAGTAGGATGCCGGCGTCATCGATCCGGGATAACGCTCCAGCGTAAAGTCATTGAGTTTAATACTAAATGGCAGGAAAATCACTTTTGCACCGATGCGCATCTGCATCTCTACTCCGTTGAGCGTAAACGTTTTCAGGTCTCCAACCTCTCCTTTTTTCGGCTTAAACACTACCTCTTTGCTTTTATCACCTACCCGTACTTTAAGCTTGATATACTCAGGTTTTCCGGCTTTGGTCTTCAGCGAATGAGAAACAATGCGCAGTGATGATTTTTCATGGACACCTTTCAGCACCACAGCATTGTTTCCGAAACGATAAAGCATACGTCGTTTAAGCGGGTTGGTACCTGCGGACATCTCAGACGGTGTACGTGTATCCATGCTGAAAGTTTTGATGATAAAAGGGAAATAGACTTTTAGATTTCCCGGTTCACCGGTAATTTTAAAAGTCGGCTTGTCTGTCGGCACATTCTCAACACCATATGAGACATAGAACTGTCCAAAATCCTTGATGCTGCCTTTTTTAAAGTAGTACATCTCACCTCTTCTGCCCGCAGAGATTTTCATCTCAAGCAGCGTATCACCCTTTGGATCAGGAACGATCTCCTCTTCTGCAGTGGGCAGATACTCTTCCAGACTTATCTCCACACGCTTGCTGCCCGCTTTCAAGGTCTCATCCAGATGGTTCTTCGTCATAGTCGAGAAGTAGAGCGGTTTTTCCAGAGAAGCATTGCCGTCTTTGCTCTTGGCAAAGACCTCCATCACTTTCACATCGGAGACCATTTTGTTTGTCGTCTGCCCCTCTCTGATGTGCATGATCCCTTCATAGCCCGCATAACGGGTGATCAACGCACCCAAAGCAATGACAATAAAGGCAAAGTGAAACAGAAATACAGGGAATTTTGTCTTGTAGGTTTTATACTTGATGATCTGGTAGGTCAAAATAGCAATAAAGTAGGCAAGGAAGAACTCGAACCATTTTGCTTTGTAGATCAACGCGCGTGCCGTCTGTGTACCGTAGTCGTTCTCGATGAATGTCGCCACCCCGATAGAGGCGCCGAACAAGAACATCATCAGTACAGCCATTTTCATTGAAAATATCCGCTTTAACATTGTTATAGTCCCTTTTAATAAATCGAAATAGGAGCCAATTATAACGGATGTTTGCTAACGAAATGTTAATTGGGAGAGATTTTGTCCATATTTCACAATATTTCTTCAAATATAGATAGCAGAAAGTTCCAAACTATTGAGTTTACGCTATAATCGTTTATACGCTAGTCACTATGTAGGGGAACAAAACGTGAAACTGTTGACGGAATTTGGTACCGCATTCATCTTCTCTGCATTGTTTATATGGTTTCTAAAGCGCTATGCACACTTGATTGGGCTTATCGATACGCCCAACAGCCGGAGTGTTCATACTGCTTATACACCATTGGGGGCGGGGATAGGTTTTTACGCAGCGTTTCTGCTCACAACTGCGATCTACCATTGGGATATGCTCTCCGACTTTTTACTCATGCATATATCTATTTTAATTGTTCTCATTGTCGGCATTGTCGATGATCGCTACCAAGTCACTCCAAAAGTGAAATTTTTCATCCTTGGAATTGCCGCAGTATTCGCTTCGTTTGACGGATTTGTCATTGAAGATGTCGGTGTCTTTTTCGGTGTTCACATTACCCTTGGATGGCTAAGCCTGCCCTTTACCGTTTTTGCAATTACCGGTTTTACCAATGCCATGAACCTCATCGACGGTATTGACGGACTTGCCGCAACTATCGCTCTGGTGATCTTTGGAGCACTTTTTATGACGGGATACCACTATCACGATATATTTCTGTCCGTTATTTCTATTCTCTTTATTGCTGTACTGCTTGCCTTTTTGCTTTACAACTGGTATCCGGCATCTGTCTTCATGGGTGACAGCGGTTCTTTGACCATAGGATTTGTCATAAGTCTGCTCTCGATACGGGCATTAGAGTACTTGCCTCCTGTAAGCATTTTGTTCGTAACTGCCATACCGCTTTTCGATACACTCATCGCAATGATACGCCGAAAGCTGAACGGACGCCCACTCTTCGCACCAGACCGTTGCCACCTGCACCATCTGATCAAATACTTTTTTGCTCAAGATATCCCAAAGACCGTCTTTTTCTTTGCCGTCATGCAGGCAGTCTACTCTGTAACCGGACTGACGCTTAAACGCCATGCCGACGAGGGCTACCTTCTGCTGCTTTTTATCCTAAATACCGTCATGCTCTACATGATCATTTCCGCCATGATCAAAAAACAGCGCAGAAAATGCTAACAATCATGTGGGATTAAAGGAAAACAATGTGCGGCATCATAGGTCAAATAGCAGACACAAACATTAACCGAGAAGATTTTGAACACCGTCTTGCATCGTTACAGCACAGAGGTCCTGATGACAGCGGTATCTACGATGGTCACCAGGTGCTTTTGGGGCATACAAGACTTTCGATTCTCGATCTTTCACATAACGGACATCAGCCCATGGCTGATGAGAGCGGTCAATATATCATTGTCTTTAATGGGGAGATATATAATTTTAATCATCTAAAAACCAAATTACAACAAAAAGGGTATCGATTCCGTTCAAATAGCGATACGGAAGTTATTTTAAATGGCTATATTGAGTATGGCGATGAGATTGTCCGACAACTTAACGGCATGTTTGCATTTGCCATTTACAACAAAAGCGACAGAAAGCTCTTTTTGGCGCGTGACAGAAGCGGTATAAAACCGCTTTATTACTTTCAGGACAGCCACTGTTTTGCATTTGCCTCTGAGATTAAAGCGCTCAAATCTTTTTCAGATGGCATAGATCAGGAAGCAAAAGTACTCTTTTTGCTTTTGGGTTCCGTTCCGGAACCCATGACCATCTATGAAAATATCCATATGTTTCCCGCAGGGCACTATGCCTATTTTGCAGATGCTACACTCAAAACGACATGCTACAACACCTACAGCTATACTCCTAAAATCACTAAATCCTATGATGAGATCGTAAAAGATGTACAGATACTGTTGCACAAGAGCATTCAACGGCACTTAGTGAGCGATGCGCCTATCGGCACTTTTCTTTCCGGAGGGCTTGATTCCTCAGCCATTACGGCAATCGCTGCACAATACAAAGAACGTCTTCATACACTTTCTCTAGTTTTTAACGAAAAAGATCTCTCCGAAGCGTATTATCAGGATATTGTGGTGGACAGATACCGTACCGAACATACCAAATATCTCATCGATGATACACTCTTCCTCTCCTCTATTGATGCATTCACAGCCTCTTTCGACCAGCCGAGCATTGACGGGCTTAATACATTCTTTGTTTCCAAGGCAGCACGAGAGAGCGGCTTGAAAACAGTATTGTCCGGAATTGGTGGTGATGAGATATTCTATGGTTACGGCTCATTCAGAAATGCAGGCAAATTGAAGATGCTCTCCCGCATGCCGAAGTTGCTTGTCTCATTGCTTCAACAGTCACGCAAATACAAAAAACTGGAGCTTCTGCAGATTGACAATGCCCTCTCATGCTACCTTCCTACAAGAGGTCTCTTCACACCTACCGAGATTGCCAAACTGATGGAGATAGACCGAAGCATGGTTTACCAGACTATTTCCAAACTTTGGGAAATGTATAACAGTGCACATATTGATAAGAGTGACGATACAATATCATTCTTTGAACTCAATTTGTATATGAAAAATCAGCTTTTGCGTGATGCCGATGTGTTCGGTATGGCAAATTCACTGGAAATAAGGGTGCCGTTTTTAGATAAAGCACTGGTCGATTATGTGTTATGCATTGAGCCTAAACATAAATATGATCGCAAAACCAACAAGATTATTTTGGCAGATGCCGTCAAAGAACTTTTGCCGCCTGAGATCCTCCACCGTCCCAAGATGGGTTTTACGCTGCCTTTTGCATACTGGTTCAGAAAACATATCGATACATTCGATATTGACCCTCACATAAAAAAGCGATTTGCCAATGGAGTGTTACACTGGTCACGGGTCTGGGCACTGCTAGTTCTAAAGCGATTTGAAAAAGGCGGGCAATAAACCGTGAAAGTCGTCCAGTTCAACAGAAAACATCCGGCACAGGGAAGTATAGAAATACTTTTTAACATTGTGCGCAGACACATGGACAGCGCGGTCGAAGTAGATCTTTTTGTACCAAGGTACATAAGTCAGGGACTCTTCAAACGGCTGGCGATCATGTTTGAGGTCTGTTTTCACCAAGGTGATGTTAACCACATTACCGGAGATATCCATTTCGCGGCGCTACTTTTAAAAAAGCAAAAAACGATCCTCACTGTCCACGATTGCGTATCGGTCATGTATGCGCGAGGTTTCAAAAGAGCACTGCTTAAATTCTTTTGGTTTACACTTCCCATAAAACGTGTAGAGTATGTCACTGTCGTCTCAGAAAAGACAAAAGACGAACTGCTTGCCCTAGTACACTTTCCCGAAGAGCGAATCACAGTTATTCCCGACTGTATCAGCGACCGATTCAGCTATATACCCAAACACGATTTTAATAAAGAAAAGCCGCGAATCCTTCATGTCGGCACAACTGTCAATAAAAACCTGATCCGTGTATGTAAAGCACTCAATGGAATCGACTCTGTTTTGGATATTGTCGGTCCGTTGGACGATGCACAGCTGCAAGCACTTAAAGAGAACAATATAACATATGAAAATGCCGTCAACATCAGTGAAGATGCTTTGATTCAGAAATATATCGATGCCGATATTGTGGTGTTCGTTTCGACATATGAGGGGTTCGGTATGCCCATTTTGGAGGCACAGACAGTTGGACGAGCCCTTTTGACAAGCAACATCTCTCCCATGAAAGAGGTCGCAGGAAACGGTGCATTTTTTGCAGACCCATTCGACGTAACCTCCATAAGAGAGGGATTCCTAAAGATTATCAGTGATGATATATCTCGAGAAACAAGTATCAATAACGGATTAAAAAATATTCTTAAATACAAACCGGAGTATATTGCGAAGGAATATTCTAAACTGTATCAAAAAGTTTACAAGGCGTCCAAATGAAAAAATTAAAAATTCTATATATTGGCGAATCCTGGCTAGGTTCATGTGCTCGTTCTTTAAAAGAAGCATTTAGCCGACATCATGACATTGTATTGGATGAAGTCAATATAGACTTATATCTACCTGCCAATAGAAGTAAAATTTTGCGCTTATTACATCGTGTTTTTAAAACATATTACATTCAAGACCTTTACAGGGAAATCCTGACTCGTATATCTGCATTTAATCCTGATGTCGTTGTAGTGTATAAAGGTAGTCCTATAGAAGCAGGTTTCATTAAAAAGTTAAAAAGTTTGAATTTCTTTGTTGTAAATGTGTACCCAGATTGTTCTCCACATGCTCATGGAAAAGTTCATAAAGAGGCGGTAGGTGTCTATGATTTGGTGATATCCACAAAAGTATTTCATCCTGATCTGTGGAAAGAAACATATGGATATAATAACAAATGTGTTTTTGTGCCGCAAGGGTACGATCCATTATTACACCTAATGCCCTCTCTTCCTGATGATTTTCAGTTTGATGTAACATTGGTTGCAACTTGGCGTCCGGAATATGGTGAACTGATGAAAGAAGTTGGAAAGTTACTGGCAGGTAAAGATGTTAAAGTGGGCATTGGAGGCAATGGATGGGAAGAACATCGTGATGATTATCCATCGCACTGGACATATGCAGGAGCCTTACACGGACAATCTTATGTAAATTGGCTGCGTCGAGGAAAAGTTTGTATTGCACCAATTACACGAAATGTATATATTGACGGGGAAAAACAACCCGGGGATGTTGATACAACACGAACGTATGAATTGGCTGCAGCACATTGTTTTTTTATCCACAAAAGAACGGAATTTATCAATAGTATATATGATGAGAAAACAGAGGTTCCTACTTACGATAGCCCGGAAGAATTAGCTCAAAAGATATTTTATTATTTAAATAATGAAGAACAGCGAAAACAAATGGCTGTTGCCGCTCATAAACGTGCGGTTGCAAACTATTCATTAGATTCGAGAGTTGACGATATTTTAAAATATATAAAAAAATATATTGAAATGAGATAGAATGGATAAAAATTTCAAAATTGCTTGGTTCGGAACACATCCAATCCAATATCACTCTCCAATGTTTTCACAAATTTCGCAAGATCCGAATATTGATTTAACAGTATATTATTTTTCAGATTTCAGTATTAGGGGGTATGAAGATACCGGATTTGGGGAAACGGTCAAATGGGATATTCCGCTACTACATGGCTATAAATACAAGATACTCAAAAATTACACATCAAAAAAACATGGCTCTTTTTTTTCTTATTTGAATTTTGGCATTTTCAATGCAATAAAAAAAGAAAATTATGACTTTATTGTAATTCATGGTTGGAATACTTTTAGCCATTTACTCATCATTTTCTCATGTTTATTAACTTCAACTCCTTACGCATTAAGAGGTGATACAAACTCATTCGGTGAAAAGAGCCGAAAAGGTTTGAAACAACTTGTTAGAAAACTGTTTTTAAAAACAATTTTTCACAAAGCAGACGCTATTTTTTATATTGGAGAGCAAAATAAAAAATTCTACCGATATTTTAATGTGCCTGAAAACAAATTATATAAAATGCCTTTTGCTGTAGATAATAATTACTTTCGTGAATATGGGGAAAAGCTGAATATCAAACAAGAGAAAAAAACACTTGGTATTAAAGATAATGAAAAAGTTATTTTGTATACTGGCAAGTTGATAGCATTAAAGAAACCGGATATATTGATTCAAGCATTAAGAAATATATCTAATGAGTATATACTTCTAGTTGTGGGAGACGGAGAAGAACGAAAAACATTAGAAAAACTAGCTCAACATCTACAGGTTAATGTGAAATTTTTAGGATTTGTGAATCAAAGTGAAATTCCTAAATATTACTGGATAAGTGATATATTTGTACTTCCTTCAGATAAAGAAGCATGGGGATTATCTATTAATGAAGCAATGAACTGCAACTGTGCAATAGTTGTTTCTGACAGAGTTGGTGCAAAAGATGATTTGATCCATAACAATGGATTCATATTTAAGGCCGGATCCGTTGATGATCTTGCGTCAAAATTAAAGATATTGCTTGGGGATGATACGCTACTGGATGATTATAAAAAAAATAGTTATGAAATAATTGATAATTATGCCTATAAAAATGATTTAAAAGCATTAAGGGAATATTTTAATTTATGATTGGAAAACTTAAAAACAAAGCTTTCAATATTACCATACTGACTGTCCTAATTACAGTTACTATGCAATTTTCCTTTATCCGGTACGCCTCCTACGGCATTGACAAAACAGACTATGGAAACTTTGTTCTTTTGCAAACAGTTATTGCTGGGCTGTCCGCAGTACTTTTACAAATTCCCGGACAAGCTTTTGATCGGTTTTACAACCATTGCAAAGACAAATCGGAATTTGTGAATGAATTTAAAACAATTTTAATAGGCATCAATGGCATAAGCCTCATATTGATCACTGTATATGGCACTGTATATAAAAGATTTTCTTTGGAAATATTGCTGTTGCTCTTTTTATATTTTGTGTTATTGAATAACTATACACTCAACCAAAAAGTTTTTTTACTCAATATGCAAAGAAATAAGTATTTTTATCTACAAATACTAGAATCATCCTCCAAATTTTTATTTCCCATCATCTTCTATTTCTTTTTCCATACTTTAGCTTCCATACTTTACGGAATTGTCATTGGATATACCGTCTCCTATATCGTGCTGCAACGATACTTAAAAACGTACAGATTTAAATTTATCCTCCACTGGGAAAAACTGAGACACTATTTTCTCTTTGCCTATCCCATCGTATTTGTCAGCCTCTTTACCTGGGGCATCTCATTTTCTGACCGATACTTCATAGACTACTTTCTCTCTACCGAAGATGTCGCCGTTTACTCTCTCTTGGCAATGGTAGCAGGGGTTGGACAAATAGTAGGTCAAGTTTATTTTATGTATGCAGAACCGAAGATATTGAAGCACTATGCGAAGAACAGAGACCAGACACACCGTATGATCAACGCCTATATCTTTAAACTGATCATTGTTTTTGTGTTTTTGAGTATCATCGCAATGGTACTTCCGAAGTTTTTTTACACGATTTTGATTGAAAAAAATATCATCTTTACCCCCTACTACTTTCATACCATGATGATCTTATTGGTTGCGATGTTCGTCAATATTCTTCATGTAGCATACCACATGCACCTAAAACTTTTGAACAGGCTTGATATCCTTGCCTATATCTTTTTTGCTGCACTCATCATCAATCTGACAGGGAACCTCTTTATCCCTACATATGGCATCATTGCAGCAGCACTCGCAACACTGCTTGCCTATCTGGTCATTTTTGTACTTCAGATCTTTGCTGTCTCTCGGCTTAAAACGGAGAAGCGCTATGTATAGTTTCAGTAGACACTTTGGTCAACTTATCGTCGGTATACTCTTTGGTGCCTACTGGATGCTGACACTCTATAGCGCACAGGAGATAAGCAAAGAGGTCATTGCCGCTGTCATACTTGCCCCCCTGCTTTACCTTCAAAGTGTAGCGGAATTTCTCTATTTTTACAGGAAACGGGGTGTTCCAAGACTTCAAGACTGGCTGAGGATATCACTATTCATTATGGTGGTACTCAATTTTATGACTATTGTCAATACAACAGAACATACAGACCGCATATGGTTTATCGTAGGCTATATCTCTTTGAACCATGCATTCGAAGCGCTGGCAGTCATGGTCGCAGCATATGGTGCACTCGATATCTCCTATTTGCTCTTTAAACTCTTTTACCGACATCGGTACAAAGCCTATAAAAAGATTGAGATCAAACATAAAAGAACTGTTTTTGCACTGCTGGGACTTACCGTAGCAGCAAATTTCTACCTTCTGATTACTGGTATGTCCGGATACGGCAGCGCTCTTGTTTATACTACCGGTATCGCTTCACTTGTCAAAATGCTTGTACATATCCTTAGCCCCTTTGCACTGGTACTCTCTGCATACATTCTGTTCATTGAAAACCGGACCAAACACTACAAAATACTCTTTTATCTCTCCATATTGGCACTCTTTTTTGTCGGGTTGCTCAGCGGGATGAAAGAGAATGCCTTTGTGCCTCTGCTCTATGTGGGTATTGTCTATTTGGTCTCCGGTCGCAAAATACCCTCGATACTGTTCTATACAATTTTGACTTTTTTTGTGCTGCTCTACCCTCTCAATACTGCCTACAGACATATCATAAACGATCCCTACAGCAATACAGGATCACACCTTGGCAACATTGAAAAAGCATTCAACGATGTATTGAAAAAACCGATTTCAGAAACTCTGGCAATGGGCATAGAGAGTTATCAAAAACGTGGTGCGATGTATCCGTTCTACCAATACAGTATCGAGCATGAACCCGACTGGCACTACTACAAACATATGAACCGATATCTCTATCTGCCAATAGTCTGGATTGTTCCAAGAGCAGTATGGCCAGATAAACCGCGGGCAGATGTCGGCGGGATCTTTTACGACACGATAGTCGGAGAAAAAAGCAGAACTGCCGTCACACCAACCTGTGTAGGATGGGCATATTTAGAGGGTGGGATGATCTTTGTTATCATTATTTTTTTCCTTCTTGGTACAATCCTTGAGTACATTGACCATACAGACCGACAACATCCGTTGGGGCTTCTCTTCTTCAGCATAATACTTCACAAATCACTGAAACCGGAATGGGATCCCTATTTTCTGTTCACATCACTTTTAGAGATGCTGTTCATCTACTGGATCGCTCTCAAAGTCATTGGCATCCGCTACATCAAGGAGGGCAAATGAGAATCAGTCTTGTTATCCCCTCTTTCTATCCGGCAACAGTATACGGCGGTTCCATCTTTTCAACACTCCATACGTGCGAAGCTCTTTCCACACTTGATGATGTAACTGTTTATGTCTCAACTACAAATGCTAATGGAAAATCAAAATTAGATGTTAAAGCTAACAGTTGGATAAAATTTAATGACAGATTTTTTGTCAAATATTACAATGAGACGAAAATAGACATATTTTCACTCTCACTCTTTTTGCACCTCTGGAAAGATATTAAAGCATCGGATATTGTACATATTCAGGGGATATTCAGTACCCCGACCCCCATAGCCCTGATCTGCGCTTTTATATTGAAAAAAAACGTGCTTATGTCACCAAGAGGTTCATTTTGCCAATGGTGTTTGACTCATGGGAGCCGCTTTAAAAAGCTTTGGATGAGATTTGTCATCAACCCGTTTGGCAATCATGTCACATGGCATGCAACCAGCGTAACAGAAAAAGAAGACATATTGAAACTCTATCCAAACGCTCATGTCTATGTTGTCCCAAATGGCATATCCCTTGAAGCTTATTCCCATGTGAATACTCTTGACAAAAAAGCTTTTGCACACAAATATACGGGAGTAGAACTCTCTCCTTCTAAGATCATTGTCTCCATGGGAAGACTCCATAAAGTCAAAGGCTTTGACATACTTATAGACTCTTTTACCAAGGTACTAAAGCGCTATCCCAATACCATACTGTGTATCGCAGGAAAAGATGTTGGAGAGAAAGCGAATCTTGAAAAGCAAATTGAAACACTTCGGCTACAAAAGTATATCTATTTCATCGGCGAAATAACAGAACAGGATAAAATAGACTTTTTAGGTAATGCAGACCTCTTCGTACTCCCTTCACACTCAGAGAATTTCGGCAATGTCTATCTTGAGAGTCTGGCTGCGGGAACACCCATAGTAGCAAGCAAACAAACACCTTGGTCTAAGGTTGAAGCAGCAGGCTGTGGCAAATGGGTAAACAACAGCGCAGAAGAGACTTCGCAAGCCATGCTTGAGATGCTCGAAAAAAGCAGAGAGCAAATGCGAAAAAATGCAAAAGCATTAGCCAAAAAATATGATTGGGCAAACATTGCATTGCAGTTTAGAGAGGTTTTCAAAAAAATGGAAAGCAAAGATGCCTAAGAAAATACTGTTTCTCTCTTTCATACTTGCCATTTTGGCACTTCTAAGCCAAATGGGCAGATACTTTGATGTCTCAAAACCGCCTGAAATATCTGACATCATCATCTCACTTGGAGGAGACAACGGATTGCGCATCAAAAAGACACTTGCTCTTTATGATGCCAATATGTCAAGATCGCACAAAATCATCCTCACGGGTGTTGATGACTTTGACAAAACAATGAAAATATATGAACTGGACTGGCGTGCCCACTACCTTACCCAAAAAGGTATCAAACGGCAAAATATTATTTTCAACACCAGTGCAAAAAATACTTTGGAAGAGATATTTTTCATCAAACATTATCTACTGCATCATCATCTTCACTCGGTCATATTTGTCACAGACCCTCCCCATTCACGCAGGATCAGCTATTTTGCATCACATATTGCCGATTATGCTGATGCCAATTTAAGCTATAATATCGTTGCAACCGACAATCCGTGGTGGCACAAGGAGAGGTACTATACCAATCCAGAAGCAGTGATATTTGTACTCAACGAGGGTATCAAGCTGACATACTATTGCATACAACATCTGTTAGGGAATCTCCATGAACCAAAACACTAAACTGCCTGTTACCGCCATTGTCATGACCTACAATGAAGCACGGAACCTGCGTGCCTGTCTGGAGTCTATAAAAGACCATATCGATGACATTGTCATTGTAGACTCATTTTCCACTGACAAGACAGAAACCATAGCGAGAGAGTACACAGAGAAGTTCTACCAGAACAACTTTATCAATCAGGCAAAACAATTTATTTGGGCTCTTGGGCAGACAGATATCAAACATGAATGGATAC
Source organism: Sulfurovum sp. (assembly GCA_027082955.1). GTDB lineage: Bacteria > Campylobacterota > Campylobacteria > Campylobacterales > Sulfurovaceae > Sulfurovum. The sequence goes on along the minus strand of JALWTA010000023.1, from coordinate 817 downwards.
TGCGTATCGACGCTGATGAACGGTGGACAAAAGAGGGCTTTGACGAACTTCGCAAGATCATCGACGAGGACAGTGCCGATGGTGTGTACGTGAAAATGAAGATCTTTTTTATGGGTCGGTTCATCAAGCATGGTGCTTTTTATCCTAACTACTTCTTACGTGTGTACAAACGCTCCAAAGGTGCTATGGAAGACCGGTGGATGGATGAACACATCAAAGTTGATGGTGTCACTGTCCACTCCGACATAGACGTCATAGAATCCAACTATGATCGTCAGGAAAACATCGCCTTATGGACAAACAAACATAACAGCTACTCTACCCGCGAAGCAGTAGAATTTCTTATAGCAAAACATCAGATCAAAAAGATAAACACGATTGCCAACCTTTTCGGAAATAAAACAGAACGTAAACGTTGGATAAAAGAAAACATCTACTTCAAAACACCTCTCTTTGTAAGACCATTTATCTATTTTTTCTACAGATACATCTTAAAGTTCGGCTTCCTTGACGGCAAAGAAGGCTTCATTTTTCATACACTGCACGCCTTTTGGTATCGCTTCCTTGTCGATGCAAAAATCTATCAGATTGAACATTTGGCAAAGAAATACAACCAGACTATTCAAGAGGTTTTAATAGATCATTATGGAATAGATATTGATAGGGTAAATAAAAATAAGAGAATAGTTTCCCAAATCTCGAAATAGAGATTTCCAACCGACACATTTTCAGGAGAAACCCGTCACTTGACACAAAAAATCCTCGAAACAACAAGGAAAATGTGTTGGATTTAAATTTTTTCTAACAAGAATCACAT